>AGIF02000001.1:2432878-2736988 GCA_000227505.4 gamma proteobacterium HIMB55 | reverse complement strand
GCCATATTTACCTGATAGATCTCGATTTTCCTATGAATGACCAGCCGATCCCGGATTGGGGGCCTTACCCTTGCTTGAGACTTCTGATGTCCCCCATTTATGGTGAGGAGCCTGGCGTTTTACGCAGTGCCAGCAGTGCCAGAACATAGCTTTGTACAATGTCATGGTTCTGATTGAATGTCGTAATTCTCGCTTTGACGACGCCGTACAAGGGCCTTGATTTCGATGGTCTCAGCTCAAGGATCTCTGTTTCGACGTTCAGCTCATCGCCCGGGCGAAGCGGACTTGTCCATCGCAATTCATCAACACTCAAACCCACGATACCGCTCGCCAGCTTAAACTCACTATTGATCAACAAATTGGCGGACACCGACGCCGTGTGCCACCCACTCGCGGCAAGACCGCCAAGAATGGTATGTCGGGCAGATTCATCGCTGAGATGAAAGGGTTGCGGATCAAACTTCCCGGCGAATTCTGTAATCTCGGACGCTTCAACGATCTGGCTGCCAGAACCAAACTTCTGCCCCACGCTCAGATCTTCAAAATGCTGCGTCACGATGCTCACGAAAGACTTAACCCGTGTGCCCATTCCCAAGGCGCGATTCTCGAATGGCATTGTTCGCACAAATACCTGTCGCGATCACTGCGCCAATGACTGCACTGTAGAACGTGGCGTAAGACACGAGGTTAGGCCAATCGCCAATAGGCTGCAGCCCTCGTTCTGGAGCGACGACGGCAGTGGTATAGCCGATGGCATTACCCCAGAGCATGACGATAGCCGCATAGTACACCCACTTTGCCTGAACCACGCTGAAGTTAAGGCGCGTGCTCAGCATAACCATCGCCATCACGTACATGGAATTCATTATTGGTCCAGTATGCGCGTTGCGCAGCAACTCACCTCGATCGGGCACAACGACGTCCATTCGCGGCAAGGGCAGAATATGGAATACGTTGTCTGCCAAGTGAATGAGCCAGACGAAGCCTCCGGTGAACCCCACAAACATCATGATGAAGCAGTGCACGAGTAGCCTACCGCTGATCCTGCGGCTAAAGCCGTGTCCTTCTACAACCCAGGTTTCTTGATACATTCTTCGTCTCCCCACTTTTTATGGTCACGTTTGCGCATCGCGCCTAGCGTCCGCTCAAGCAAAGCTTGCCTTAAGGTTGTCGGTATCCAAAACCACGACCGAGTGTTCGTCCTGCCCGTAGGTGGCCAGCCAGTCTCGGTACCACTGGGGATCTTCCACCTTGGATGGATGATGCCCGGGAATGCAAGCTACTACCATCGGCGGCACCATGGCTGTTAAGAACCGCATGATCACTTTTAGCAGTTTCCAGCGCGAGGATAGTTTACCCCACAGGCCATCCTTCTTAAGCATCAACTGGTAGGCCCGGCGGCTAAACTTCATCACGTGCAAAGTGGCATAAAAGGTCCCAAATACGCGATAAAAGTAATTCCCGTAAACGGCGTGATAGGCATCAAAAGCGACGTTCTTATGCTCAACCTCTTCGATGAAATGCCAGAGGATCAGCGAAGCCACCCTGCTGTCTGATCCACCAAACAGGTATTCACGCTCTTTCACCAGCCAGTGCCCGAGACCAAGGGCCATAGATTCAAAGCCACAGGCGTAAGCCAGGTTAAACTTGAGTGAACGCTTTTTTTCAAACTCGGCAAATTCCAGCCGCATTTGGTCTTCAATATCGCGCAAGCCCTCGTAACCGGCCGCAATCAGTATGTCATTAAACCTTCGGTGCTGCTGGTAGTGCTGGCCTTCCTGACCCATGTAGTGCTTCACCTCCTGTTGCAGGGTCGGATCTTCGATCTTCGCCAGCGCCTTGCGCATGGTGCGAATCAGGTAGGGCTCCAGAAACGGCATCGCAAGAGAGGCGCCGTTCACCATGTGACTCCACTCGACTTTGGTAGGGTTCCAGTGGGGATCGATATCCTCGGGAAACTCAAATGGCATTTTTCGAACGACCAGTTCCGGGGATGAATGCTTTTTCATGACCGCGCCTCATTCGTTGTCTGTCACTACTCACTTTAGAGAATCGCGAATAATCAACGAGGTTATTTCGTGACATCATAAGGTTATTTGATGACAATAACGCCATGAATCCACCATATGAAGGTAAGGAATTACTGGTTCCAAGCAGCTACTCGCGCCTGGTAGCACGTGTGCTCGGCCTGCACGAACGACAGCTACCAAGCCTTCTGAGAGGAACGGGGTTGGCTCTGGAGATTCTTGAAGCCGGCGATGAATCGACTATCTCTTCCGATCAGCAAATGCAGATTTTGCAAAATGGAATCGATCTGTCTGGAACTGATGAATTCGGATTACTGGTGGGCCGAAGCCTGCAGCCCGCCGCGCACGGGCCGATGGGCTATCTGGTGCTGAGCAGTCCCGACGTAATGAGTGCGATAAACGCCTTTGTCGAGTTCCTACCACTCCGCTTTCCTTTCTCTCAGGTCGAGGTAACTCATGATGAAGATCAACTTGTATGCACTCTGTCGCTGCTGGTAGAGCCGGAACAAGCGGTTAAACGCCTGCTGCATGAGTGTTTCGCCTTAATGCTCCAGTCGGTAGTCGCCTCAGTACTGGGTCGAGAACTTGCTGAAGCAACCATCGAGTTTGCGCACCGCGAGCCAAACTACAGTTCCACTTATAACAATTACTTCAGCACTTCAGTATTTTTTGGCGCACCTGCCAGCCGCTTTCGCCTATCGAACAGAATTGCGCGGACAGCAAACGTTTCTGCGCACACCGATTCCTACGCTAAAGCCCATGCGACTTGCATGGCTCTGCTTACGCAACTGCCAACTAGGGGCTTGTCGACCAGCGAACAAGTTCGCCGTATCCTTTTGATGAGCCCACCGGGTACTGTGTCAGCCGATGACACTGCCAGCGCACTATATGTTACGAAGCGAACGTTACAACGCCGGCTGGACGCAGAAAACACCAGCTACCGGGAGATCACAGAAACACTTCTTTCAGAATTGGCGGCACACCACCTTCTGGAGTCCTCAATAACGGTGGAGGCTCTGGCAAACCTATTGGGTTATCACGACTCCGCAGGTTTGCGTAAAGCTTTCAATCGTTGGTTTGGCACAAGCCCGCAAGAATACCGGCAGAGATATTTTGGACGGTAATCATGTGATTCCCTGAAATAAGTAGAGCATGGATGGCAATTGAATCAACGTGCATCGAAGGCATACAGTACACTTTTCATGGCAATCTGTGCTTTAGCCAAAGGCAGTTTTCAAGGAGTCTGACTGATGAACATCCAGCGCACTATGAACACCAAGAATAAACTGGAGACTAAAGGGAAGAGCTTCCGGGCAAACGCAACCGCAGCCATCGGGCGACACGCGGCAGCAATCTCGCTTTTAGTGCCCTTGTGGATGCCAGCCTCTGCCAGCGCCGGCACTGATTTCCAGCCCCTCGAGCAAACGATGACAAAGGAGGAGCGCAATCGGTCAGGTGTAGACTCCCTTTCAGCTGAGCAACGTAAATTTCTGAATAACTGGCTGCGACAGCGTTACGGGCCCGACGCGACTAATATGCGCGAAGAGACGGATAGTTCTGCTGACACAACAGTTCAGCTGTCCGAGCGATCAAGCCAAGAAAAAGTCATAGAAGCCGAGGTAGAGCGGCGTGTCGCTAAAGAGCTCGCGACCCGAAAGCAACCAGCCAAAGCAGCTGTTAATAACGGGGCCTTTGAGGCCACACTTGTTGGCGATTTCACGGGTTGGCGGGGCAAGACCGTTTTTCGGCTAGATAACGGTCAGATCTGGCGACAGCGATCGTCATCGCAGTACAGACATCGCGGGAGTGATCAGCGCGTCAAGTTCGATAAGAACTGGATGGGCGGCTGGGAGATGACCGTTGTCTCGAGCGGTAAGTCTGTATTGGTGTCGAAGGTTAGATAGGTGTGGGCTGAGGAGACCTGCACTAACGGATAGGCGTCGGACCTTCAGAATGCCAAGGTTCAACGGCGACGGCGAACGACAGACCAATCATCGGTGAATTTCCCAGGAACTCACTATCAGTGGATTGCCCAACGCGTATGGGTCGCCGGAACCTCTCCCCATTTGGGGTTGAGGTCCGCATTTGGTTGCAGAGAGGCTCACTCGCTGTGAGGCACGATATCGAAGGCGACTGTTATTCTCGGTTGTTCCGAACTGAACGGAATCGTGCCGTGCCACATGTATGAGGGAAAGAGCACCAAACTGCCAACCTCAGGTTTTACGGTGCGAATAGGTGGCAAATCCAAACCCAACTTATCTTCGGGCGCACCAAACTGAATATATCCAGCATCGTCGGTCCCACCAATCACTTCATCAGGCACCGCGATATAAAGTGCCGAGCTAATCCAGCCCTTTGGATGCATGTGATTCGTGTGGAAACCTTGAGCACTGAGCCGCACCGACCACGCACCGGAGAAAACGATATCAGCAGCCCGAGTGCCCGCAACATGTCTCTGCCAAAAAGGGTGCGCACTGTTAGTAGGAAATCGTTTAAAGGCTTCCACCACCGCAAGGCGTATCTGCTGCTCTAGCTGCTTGACAACCGGGTGGGCGATACGGAACAGAAACCCATTGGTCTGCGTGCCGCCGCGCACACTTTGATCGATGGGGTGTGCATGGGTGTGATGCAGAGACTCAAGGACCGCAGCCACCTCAGCAAAATACTCGGCGCGCGAGGCATAGCCATCAGGTGCTGGCACGTCGACCTTGAAGACCATAGCTTCATGATCAACGAGGTCATTCAGTCGATCATCTCCCATAAGACGCAACGCAGTGCTTTTAAACCCAAGGGCCATCTGATCAAGCGGACTTTCTTTGAGCACCTCGTCAAACAGTTGATTAGCCCGCTCTGGAACCGATGCTTTTAGCAGTTGGATCGCAAAATCAAACTTCACACTTGCGTCATCGGGAAATCTATTAAGCAGACGCTCGTAGGTACTCATCATCTGATCTTTATTGCCTGCATCCGCCTGAGCGATCGCTTCTAGACTCAGAAGACGCGGTGTTTTCGGACTACCTGAGGAGAGTGCCTCTCTTAATAGTTTTTGCTCGTCATCCGATCGATCAAGGTATTTCAGGAAGCCAATGGCTGTCTCCCATAAAGCCGCATTTGTTTGCTGAGAACGCGCAGCTTTTATGAGCTCACCTACCGGATCGCCAGGAGTCCTACTTTCAACATGGAGCCTCGTGGCTACCTGATGTAATGCAATATCTGTTGGGTAATGCGCGAGACCCTCTCGAGCAAAAGCCGCGGCCTCAAGCGGCCTACCCAACTCAAGAAGTGCTTCCGCGTTATTGCGGAATAACTCAGCCGAGGTAAACCCTAGCTGGCGTGCTCGCTCATAAGCTCCGTTAGCAGCCTCAAAGTCCCCTCGCTCTCGACTGAGCTGACCCAGCGCATAATGGAGCGTTGCTGCCTCGGGCAGTTTTTCTAGTCCAGAACGAATCAGTTGTACCGCACGATCTAGGTGTCTCAATCGTTGCGCCGCACCGGCGGCCAACTCCCAAGCAGCTGCATCAGTGGGTAACAAACTGACGAGCTTCTCGGCGCTCTTCAGCGCCTCAGCAAAACGCTCGAGTCTGAATTGCGTTGAAGAAAGCGATTGCCAAACACCTGCGGTTGTCGGCGCGAGTTCTGATGCGCGTTGCAAAAGCTGGAGCGCCCTCTCCAAGGCCCCGGTCTCACGCAAAAAGTTTCCGTAATTCACGAGCAAATCGATACGATTCGGCGTTACTTTTAATGCGGCATCAAACGCCGCTCGTGTCCCGTTTGCATCTCCGAGCTGGGCTGCCGCGACCCCCATCATATACAGCGCATTGGGCTCGTTAGGTGCATATGACAGAACCTGGCGGCACAGTCCCACACCCTCTTGAAAACGACCCGCCATGAGCTGCTGCTGAATTGCCTGCAAATCCTGTCGTAAATTTTGCTTCATGTTTAAACGCGCGCTTTACCTTCGATTGCTATCAACAAGTGCCGTCTGTTGTATTTCTGAGTGCGATCATGGACTCGGCGCTGCCTTTTGACCAGCGCGTCGAGCGCATCAACCTTATGCAACGAACGTTAAGCACATTGACTCTCACTTTGATCTCACTTCACCGCGGTATAATTGATGACGTCGCCCAGTCACCCAAACCAATGCCCGGCTAAGTGTAACTTCTGACTTCCAAACCTCATCAAAGTTAGCGCTCAAAGCTCGCACCGAAGAGGTTTCACTTTGAGGTCTCAAAACCTCCGAGAGCGCCTTTAGTGAACGAAAATTGGTTCAAAGCAGAAAGTTCAATAACTTTAGTGTGAAAAAGTCACATTCCACCTTTATTTCACCCTCATTCACCGCGAATGACTATCGCTGAACACCCAACATTAGCTATTGTGCGACGTGCAAGTGTGCGATCGCACTGCATCGGCGTGCATGTAACCAAAAGGCGCCACAAGGAGTCCTTGAACTTTTTTTATAAAACTAGGGGAGGTTTCGAATGAAATCTTTTAAAACACGCTACCTCAGTTCTGCGGTAGCTGCGGCAGTAGCTTCAACTCTGCCCACACTCGTGTCTGCCCAAGACGAATCAGCTGACCTCGAAGAGGTTGTTGTTACGGGTACTCGTTTGACCAAGTCAAACGTTACTTCATCTGTACCACTCGTACAGATCGGTGCAGAAGAAATTAACAGCCGTGGTGTTGCTCGTGTCGAAGACGTGGTCAACATTCTGCCAAACGTATTCGTTGCACAGACAGCGGAAGTGGCAAACGGCGCTAGCGGTACGTCAACGCTTAACCTTCGTGGTTTGGGTTCACAGCGTACGCTGGTATTGATCGATGGAAAGCGTCTGCCTTTCGGTAGCCCATTCTCATCATCAGCTAACGTGGACATGGTTCCTGCTCGCATGGTTGAGCGTGTCGATGTCGTAACTGCGGGTGCATCTGCGGTATACGGTTCTGACGCGGTTGCCGGTGTTGTTAACTTCATTACCAAGAAAGATTTCGAAGGTTTTGAGTTCGACTACCAATACAGCACGAACTACAACGCGAACGACAACGGCTACATGGAGCAGAAGCTCGCAGACGCTGACTTCTTCGACCCAGGTTCAAACACTGCGGGTGAAGCAAGCCTCATGTCTGTTTTGATGGGCGTTAACAGTGAAGACGGCCGTGGCAACATCACGCTTTTCGGTACGTACGAAGACATGGAGTCAATGATCGGTCGTGACCGTGACACTGGCGCATGTACTTTGTTCGGTTCGTCAAACCCCTTCTGTGGTGGTTCTTCAAACTTCCGTCGTTTCAACGGAACTATCGGTAACGGCGTAGCTGGTACTGTATTCCAGGAGCTCGATGGCACAATCGTACCAATCGACTTCAGCCGAAGTGACGTGTTCTACAACTACGGTGCGGTAAACCACTACCAGCGTCCAGTTGAGCGTTGGAACCTCGGTGCAAGTGGTCACTATGAGATCACTGACGATGTAGAAGCGTACTTCGATACAACCTACATGAACAACAAGACTGCTGCTCAGATTGCTGAATCAGCATCGTTCAACCGTCCTTTCCAGACTAACTGTGACAACCCATTGCTTGCGGGCGGTGCGGGTCCAAACGGTGACGGTATTCGTCTAGGTGACATCACTGGTACATTCGATGCAAACGGCGACTTCATCAGCTGTCTTGATTGGATGGCAGCCGGTAACGAGTCTGTTGATGTTCAGTTCATCAACTCGCACCGTAACGTTGAGGGTGGTCCTCGTGTAAGTACTTACGAGAACAGCTCATGGCGTGCAATCTTCGGTTTGCGTGGTGACATCAACGAGAACTTTGCGTTCGACGTATTCGGCCAGTTCTCTGCGACTGAAGGTACTCGTATCTCTCAGAACGACTTGAACTTTAACCGTGTTCAGCAGGCTCTCTATATCACTGGTACTTTCGACAACCCCGTTTGTCGTGACACCAGCGGTGGCTGTGTGCCATGGAACATCTTCACACGTAATGCAGACGGTTCAACTGCAGTTACTGACGAAGCAGCTGCGTTCATCTCAGGTGTTGGTATCGTAACTGGTGAGACTGAGCAGACTGTATTCGGCGGCACCATCGAAGGTGACCTCACTAGCATGGGTATCAAGAGCCCAATGGCAGACTCTGGTCTGACAGGTCTGGTTGGTTTCGAATACCGCGAAGATATGCTGGCTCGTTTGTCAGATGACATCTCCAAGATCTCAGGCGGACGTGGTCTGACTGGTACTGGTGGTGCGACTCTGCCAATCGCGGGTGAGATTGAAGTTGAAGAAGTGTTCATGGAGCTTTCGTTGCCACTCATCACGGGTGCGCCAATGGCTCAAGAACTCGGTCTGACAGCGGGTTATCGTTACTCTGATTACACCACTAACGGTAACGGTGTATCTAACTCGTTCGACGCAGACACTTACTTCGCTGGTATCAGCTGGGCGCCAAACGACGAAGTTCGTTTCCGTATCAACCAAGCTGTTGCGATTCGTGCACCAAACGTGTTCGACCTCTACGTAGGTATCAACACAGGTCTTGTTGAGCTGGCACCTGTTAACGGTGACGGTGACCCATGTTCAGGACCAACGCCTACTGCTTCACAGCAGGCATGTGCGAACACAGGTCTTTCTGCATCTCAGTACGGTTCAGTTGACCCAAGTGCTGCTGGTCAGTTCAACCTGATCACTGGTGGTAACCCTAACCTCGTTGCTGAGGAAAGTGAGACAACTACCTTCGGTGTTGTTATCACGCCAAGCATGATCGAGAACCTCTCTATTGCTATTGACTACTTCGACATCGAAGTGACCGACGCAATTGGTTCAGTTCCTGCGCAGACTTCACTGGATCGCTGTCTTGAGACAGGTGACCCAGCGTTCTGTGCGAACGTTCGTCGTGACACAGCGGGTACTCTCCACCTACTCAACGAAGCACCAGACGGTGGCCTCGCGGGTATCAGTACTCAGAACGTAAACGTTGCGACATTCGCAACAGAAGGTGTCGACGTTAACATCACTTACTCATACGACTTGAGCGATATGGGTACGATTAACTTCGACTACGCTGCTACGTTCCTGGATACAAACTACTCGATTGCTATCCCAGGTGATAACAAGGTTGAGTGTGCTGGTGCTTACGCAGGTCCATGTGGTCTGCCTGCTCCTGAGTACAACCACCGCTTCCTAGCGACTTGGGTAACTCCATACGACGTAGTTGTTTCTGCAACATGGCGTCACATTGGCGAGACAGACCTCTACGGTCTGGACGACCCACAGGGTTACCTCGAAGACGCAATGGAAGAGCGTAACTACCTCGACTTGGCGGCTACTTATGACGTCAATGAGAACGTGAGCCTGCGCTTCGGTGCGAACAATGTCCTAGGTGATGATGCACCTGTAACTACCTCTTCAGGTACTGGTACAGGTAACAACAACACTTACCCAGGTCTGTTCGACGTGAGCACATACCTGTTCGCAGGTGTAACAGTTAAGTTCTAAACACTCGTTTAGCACCTAACAGAAAAAGGGGGGCGAAAGCCTCCCTTTTTTTTGCATAATTACGGCCGTTCATTTCTAACGTCGGAAGCCATCATGAGCCACGATCCATCATTAATGACTGACCCTCAGCAATGTCTTGGGGAGGCGATTGTTACCTTACGGGACAATCAGCCAGAAATTGCTCGTGATCTTGCACAGAGAGCCGTTGAGCTTGGGCTAGACGACACAACCGTGTGGGGTGTTGTTGCGCTCGCTAATCGCGATCTGGCCGACTACGAGAATGCGCACCTTGCGGCAGACCGCGCGATCGCTCGCGACCCTCGAAATGCTCGAGCGTACATCGTTAAAGCGGATGCTTTTTATGCACAAAGTAATATGAAAGCAGCAGCAGCCTTTTATCGACAGGCACTCATGATCAACCCTCTGCATCCCGATATGGTGCAAGAGATTCGTGTCGAGTTTTTGCGCGCTCAAACACGCGTTCAAGAGCTGCAACAAGCGTTTGCCGACCATATGACGCGAGAGGTTCAGCCACTGCTAGACGAGCCGGAGAGCACATCACGCATGCAGGAGGCGGTAGACCTCTTACTCGGCAAACGCAAACAATATTACCCGCAGCCGCGTCATATCATGTATCCCGGGCTGCCCATCCACGAGCTTTATCCGCGGGATCCCTTTCCTTGGCTAGAAGCACTTGAGGCAAAAACCGAAGCTATCCAAGCAGAGCTGCAGAATTTGATCAGTGGTGGCAGCGAATTTAACGCTTACCTTGAGAGCAACACCGAGCGACCTGCGTTCGACTCTCACGGGATGGCTGACAATGATGACTGGGGAGCGCTTTACCTTTGGCGAAATGGCGAGCCGGTGCCTGAAAATCAAGCGCTCTGCCCTGTCACAACAGAAGCCATGAATGCACTGCCCCTCGTCTTTTCTGGTCAGCGATGCCCAAATATTTTGTTTTCACGACTTCGACCTGGCGCAAAGATCCCACCGCACAACGGCATGGTCAATACGCGCTTAATCGGCCACCTGCCACTCATTATTCCCGAGGATTGCGGCTTTAGAGTTGGAAACAGCACCCGCACCTGGAATGTTGGCGAGGCTTTCTTATTCGATGACACGATTGAGCATGAAGCATGGAACAACTCCAGCGAAGATCGTTTTGTTCTTATCTTCGAGGTTTGGCGTCCTGAGCTCACCAAAGCAGAGCAGAGGCTCTCGACGCGCATGCTCACTGCAGTGGATAGCTACTGAATTCGTGCAGAGACGGACGAGCTATCCATTTACTCTGTTCGCTCATCAGCTGAATCGCGATGGCATAGCATAGTGAGTCGAACCTTGGATCGTCCTGTAGGCTCCTACCACTACGACACCGTTTTACGTGATCACGCTCGAGCGCAGCTGAACCGTTTTACAAGAATTGTCCAACCGCTTGGAGACTTGCGTGCTGCAGCCGTAGCGGTAGTGATAACCGCTGATAATGATGAAGGTTCGGTGCTCCTAACTCGCCGCGCGAGCTCACTTCGCGCTCACAGCGGACAATGGGCATTGCCCGGCGGCCGATTAGACTTGGGTGAAAGCGCTGAGGAAGCGGCGCTGCGAGAACTTACCGAGGAGGTAAACCTCGAACTCCCTAAAACGTCGGTGCTGGGTTTGCTGGACGATTACAACACGCGCTCGGGGTACCGAATTACACCGGTTGTGGTTTGGGCTGACCGCGATGCGCAAGGGCTATCTCCCAACCCGAGCGAAGTTGCTTCAATACATACAGCACCCTTCTCAGAATTGGCAAAGAAAGGTCTTGCTCACTTCCAACCCAACAAAAGTGAAGGCACAGAAATCCTCTCAGTTCGTCTTAGTTTAGATCAAATCTTTGCGCCAACGGCTGCCGTACTCTATCAGTTTCGTGAAGTCGTGCTGATGGGAAAAGACACACGCGTTTCTCACTACGACCAACCGCCCTTTGCGTGGCGTTAATGAGTGCAAGGGCAAACGCCCCTGAAAATATCGATTTTTCGACGCCGGGGACGGATGCGATTGACGCAAGCGACCGCAATGAATAGCTTAAGTCTCCAAATAAGGAAAATGCGATAACGCATAGGTAGCTCTTCATGATTGCACTTCAGTCCCTAATAGAACGCGCAGCCCGACTCAACGGACACAGCGTAGCGACCAGTTATAAGGGAAGTGAAACCTCGTGGACTAAGACTCAGAACCGAGTCGGGTCTCTTGCAGCCGGCCTAAAGAGCCTTGGGCTATGCGAGGGTGATCGCGTGGGCATTCTGAGTCTTAATTGTGCGAACTATTATGAAGCACTGTTTGCCATCCCTTGGGCTGGATTCTGTGTCGTACCGCTGAACACACGATGGGCAGTGCCGGAAAATGAATATGCCATTTCTGACTCAGGTACGCGGGTGGTGTTCTTTGATGATGCCTTCACAGCACAAGTCGATGAATTACGCGGAAAGGTCGCCGAGCTACGCCACTGCATATTCATCGGGGAAGGCAGCTGCCCTGACTGGGCCCTAGATCTGGAAACATTGATTCAAAATAACGATCCGTCGGCACCATCCACGCGCGGCGGCGACGATATGGCGGGTATCTTTTACACGGGCGGCACCACTGGGTTCCCCAAGGGCGTCATGCAATCGCATTGGGCAATATGGGCAAGCGGCATGGGTTCACTGCCTATGTTCGGGATGGGGCAATCATCGCGCTACCTGCACGTAGCGCCTATGTTCCATATGGCGGATTTCGCCGGAGGCATGGCTGCAACGCTATCTGCGGCACGCAACGTTGTCATGCAAAGCTTCGATCCAACAGCTGTATACGAGACCATCGCCGATGAAGAAATTACCCACGCATTGCTTGTGCCAGCCATGATCAAAATGCTTCTCGATCATCCAAATGCAGCAACGGCTGACATGTCGAGCATGGAAAAGATTATGTACGGCGCATCACCGATGCCGGCTGCAACCCTTGAGCGGTGCATGGAGCTATGGCCACATATCGGCCTCGTTCAAGCCTATGGCCAGACCGAGCTCGCACCGATCGCAACAATGTTGTCGCCCGAAGACCATCGTGCCGGTGGTCAAATTCTCAAGTCAGCCGGTCGACCCACACCGATTAACGATGTCCGAGTCGTGAGTGATGAGGGTGATGATTGCGCTGTAGGTGAGTCAGGCGAGGTCGTTGTCCGCGGCCCCCACACCATGATGGGATATTGGAACAAGCCTGCGGAAACCGAAAAAGCGCTGAAGGATGGTTGGGTATACACGGGGGATGCGGGTCTTTTTGACGAAAATGGCTATCTCTATATTGTCGATCGACTCAAGGATATGGTGGTAACTGGCGGTGAGAATGTATTCACCACAGAGGTTGAAAACGCCTTGATAAGCCACGACGCGGTACAAGACGTCTCCGTCATTGGAATCCCACACGAAGAGTGGGGCGAGGCCGTCCATGCGATTGTCATACTTCACGCAGGCGAATCTGCCGGCGAGGAAGAACTCGTCGCTCACTGCCGCGCGAGCATTGCCGGCTACAAGGTTCCGAAAGGATTCACCTTTAGGAACGAGCCGATGCCGCTCTCTGGTGCAGGAAAGGTACTCAAGACGGAGCTCCGCAAACCCTTCTGGGACGGCTTAGATCGTCAAGTTAATTAGGCTTCGTCAGACGTAACCATTAAGTGTTTCTACAAGACCTAAATCTGCGAGTACCCATTTTTCAGGCGCCCATGGCGGGCGTATCAACGCCGGAGCTAGCGGCTGCTGTCAGTAATGCGGGAGCTATAGGGGCGCTTGGCTTAGGCGCCTCTGGCTGGGAGAGCGCTGCCAGCCAAGTAAGCGCGTTTAGAGCGCTCAGTGAAGGGCCTTTACACCTCAACTTCTTCTGCCATGACGAGCCTGAGCGAAATCCAACATTAGAAACTGCATGGGTCGCTCGTTTCTCGTCCGAATTTGCTGCGCTCAAAGCCACTGCGCCAGATTCACTGAAAAACCCCTATACCAGCGCGAAGGATGACCACCAACTCATTGACTTCGCCAAGGAATATCGCCCCGATCTGATCAGCTTTCATTTTGGGTTACCCAATAGAGCGATTCTGAATGCCCTCAAAAATTTAAACATCCAAATCATCACAAGCGTCACCAATCTTGATGATGCAGCGCTTGCACTGAATACCGGTGTCGATGGTTTGATTGCACAGGGCATTGAAGCGGGAGGTCATCGTGGGACGTTTGATGCCGATTCTGACTACGACTTTTCGAATAATGCGCTAACCACGCTCGAGTTGATAGAAAGACTTAGAGGTCTGACTTCGCTTCCGATCGTGGCCGCCGGCGGGATCATGAGTGGTGCCGATATTGCTCATGTGCTGAGCGCAGGTGCCGACGCGGTGCAGCTGGGTTCAGCCTTTCTACTTTGCCCTGAGTCCGGTGCCAACGAGGATTATCGAGATCAAATACGCACCGCGCATGGATCTAACACCGTGGTAACGCGCGCCATCTCCGGACGCGCAGCGCGGGGCATTGGCAACAAGATGACAGCTCCGGGCAACAAAGCGAACAAGCAGGACATTCCTCCCTATCCCATTACCTATGATCTTTCCAAGCAGCTCAACGCCCTTGCACTAGAACAAGAGGGAACCGGCTACGGAGCTTATTGGGCAGGTACAGGTATAGGCCAAGCGCGAGAGCTATCGGCAAGCGATCTGATAGATCGACTAGTTGAGGAACTAGCGGCGGCAAGCCAACGCTAGTTCTCTAAAACGAGCTCTAACCTTAAGCTAGAACTGCCTTGAATGCAGTTAAGCAACGATTGATATTGACGTCGTTACTGCTTGTTCCCATGAGACCGATGCGCCACTGCTTGCCGGCGAGCTCGCCAAGACCTGCACCGACCTCAAGATCAAACTCGTTCAAGAGTCGACCTCTGATCTTGGCATCGTCCAGCCCCTCAGGAATCAATACTGAGTTGAGTTGAGGCAAGCGCCATTCTTCGGCAACCGCCATCTCCAAACCCAACTCCGCAAGGCCAGCTGCTAACTTAAGGTGATTGGCTTTATGGCGAGCAAAGCTCGCTTCTAGCCCCTCCTCTTCCAACATCAACAGCGCCTCGTGGATAGCGTAAACCGCGTTCACCGGTGCCGTGTGGTGATAAGAGCGTTTTGCACCCTCGCCCCAGTAACCCATGATGAGGTTCATGTCTAAAAACCAGCTCTGAACCTTGTGCTTCCTCGCCTGAATCGCAGCGACAGCATCGTTAGAAAAGGTAATCGGTGAGATACCCGGTAAGCCCGATAGGCATTTCTGGGTTCCCGAATACACCACATCCGCACCCCAAGCATCCGCCTGTAAATCGATACCGGCGAGTGACGTGACAGCATCCATAATCACCAACATGCCTGCTGATTTTGCCAATCGACATAGCGTCTCAGCGTCGCTCCTGACACCGGTGGATGTCTCAGCGTGAACGAAAGCAACAACCTTCGCATCAGGGTGTTCTTTAATCGCAGCCTCGAGCTTTTCCGGATCAACCGGGTCACCCCAACGATCCATAACCATGATTGGTGTAGCACCGCAGCGCTCGACGTTCTCTTTCATGCGACCGCCAAACACACCGTTCTGACATACAATCACTTTGTCGCCACACTCCACCAGATTGACAAAGGCAGCCTCCATTCCAGCCGAGCCCGGCGCTGAGAGTGGAATCGTCAGTTCGTTCTCGGTTTGGAAGGCGTATTGCAGCAAACCCTTTACATCATCCATTAACTCAACAAAAAGCGGATCCAGGTGACCGATGGTTGGACGGGCTGATGCCGCGAGCACCCGAGGTGAAACATCCGACGGGCCAGGACCCATCAACGTGCGTACGGGCGGATGAAAGGTCGATGACTTTGCTTTTGATCGTGACATGCTGCCTCCAAATTAGGGACGGAATAATGCACTAAGCAAAGTAATGATGCGACTCGTGTGCATCATTTGACTGAATACATGTCATTCGATTTGGTCCAGCGAGTGTGCATACGTACACTGCAGGGATGATAGATACGCCTATTCTTTATTCCTTTCGGCGCTGCCCCTACGCGATGCGCGCCCGCATGGCGATCGCCTACGCGGACATAAACGTAGGCTTACGCGAGGTTGTCTTAAAGGATAAACCACCCGCTATGCTCGAGGTCTCGCCGAAAGGTACCGTGCCCGTAGTTATTGATGTCGACGGTACGATCATCGAAGAGAGTCGCGACGTCATGCGATGGGCGCTGCATCAGAACGACCCCGACGCTTGGCTGGCTGGCCTTGGGCTGGATGATCCTCTGATATCGGCTTGCGATGATGACTTCAAGCATTGGCTCGATCGCTACAAATATGCGGTTCGATTCCCGGAACAGGATGAGATCTGGTACCGAGGGCAAGCGGAAGCCTTTTTAGCCACGCTAGAGCCGAGGCTCGGAGACGCACGATTTTTAAACGGTTCCTCACTTAGCGTCACAGACATAGCGGTCTTCCCATTCATAAGGCAGTTCGCCAATGTCGATCTCAAGTGGTGGGACGACCACCCCTATCCTAATGTTGCACGATGGTTAGACGGCCTGGTATCCAGTGAGCTCTTTATTGAAGTGATGAAAAAGTATCCGCAGTGGCAGGATGGCGATCCCGAGATCGCCTTCCCCTCGTGGAAAGCACTTTCCTGTTAAAAAGCGTTCCGTTCTCAGAAAGCGCCCCACTTGAATTGAGCGCTTCCTTTCTGTTTAGAGAATCGTGCAAGTCAGATTGCTAAGAGAGCCAAGAGGGCCGTAGCACCTGTTACATAGGCCCCCGGCAATCTAAGCAGCTGCCCATGTCCTGCGAAACCAAGGCAAACAAAGAGCAGCGCACACAAGGCGTTCACTAAAATGATGGGGTAGGCCAGGAGCCCCAGATTGGCGTCCAGTGAAACGCAGACCAGCACCCCAGCGCTAACGGCAAGCCAGATAGTGAAAAACTGCCATGAGATAACGCTTAATGATTTAGTGAGGCCTTCAAGGTCACTGTCGTTGATGGGCCCGAGATAAATGCGACCGCCAACGTAGCCGTGAATCACTGCGCCCACCGCTGCAATAAGTGCCGCCGCACTCAGATACCAGAACGCCATCTGTAACTCCCTCGATTAAAGCTTCGCTGCCGACCAGCTCGCCTGATTAATCGCCGCTTTTGCATCGAGCTCGGCCGCTTCGAAAGCGCCACCAATGATCTCAACACTTGTATTACCATCATCGAGCTCATCGAAGAGTTCACGAAGTGGTTCCTGACCCGCGCAGATGATCACAGTGTCTACATCCAGACTCACTGGCTTATCCTCGATCATGAGGTGCAGTCCATCGTCATCGATCATTCGGTAATCAACACCGTTGATCATGTTCACGCCGCGGCGACCCAGTGTGGTTCGATGCGTCCACCCCGTTGTCTTACCGAGACCACGGCCAACGGGCGTACTCTTACGTTGAATGAGATACACCTCGCGGTCGGCGCTTGCCACCTGAGGCTCAACACCCGTGACGCCGCCACGTGGGTGATTCTCAAAATCGATGCCCCATTCCTTTGCAAACACGTCAATGTCTAGTGCTGCTGATGGGCCCTCGTGGGTGATCAAGTCAGTGACGTCGAAGCCAATGCCACCTGCACCGACGACAGCGACCTTTTTACCGATCGGCTTGCGTCCCATGATGGCATCGATATAGCCAACCACCATCGGGTGATCGATCCCTTTAATACTGGGGACCCGCGGTGTGATTCCGGTGGCGATAACGACATGATCGAAGCCCTGATCGCGCAAATCAGCCGCACTAACCCGGTTACCGAGTCGGACATCAACATTTAGCTTATCGAGCATTTTGTTGTAGTAGCGAATCGTCTCGTGGAACTCCTCTTTCCCCGGAACGCGCTTCGCCAAATTGAACTGACCGCCAATCTCCTCCGCTGCATCAAACAACGTAACCTTATGGCCGCGCTCGGCTGCCACTGTCGAGTAAGCAAGACCCGCAGGGCCAGCACCAATCACTGCCACCGATTTTGCATCAGTTGTTGGTTCATAGCTCAACATGGTCTCGTGGCAAGCACGCGGGTTCACCAAGCATGACGTGGTCTTCATGCTAAACGTATGATCGAGACAGGCCTGGTTACAGGCGATGCAGGTATTTATCTCGTCTCGACGACCCGTCGCCGCCTTATTCATAAACTCGCTGTCTGCCAACATGGGGCGCGCCATGGAGACGAGGTCCGCGTCACCACGCTCCAATACCTCCTCAGCCACTTCAGGCATATTAATTCGGTTAGAGGTGATGACCGGAATACTCACCTCTTTGCGTACACGCGCAGTTACTCTGGTAAATGCAGCGCGAGGCACCATGGTGGCAATGGTAGGAACGTTTGCTTCGTGCCACACAAAGTGCGTCGAGATAATGCTCGCACCAGCTTTTTCAAGCTCCTTCGCCAACAACGCGATCTCATCCCAGCTCATGCCACCTTGCAACATGTCCATCGCGGCAATACGGAAAATAACAATAAAGTCATCGCCAACAGCCGCGCGCACACGACGAACCACCTCGAGTGGGAAGCGCATACGATTTTCATAACTGCCGCCCCATTCGTCGGTTCGCTGATTGGTCTTCTCGACGAGGAAGGTCGACAACAGATAACCCGCAGAACCAATAATTTCGACCCCGTCGTAGCCTGCCTGCTTGGCTAGGCGAGCACAGTTGGCGTGATCGGCAATTTGCTTCTCAATACCTTCCGCATCCAACTCGTTGGGCGTTAGCTTGCTAATACGTGAGCGAATCTTAGAGGGCGCAACCAAATTAGGGTTATGCGCAAGCGGTCCCATGTGCAGAATCTGCATAACGATTTTGACGTCGGGGTCTGCCGCATGGACCGCGTCCGTTACTTGGCGGTGCCCGTTGGCCTCTCGCTCAGTATTGAGCTTTGAGGCAGCAAAGATGGGATTACCGTTCTCATCATAAACCGCAACACCACCCTCTTCGTTAGGCGAAATACCGCCGGTGATGATCATTCCGATACCACCAGCAGCGCGCTCAGCGTAGAAAGCAGCCATGCGCTCGAAGCCATCCGGCATTTCTTCAAGTCCGGTGTGCATTGAACCCATAATCGATCGATTCTTGATCGTCGTGAAGCCCAGATCTAACGGTTGGAAAAGGCGCGGATAGTCGGTCGTTGTATCGATTAATTCTGCGGTGCTCACGAGAAGGCCTCCTTTGTCATAAATCCAGCGTATCAGGATATTTTAGCTTTCATAGTCCCCACACGCGGATTGCACAGGCCTTGCCCAGCCCTCTGAAAAACGCTGTTAAATCAACTCACCACGACCTGCCCCCAAGTCAGCTTTGATTCAACACCCCTTCCCCCTCGCCAATGCACTAAATTCTTTGAATAGCGAGAGTGACGATGCAAACTGGAGAAAAGAATTAATAAGCAAGAAGCAATGGATGTTCTCAAAAGCGACTCACCCGTCATTGTCTATTTGGATATCAAAAGCCCTTATGCGTTTATTTCCGTAAAACCTACCCTTGCGCTGGAGCGAGAGCTGGGGCTTTCGTTTGACTGGCGACCCTACACACTCGATATACCGAGTTATTTGGGGTCAGCGCGCAAGGAGAAAGGCGCGGTCGTTGAGTCTAGTGGCAGAAGCCCAAAGATATGGAACGCCATTCGCTACGCCTACATGGATGCCCGACGTTACGCCGAGAAGCAGGGTTACGTCCTGAAAGGCACTGAAAAGATCTGGGACTCAAGTCTCGCGAATATGGGCCTCTTGTTCGTCAATCTGTACTTCAGAGATCAAATCCCAGCGTATCTAGAAGCGGTTTATCCCCCGTTCTGGCGAAGAGAATTGGATATCGAGGATATCGAGGTCGTTAAGCGGTGCTTGGCGTCAGCTGGCGTCGATAGCTCGGAATTCGAAGCCTTTGTAACAGGTGAAGGCAAAGTCATGCACGACAGCATTCTCGAAACTCGCTTTGATGCAGGCATGTATGGCGTCCCTACTTACGTTGTTGGCGACGACATCTTTTTCGGTCGTGAGCACCTGCCTTACATCCGCTGGGTACTCTCAGGTAAATCGGGTCCAGCACCCGATGTCGCAAACGAGGTGGTGAAATGATTAAAGCCTACATCGACTTCAAGTCACTCGAGTGTTTCCTCGCGCTTGAACCCATCATTGAGCTCGCGGAAGAGTTCGGGGTATCGATTGACTGGCAACCCTTCTCAAGTCGCCCACGTGCGCTACCAACACAAGTCGATGATGAAACCGTAACTCAAACCCATCACCGCGTAAGAGCAGAGTCGGAGCATCGACTAAGATATCTCTATGCATCAGTTCGCGGTTATAAGATTCCAAGTGAATCCGCCACAGAAGATTCTACTGAGGCGCTGGTTCGTCTCAACCAAATAACGGGCGATCGGACTGCGTTTGTAAAACAGGCCTTCGAGGCGTGCTGGCTCAAGAAACAAAACCTCGACGACACACGCCTTCTAGACGAAATTTGCTTGTCGACATCGGCTGTGTACGACAGTAAAAAGGATGATCTTGAAGAAACTCAGGCGATCGCAGAAGAGGCAGGCCTGTTTGACGCACCCACATTTATCATTGATGGGCAGCTGTTCATGGGAAGAGCGCACATCCCGTGGATGCGTGAGTTACTGCAGTAAGCGCAGCGAAGCTTAGAGGCATCAAGTCACTCTTTGCTAGAAGGTGCTTATCAAAAAAGACGCTGTTAATGAGTGGCGCCATTCATAAAAGGCGCTACTCGTAAAATGAAGTGATCTTTTCCAAAGGTTTCTTGATAGTCGCAGCTCTGGGGACCATCGCATCAGCTGCAGGGTGACCAACCACCAACAAGATCATGGGGCGCTCGTTCGAGGGACGCTCAAGAATTTTGTTGAGAAACTTCATTGGGCTTGGCGTGTGTGTCAACGTCGCAAGCCCCAACTCATGGAGAGCATTGATCAACAAGCCTGTAGCGATACCAACGGACTCTGGCACATAGTAATTTTTTTGCTTCACACCAGAATCATCAAAACCATACCGCTCCGCAAAAATAGCAATCAACCAAGGTGCCGTTTCCAGGAATGGTTTTTCTGCGTCAGTGCCGAGGCCCTGCAAATCATCCAACCACTGATCGCCCGCCTTACCACCATAAAAGGCCCGCTCTTCAGCTTCAGCCGCTTTGCGAATCTCACGCTTTATGTCTGGATCGCTCACACACACAAAATGCCAGGGCTGGTGGTTGGCACCCGAGGGCGCCGAGCCAGCGGTACGAATACACGCCTCAATCACTGCTTTAGGCACAGGCGTATCCGAAAAGTCTCGAACGGTTCTGCGGGAGGATAAGCGCGCGTAGTGCTCTAAAGACCTTGAGCAGAGCGCCTCATCGTCCAAGGGATCCGGGTAGTTGAGTGGAACGGGGTCGTAGTCATACTTCATAAGCGTGGCGGATTTAATGCTGACGTCGGATCAACTTTATCACTCCATGAGGAGGTCTATCACTGTGCCGCGTCATATCTCTTTTCGGATTGGATGATTAGTAGCTCTATCCAATTTTCCACGTATCCATTCACTAATCTTTTTCCTGTGCTCTGACTTATCGGCCTTTTGAGCTCGGATTCGCTTTCTTACTCGAGCTCTACTTTATTTCGTCTGCCTCCACGCCGACTTTAGTCCACCTGCATTTGTGCTCCTCTGCTCCTCTGCTCTACCAATGCTTAGCCACCCAAACTTGCCATTTGGCGACAGCAGACACATGATCTAGGGATAAACGGATCACTGGGGGAGTGAGCATGTCTTCTGACAACGAGTGGCGCATTGGCCAAGTTCTGTCGACAGCCTATGAAAAACAAGTGGGGTTCAAGGGCACCTACTTGGTGGCGCTTGTCATTTACGTTGCGGTTTCGCTTGTTGCAGGCTTTATTAGTGAATCGCTGTTTGGCCCTTCAGATGAGTTCACCTGGGCAGGCTTCTGGGGTGAATTGGTGATCACTCTCGCCATGCTACCCCTCGGCGTTGGTCTGGGACTCATGGGAATACGGCGAGCGGCGCAACGCGAGGTGCCGATTACTACTCTCATTGAGCCTTACAACCAATCGCTGCAGCTGATGGCCATGTTGATCATCATGATGCTTCTAATTATTGCCGGCTACGCGCTGTTCATTTTGCCGGGCATCTATCTGTCCATTGCCTATGCTTTCGCGCCCTACCTGATCACAGAGAAAGGCATGGGTGTCTGGGAAGCTTTGGAGACGTCTCGTAAAGCGATCACCAAGTTTTGGTGGCGTTACTTCGGACTGATGCTAGTGGGTATGCTGATGATTATTGTTGGCTCGATACCCCTGCTTGTCGGACTACTCTGGGCGCTACCCATTCTGGCCATTGCCACAGGCGAAGTGTTTTTAGACACCTTCGGCGAGAAGACGGCTTCTGAAAGCCTCGACCATGATGGCGACGACAGCGAGTCAGAAGACTAGCCGGACGCTCGACAACAATCTGTTGCAGCTAGCGGCCAATCAAAGCGACTTCGATTGGTAGCTAAGCGCTATTTTTTCTACGGCAATTAGGTAGGCGGCCAGTCGAAGATCCTCGACTCGATCGTCCTCGTGCCACTTTGTGCGCATAGCCTGCAGCGCCTCACGCATGGTGTCGTCCAAGCCAGAGCGGACGAGCTGTAACTCATCAGCGCTGCAAGCGCTTCAACCTCGTCTTGGTTTACTGCAAGCGAGTAACGGAGCCACCCTTTACCGGCGACACGTGATCAGAGTGCACAGAGCGGTGGCCTGTGAACACATGAATTCGATCACGCAGACGCACCGAAAAACGAACGGTATAGGTTGCATTGCAGGTTCGAATTTGTTGCGCCAAACCAAGGGGGAGGTCAAGCAGATTCACCGCTCGCAGAAACTGCCGGTCAACGTTAGCGGTAAAACTCAGGCCAGTTGGTGACATGGTTTTCCCCCTACTCGATATCAACGGGTGCTTACCCTAGATCTTTACCCTACTGCGATAGTTATTACAGGGCCAGCAAAGGTGACCGCCTAAATCATCAAAGAGCGTCTACTTGCGCGCCTTGCGCCTTCAGAATCGGCTTCATTTGGCGGTATGCCTCAGGAGTACGGACCAGCGGTATCCGTGGGTACAGGTGGTGAATAACGTGATACTGCATGCCGGAAGACCCGATATTTCCAAAGATCGATTTAAAGGATTTGGTATCACTGTAGCGACCAACACTACACCCTGGATTGTGGGGCGCCCAGGCAAGATAAAAATGGATATAGGTGATGCCAATGTGCCACGGGAGCCACCATAGCAAGGCCGCCTCAATAGCCAATCCATTGAGCGCCATGCCGCAAAGGATCCCCAAATAAACCAACCGGTAGAGGACCGTATGGAGGATCAAGTTCTCTTGCCCAATACGCTGAAGGCAGGTGATGTAGGAATGCTGCTCACCATTGGGCATGGGTTGACGCCACTCAATGCTCTTCCAAATCGCACCCCATGTCGTATCTGCATGAAGCGTATAGTCGGGGTCAAGCTCGGGATTATTTGAATGCTTGTGGTGCTCAATATGCGTCGCGCGAAGCACTTTGAAAGGCAGCACTAGCGGGATGGGACTGATATGTCCAACAAGCTCATTAAGCCAACGCATTTTCTTGCCCGGCATGGCGAAAATCGAATGCTGAGCTTCATGTGACGGCAAATAGCAGGCAGCAACATTGACGGTTGCGATAACAAAACCTAGCCACAAAGGCATCATGCCTGTCAGACACAAGTACCACACAGCGAGCCAGCAAACGAAGTTACCCAGCCCCCATACCAACGAGAGATAAGGGAACTTATCGAGATGTTGTTTTGCGATCTCACGCTCCATAGCGCGGAGCTCAAGCGGTGTTTTTCCCGTTAAATCCATCGTCCGTTCCATGTGGCTAAGCCTCCCCATACGCCGAAGACAACCAATGCAATCGGCCAAGCATC
The DNA here is from genome assembly GCA_000227505.4 of gamma proteobacterium HIMB55. Lineage (NCBI taxonomy): Bacteria > Pseudomonadati > Pseudomonadota > Gammaproteobacteria > Cellvibrionales > Halieaceae > gamma proteobacterium HIMB55. The sequence goes on along the minus strand of AGIF02000001.1, from coordinate 2,713,455 downwards.
AACGCCGCCGATTGCAGTGATTCCAAAGTTGCCTAATACCTGCACTGCAAGCGGCGCTAAAAACGCGAGGCCAAAGAAAAAAGGCAGCGCCCCTAAAAAACCTGTCAGCAATTTCGTGAGCATTTTAGCTACTAAGCCTCATTATCCTGTTGTTTGCATTGCGTCTTAGCATTGCAAATCCAAAGCCTAACACCGCGATGCTTTTAAGCCATTGCCGCACGAATCCGCTCGATCGGAATCGAACGACTCAGCAACTTATTCGCGGCAAATGCACGCTGAGGAAGCGCTCCCAAGCGAGCCGCGTGCTCCACAGCACGACCCAAAAGCGAATCAGGGGCTACTACCTCATCCAAGAAGCCCGCCTCCATCGCCGATTCTGGTGAGTGAATCTGAGCAGCAACAATGGACTCAAATCGATGTGCCTCTGCCAAGCGATAAACCGCTGGCTCGTAGCCAAACGCCGGCAAATCCATGTCGATGGCTGTCTCGTTCAAGCCGTACTTGTAATCACCCTCGATACCAATGCGCTTATCAGCGCAAACGAGCATGACCGATCCGAGTGCCAAACAATGGCCTGTCACTGCGCAAACCACCGGATGGGGGAAAGTAAAAATACGGAACGCTAACTCACCGCCTGACTTAACCATGGCTGCTGCGGCATCAGCATCGCCACTTGCCATGACTTTCAAATCAAAGCCTGCAGAAAAACAGCCCTCTCGGCCCACCCAAGTAAGCGCCGCTTTTTTTGCTTCAACCTCATCAAGTGCTGCGTTGAAATCACGGATAGCATCCGGCGAAAACGCATTCCGCTTTCCATCATCGTGGGTTAATACGGCAACGTTGTCTTGAAAGTCCAGAGTGAGTGACATGGCAGCTCCTTACCTATTTAGTGTTATTGGCTGTGCCTTACTTAGATCTATATTTAAACAGAACAAAGGCGCCATGACATTACTGGGAATGAGTATGGCCGAAACTTACAGAGCAGAGACACGAGCACTACATTACGCAACTACCGCCTCGGCGCTTCAAGCTATCGAGACTACTGTATTGCGCGCATTGGATCGACGAGAGAGGGTCGCGGCGATTGCTCGCAACCTTGTCATAAAAAGCCGTGAGCGCTCTGACGAATCAGGTACCCTCGATGCGTTTCTCCGTGAATTTGGTCTGTCAAATAGCGAGGGCATTGCACTTATGTGTCTCGCTGAGGCGCTGCTTCGCGTGCCCGACGATGCAACCCTCGACGCGCTAATCGCTGAAAAGATTAACGAGGGAAACTGGGGTGCGCACGAGAGCGCCTCTGACTCACAACTGGTGAATGCCTCCGTGTGGGGCTTGATGTTAGCTGGAAAACTTGTCGGCAAATCATCCTCTGGCTCGGCGTTTCCCGCAAACTGGCTCTCGAATCTTGTCACGCGTATTGGTGAACCAACCGTTCGTCTAGCAACGCTTCAGGCGATGAAAATTTTAGGTGGCCAGTTCGTGCTCGGCAGAGATATTGACGCCGCACTATCGCGGGCGAAACGCCAGAATGTGCTCTGCAGTTTCGATATGCTCGGCGAGGGCGCACGGACCGCTGCGGATGCAGAGAGGTACTTCCAAAGCTACGAGGCAGCGATTCATAGCGTCGGTGAGGCCTGCACAGGGACGAGCGTGCGAGAAAACCACAATGTTTCGGTCAAGCTATCCGCTTTACACCCACGATTTACCGAGAGCCAGAAAGCTAAATGCCTTCCCGCGCTTCAAGACAAAGTGCTCACGCTCGCCAAACTTGCAAAGAGCTACGGCATGGGAATGAGCCTCGATGCGGAGGAGTGCTCACGGCTTGAGCTGTCGATGGATGTGTTCGAGTGGCTCTGCAACCATCAGGATCTCGCTGATTGGAACGGCTTAGGTTTTGTATTGCAGGCCTACCAAAAGCGATCTATCGCGGTGGCTCAATGGCTTGTCGGGCTCGCTTCTAACAGACCGCTCGGGTTCATGGTGCGACTCGTTAAAGGCGCTTACTGGGACACAGAGATTAAAATAGCCCAGCAGCTGGGTCTCGAGGACTATCCCGTATTTACAGATAAGGCGCATACCGACCTCTCGTATGAGGCCTGCATGCACACATTGTTGAGCAGCGATCGAATCTATTGTCAGTTCGCCACGCACAATGCACGTTCTGTGGCCCAGGTCATTGAAGCGACACAGAATCGCGATGCTTCATTCGAACTGCAGAAGCTTCACGGTATGGGTGATCTGTTGTACACCCTCGTTCAAGAGAATTACCCAGGCATCCAAGTTCGAACCTATGCACCCGTGGGGCAACACGAGGACTTGCTGCCCTATCTTGTGAGAAGACTTCTAGAAAACGGTGCCAATAGCTCGTTCGTTAACCGGTTTCTAGACAAAGAACTTCCCGTAGATGAACTTATCGCTGACCCATTCGCCCAACTGATTGAGTTTGATAACGACAATACGTCATCGACTTCTGCTTCAGAATCTCGTATTCAACCCGCCTCAGAAGCATCTCGAATCCCCCTACCCAAGGCCATTTTCTCGAGCGCTCAGATTCCATGGACCGCTTCGAAAGGCTTCGACCTCGATGATCGTGATTTGATCGCTGAAATGGGCCAAGAGGTGGTCGCAGAGCGAGCACAAAAATGTGTGCTTGCCGTTGCAAAAGATACGGTTGATTCGACAGACAGCGTGTCTTTCTCGCCCACGAGCGGCGAGGCCATTGGCCGTTTTCGATCTGCGAGCGCAGAAAATTTTGATCAGGCTGTAAACGCGGCTGCTAGCGCATTTTTTGAATGGTCCAGGCTGTCTGCAAAACACCGTGGCGACTTGCTCCGGAATCTGGCCACGTTGTTAGAGAAACATACACTCGAACTCGCCTCGCTAATCGCGCTAGAAGCGGGTCGAACACTGAATGATGGTGTCGATGAGGTCCGCGAGGCTGTTGATTTCTGCCGCTACTACGCAGCTCAGGCAGAAGTGCTCATGGACTCGGAAATCGAACTACCCGGCGTTACCGGCGAGGCCAATCGTTTGCGTTACCACGCGAGCGGTCCGTGGCTCTGTATCAGCCCATGGAACTTCCCATTAGCGATTTTCATAGGGCAGATCACGGCGAATCTCGCAGTGGGTAACACCGTCATTGCCAAGCCTGCAGAGCAAACACCTCTGGTGGCGCTTTACGCCGAGCGACTCTTTCGAGGCGCAGGATTTCCATCTGATGTGTTGCACATCCTAAACGGGGATGGACCTACGAGTGGCGAGCACTTATTGCCAGACGCGCGCATAAAGGGCGTCTCATTCACCGGCAGCCACGCGACGGCTACGACGATTAATCGCGCGCTGGCTGCAAGACCTGGCGCGATTACGCCCCTAGTAGCCGAGACGGGTGGGATCAACTGCATGATAGTCGACTCGACCGCGCTTCCCGAGCAGGTCGTCGATGATGTCATCACGTCCGCCTTCCGATCAGCAGGACAGCGATGCTCGGCACTGCGTGTTCTCTATTTGCAAAGCGATGTTGCCGACAAAATGATCGAGCTTCTGCAAGGGGCAATGGCGGAGCTGGTTTTGGGTGATCCTTGCAGCCTCTCAAGCGATATTGGCCCGGTTATCGATGGCGATGCGCAGCGAGTTATTAACCAGCATATTTCGGCGTTGGAGACACATGCCACGCGCCTTGCGATCGCACCCTTGCCCACAGAGCAGAACAATGGCTTTTTTGTCGCACCGCAAGCCTGGGAGATCGATTCGCTAGACGAGCTAACGCAAGAAGTTTTTGGCCCTATCTTGCATGTGATTCGCTACAACGCAGAGACGCTTTCGCGCATCATCGACGATATCCGAGCCTCTGACTTTGCACTGACCATGGGGGTGCACAGCCGACTCCACGGGCTCCACGAACGGCTAGAAAACGAGGCCCTTATTGGAAACCTCTATATCAATCGTGACACAGTAGGCGCGGTGGTTGGCAGCAACCCATTCGGCGGCCACGGTTTGTCGGGGACCGGTCCAAAAGCAGGTGGTCCCGACTATTTGAAGCGACTGGTTCGCGAGCACACCATCACCGACAACATCACCGCACTCGGTGGCAATACGGATTTATTCAATCTTGAGTGAGTGAAAGCTCAGACAGTGCGGTAAGCTGATTCGCTCAAAATAATAGAAAACCCTAGCGGGAGCGTGAAATGGAATTATTTTCAGGAAAAACAGTCGTCGTGTCTGGCGGTGCAGAGGGCATTGGTTTTGCGGTGGCGCAGGCTGTAGGACGCGAGGGTATGAACGTCGTTATCACCGACGTCTCAACAGATATGCTCAGCAAGGCAGAGGCCACACTCTCCGAGCAAGGTATCGCAGTGCTCGCTATGGAAGCGGACGCACGTAAAGAGAGTGAATGGGAGCGCGTCGCCGCTGCAGCCTTAAATAAGTTCGGCGCCATCCACGCTGTCATGAACAACGCGGGGGTCGGCGGTGGTGGTTCTAGCGGCCCCATTGAGGAGCAATCAGCAGAAGATTGGCGCTGGACCATCGACGTGAATTTGATGGGCGTGGTCTTCGGCGTCAAAACCATGGTGCCGCATATCAAGGCCGCTGGCGGTGGTTGGATTTTAAATGTTGCATCCATGGCGGGCATGAATGGATTCCCTTATGGCGGTGCCTACAACGCTACAAAGCTCGCTGTGGCTGGCCTCTCCGAAGGGTGGGCAATGGAGCTTGCTCCGTTTGGCATTCATGTCGCGGCACTGTGCCCCGGGTTTGTAAAAACGCGCATTTACTTATCAGATCGCGTCCGACCCGAGGACTACGATGCGAGCCACAGAGATCTCGTGAGATCAGATGAGGATCTCGACCCTGAAACCATGTCGGTGGGCATCTCGAACGAAGTGAAAAATGGCATTGATCCCGATGTACTCGCAGCACGCGTAATCGAGTCTCTCAAGGCAGGCGATATCTATATCTTCACGCACCCGTCGTTCAGAGGCGGCGTTAGCGAGCGCTACGCGATGATCGATCGCTGCTTCGAGAGTGCTGAGAAAAGCCCAATTGTGGGCGACGTCACGTCAAGTGTTACCAACCCAGACGTGTTTAAGTAGCAGACCTTTTTATACGGCCAACCGACTTTAAATAGGGAGTCGGCTGTTAATAGCCGATCACCTCTTAAGAGCCAAACGGGGTCTTATAGCCAAGCGGGGTTTTATAGCCAAGCGGGGTTTTATAGCCAAGCGGGGTTTTATAGACAGCCCCGCCAAAACGGACGCTCTAGCGACGCCCACTTTAAGCTGCGATACGTTCAGCGGATCGTGGCGCGCAACTCGGATAATTTCGCATCGAGTGCGTCCATGACATCGTAAAAAGCGCGTTCCACCTCTCGCTCGCTCCCTTCGACCCTTGATGGGTCGGGCATTCCCCAGTGCAGCCGGGGGGTTTCGCCCATCCAAAGCGGGCAGATCTCGTTTGCGGCGCTGTCACATACGGTAATGACAAGATCCAAACCTTTGTCCTCAAAGTCATCCCAGGACTGACTTTTGAGCCGCGCAACGGGTAAATCGCGGGCCTTTAGATAACGAAGGGTTAATGGATGCACCTCGCCTGCGGGGGCACTACCCGCGCTATACGCCTCGAAAACATCACCGTACTTTGTGTTAGCAATAACCTCACCGAGTACGCTACGACATCGATTGTGCGTGCAAACAAATAAAATCTTTGAGCGTCCTTCCACCTAGCTGTACTCTTTCCGGCCCATTGTTCTGACGGTAACCCACGCGTGTTACCAATTAATGATACGTAGGCCTCATGCTAACGATTCCAACCCGCCGTATTCTTATTTTTGGCTTCCTGGCATTCGTGCTCATTGGCCTCGAGCAAGGAATTTTGGGTTTGTTTGTTGCAGAGCTTGGCGCACAACTGAGCCGCTCACCTGAAGAATTGGGTCTGTTCTTCGCTCTTCATGGCGTCGGCTCCGCCATCGTCACAGGCTCCGCACTCATCGGCTGGCTAGAAAAACGAAATAACAAACGTATTGCCATGGCGAGCCTCGCCCTCGGTGCTGGTGGCTTTCTCGTCGTCTTTGGCGAATCGTGGACATTAAAACTGGTAGCAGCACCCCTGCTCGGTATTGGCTTTGGCGGGCTATCGATGTCCTTCAATACGCTCTTCGTAACGCACTTCTCTCAAAAAAATGCCGGGCTTTTGAACGTCCTGAACGCCACCTACGGCCTCGGCGCCGTCGCGGCGCCGTGGCTAGTAAGCACAGGTATGTATTCCGGTACCGAGGTATTCCTTGCCATTGCTGTGATCTCGCTCGTAGTGATGATTGGCGCGTGGGGCATTGATGACCGCGTTCCCAGCAATCTACCCTCCATCGCAAGCGGAGATAGCGGCACAAGCAGGGTAGCCCCCTTACTCGTCACAGCGTTTCTGATTCTGTTTTTAGAAGCAGGGCTCACCTATTGGATGCCCTCGCTCCTAGCCAAAACCTCTGACAACGAATTTATTGGGGCCAGTTACATGGCAGCATTTTTCGGATGGTTCGTCGTTGTTCGACTCGGTGCGGCAGCGCTTGCAACATGGATTACAACGCTTGGGTTTGCGCTCATTGGCCTATGCGGCGTCTTCACCTCACTCCTCTTGGTGAGTACGGGCTTTATTCCTCTCTCGGAGACCAGCTTCATCGGCGCGTTCATGGGCCTAATATTTCCCAATGCCTATGCGTGGATGCTGATGACCGGACACGGGGGCACTGCGCTGGGCGCCAAGCTCCTCCTAAGCGCAATTACCGGCGCAACCGTGGGGCCTTGGCTACTTGGCTGGATATGGCCCATCTTTGGTGACATTGCGGTGCTGCTTACGCTCGCATCAGCAAGCGCCCTCTCGGTAACCATCATGCTTCGAACTTACCTCCGGACGAGAAAAATATTGGTTATTGACTAGGTATCGGGTGTCTCCAGAAATGATCCGTGGTTAGATAACCTCATCATTAATAAAAGACTCTGGGAAACTTACTCAATGGATACATCAACGCTTTTTTCTCTGGAAGGACGCACAGCACTAGTGACTGGCGGATCTCGTGGTATCGGTAAAATGATCGCTGCAGGCTTCATTGCCCAAGGCGCTAAGGTTTATATCTCGTCGCGTAAAGCCGACGTTTGCGACGCCGTCGCCGAAGAGTTGGGTCCCAACTGCATCTCACTGCCTCAGGACGTTAGCACCGTTGCTGGCTGCCAAATGCTCGCAGACGCCTATTTTTCGCACGAGAATTCGCTCGATATTTTGGTGAACAATGCAGGTGCCGCCTGGGGTGAAGACTTCTCGACCTTCCCTGAGAGTGGGTGGGACAAAGTCATGGATCTCAACGTCAAATCGCTGTTCTTTTTGACTCAAGCCCTGCACGGTCCACTCAAGGCAGCCGCCTCTCACGAGCAGCCCGGTAAGGTCATCAACATCGCGTCAATCGATGGCATCCGTATCAACCCCTGGGAAACCTATAGCTATCAGGCCTCAAAGGCTGCGGTTATTCAGTTAACGCGCCGCATGGCAACGCGACTCATCAAAGACAGCATCAACGTAACAGCCATCGCACCCGGTGCCTTCGCATCGGAAATGAACAAGGCAGCTCGTGACTTTGGCGATGCCGTGGGTAATGGCGTTCCTTCGGGCCGTATTGGTCGCGACGAGGATATGGCGGCGGTTGCGATCTACCTCGCGGCGCGCAGCGGTGATTACGTAGTTGGCGAGACCATTGCTGTTGACGGCGGTGTTGTTTACGGCAGTGCCGCTGAGACAATCAGCCCCTGATTCGCGGCGACAAAAAACCAAGCCTACAAAAAAGCCCCGATCGTTCTGATCGGGGCTTTTTTATTTTTAACTTAGTCGTTTCTCGCGCAAAGCCTAAACCTACGCAGTACTACTCGGTCTTAAACTACTGACCTTGTTCTTTTTGCTGGTTGTACAGCGGCTCCATCATTTGATCGACGTTAAACGAGGCCGGACGCTGACGTGGCGGAAACTCCGAAAGGCTCTTTAAAAACTTTTGTAACTCGATGCGTGCAATCCCAATATATGGCGGCATTTTGCGGACCCACCAGTCTTCGTAGTTGTCAGCGTTCTCATCTGCTCGTTCAAACGGGTCGCGACGCAGGTGGAAAAGCTTTGGAATACGCTGTGAGTGGAACTCCTCACGCCATACCGCGAAACCCTTGGCACGCTGTTCCGCAAATACCACCTTCCAGTCGCCAATTCGCATCGCAGTCAGCAGACCGTCGTCACTCCAGTAGAAGAAGGTACTTCGGGGTCCAAGGTCGGTCTCGCCGGTGAGCAATGGTAAGAAGTTAAAGCCATCGAGATGGTTCTTGTAAGGCTTGCCGTCAACCGTAACACCCGCCTTGAGTTCCTCTTTTACATTAGGGCGACCCGCAGCTGCGAGAAGTGTGGGTACCCAATCTTCATGAGACATGATTTCGTTGATGATCTGCCCTTCCTTGATCTCGCCAGGCCAGCGAACCATTGCAGGAACGCGGAAGCCACCTTCCCAGTTTGTATTCTTCTCACTCCTGAACGGCGTAATCGCAGCGTCAGGCCATGTGTTGTAGTGCGGGCCATTATCTGTGGAATACATCACGATGGTGTTGTCAGCGACGCCCAATTTATCGAGGTGATCGAGCAACTCACCGACCATCATGTCATGGCCAACCATAGCGTCGTTGTAAAAACCTTGACCGGAGAGACCACGCTCATCGTCCGCGGTGTGAGTAAAGAAGTGCATCCGTGTCGTGTTGTACCAGACAAAGAATGGCTTACCTTGATCAACAGCACGGGTCATGAAATCGAGGGCGGCCAACTTAAACTCGCGATCAACGGTTTTCATTCGCTCACGCGTCAGCGCTCCCGTGTCGACAATGTCACCGTCCGCAAAGCTGTGAATAACGCCACGTGGCGAGAAGAGCTTTACGAACAATTCGTTATCGTGTGGGTAGTCGGGGTCCTCTGGCTCTTCTTCTGCGTTCAGGTGATACAGATTGCCAAAAAATTCGTCAAAGCCATGATTGGTCGGGAGAAACTCGTCTTTGTCACCTAGGTGGTTTTTACCAAACTGCGCAGTGACGTAGCCTTCGTCTTTCAGCAACGAAGCCAGTGTCACATCCTCAGGACGGATGCCTAAGTCAGCTCCCGGAATACCGACTTTTGTGAGGCCGGTTCTGATTGGAGATTGACCGAGGATGAAGGCCGAGCGACCCGCGGTGCAGCTCTGCTGACCGTAGTAGTCAGTAAACTTAGCTCCCTCATTGGCGATCCGATCGATGTTAGGTGTCTCATACCCCATCATCCCCATATTGTTGGTCGACAGGTTCCAAAAACCAATGTCGTCGCCCCAGATGATGAGCATATTGGGCTTCTCTTGCGCCACTGCATTACCTGCAAACACAAGACTCATTACGAATAAGAGCAACCGCATCTGAATACCACCGTTTATTGTTAGAGTCGCACAAGAGTACTTCGTAGCGATCCAGTTGGCGAGGTGCAGAGCTTCACTAAACGGCTTATGAGCCCAAAATTTTTCTGCGCATCTACTGATATCCGCCTATCGCCTATCGCCTATCGCCTCAAGGACACAAATTTGCAGGGCTTTTCACTGACAGGAACACCGGCACATGGAACAATTGAGACCGGATGGATGGCTTAAGGAAGGCTTTGCGTGAACACGATTTTATTCGGCGAACGCGAAATGAGACCCGGCAAAATTATTTGTGTGGGCAAGAACTACGCCGCGCATATCAAAGAAATGAATAGTGTGCCGTCAGAGCAAATGACGGTGTTCATGAAACCAGCAACATCGATCACGGCGGAGCTCGCCGCCGAGCGCGATGAGCCCGTTCATTTCGAGGGCGAGATATGTCTCCTCATCAAAAATGGGGACGTCTCTGGAGTGGGCTTTGGCCTTGATCTCACCAAGCGAAACCTCCAAGCGAAGCTAAAAGAGGCGGGGCTGCCTTGGGAGCGCGCGAAAGCCTTCGATGGTTCAGCCCTTTTTAGCCCTTTCGTAGCGGCACCTGAAAATTTAGATGAGCTTGTGTTGGAGCTTCGTATCGACAACGAGCTTCGCCAACGAGGCGGTCCGCGGCAAATGCTATATCCGCCCAATGTCATTCTTGAAGAACTTAATCGTTTCCTGACATTGGAGGATGGGGACGTCATTATGACCGGTACGCCATCAGGCGTCGGGCCCATTCCAAAGGGCAGGCAATTTGATGGCCGAATTCTTCATAACGACCTCGAAATAACCCGTGCTTCCTGGATGGCAACATAGCCACGTGTGTAACGCTGGCGATCTCAGAAACGAAGGCACATTGCAGTCTAATGCGTCTGCCATCTCCGAGGATTTACTGCCCTGCTGACTGGCAAAGGTACCGACATACCGACATGCCGGGGACGCTAATCTATAGGGGTGAAATTTCTCGAATATCTGAAATAAATTCGTCGAGTTCTTTTCGGTCAGTAATAAACGAAGTCACCAATCGATAGGCATTGGGTAGCGATGGCCAGGGGTAAAACACGTGACCCTTGGCGTGTAACGCCTCGGCTATCGAGTCATCCATCGACACAAAAAGCTCATTACCATCACCACCTGAAACTACGTTAACGCTCGACACGGCCTGCAACTCGCTCACGAGATGACTCATCGTTTGGTTAGCGTGAGCTGCTAGATCGAGCCAGAGATCGTCATTTAAGTAAGCATCGAACTGCGCAGCCAAAAAGCGATGCTTTGACCACAAATGTCCGGCACGCTTTCGGTGGTATGGCGCAAGCTCTGCATCTTCAGGGTTAAAAAAGATCAGTGCCTCTGCCGCTATCGCACCGTTTTTTGTAGCGCCAAAGCTTAATACATCAACACCGGCTCGCCAGGTAAGATCGGCTGGGCTCTCGTTACCCGAGACCAAAGCATTCGCGAAACGCGCGCCATCCATGAACAATTTCATGTTCTTCGATTTAGCCAGATCGCCGTAGGCCGTAATCTCGCCAGCAGAAAATCGGGCGCCAAGTTCGGTGAGGTTCGAGAGCGCTATCACCGATGGTTGCACCGAGTGAACCCCGCGCGCACCTGATATCTCGATCGCTGTAAGTAGCTCATCGAGGTCTGGCTTTGCAAAGCCGCCTCCTACCGTAAATTGTCGTGCGCCATTGGTAAAAAACTCAGGCGCTGTCGACTCGTCGTTCACAATATGCGCTTCCGAGTGAGCGTAAATACCACCAAAAGGCGAGCAAAGGGTTGCCAAGCCCACACAATTCGCAGCTGTCCCCGTCGCCATAAGCAATACGGTAAGGTCTCGCTCAAAAAGCTCAGTTAATCGATTTTCGACACGCAACGTAAGCTCATCGCTACCATAAGCTGGAGCAGCGCCCATTGAAGCCTCGGTTAGGGCTTCGAGAATTTTGGGGTGTGCACCCGCGCCGTTATCTGAACCAAAATTCGCTGGCATCATCCGTTCCTTAAGACAAAAAAAAGCCGCCCGAAGGCGGCTTTCATCATACGCGTTTTGCTTAAAGCGCGAACTTCACACGTGCGTAGTAGATACGGCCACGTGGATCGTGTTGCTTAGGATCGTAGCTGAAGTTTGCTGCGTCATAGACACGAGGTGCTTCTTCGTCGGTTAGGTTCTTACCACCCAAAGTGAGGACACCTTGTGTATCACCGATGTTGAAGTTGTAGTTGTAGCTCGCGTCAATCGTACGCCATGAGTCGATGTTGCTATCGAAGCCCATTGCCGCCGCCGAAGCAGGTACAGCTCGGCTAGTGGTGTACGAATCAACGTGATAGAGCACAACCGCGGCACTGTGGTTGCCACGCTCCCAATCCGCTGTCAGGTTCCACTTAGCTTCTGGCATAGATCGCACGAAGTTATCGTGGTTAAACGAACCAACTACGTCACGAGTTCCACCATTACCATCTGGGATCTCGTAGCTGTTGAAACGGCTGTATGCCAACTGAACACCGAAGTCACCGGCATCACCAGCAGGCAAGTTCCAGTCTGCTGAGACATCGAAGCCGTCTGTATCAACAGTAGCCGCGTTGATAAAGTTGGTCGATACACCAATCAACTGGCCAGCATCGCTACGGCGAACATCTGGGTCCTGACGATTTGGATCAGCATTGATCTTGCCCTGAGCGTTCTCAATGGTAATCACGTCTTCGTACTCGAACTGCCACCAGTCAACACGCATGTTGAAGTTGTCGCTTGGCGTCCAAACAACACCCAAGTTGGTGTTAGTCGACGTCTCAGGCTTAAGCTCGACGTCACCCTCGGTCAATACACGGATAAACAGCGTACCGCTGCTTCCGCCAACCGAAGTATCAACAAGGCCCTGGAGCGATGTTTGGCGGTTGAACTGCTGGATCAGCGAAGCCTCACGGAAGGCAGTCGACATTGAACCTCGGATAACAACGTCATCAGAAACCTGCCAACGAAGCGCAATCTTAGGGTCAAGGCTGCTTTCAGTCTCGAGAGACTCGTAACGCGCAGCAACGTTCAATTCAACCGAATCGTTAAGCGGCATTGAGACTTCCGCAAAAGCCGCAAATGAATCGCGTGATGCCGATGGCTCGGTACCGCCGCCCAAGAAGATCAGATCAACGTCCTGCAGTGCGCCTGTTACAGAGTCACGCTGCTGGGTTGAAATGTCATTACGAGCGATTGAGAAGCCCTCGTGACGGAACTGAGCACCGTAAGCGAGGTTAACCGTGCCAAAATCGTCCAGCTCAAACCAAGGGCCTGACACGACCAGGTCCGCAACAGTAAGGTCAGTCGACATCTTTGTGTAAGTCTCAGCGCTGATGTAGTCGATCAGGCTCGCCGAGTTTTGACTTGGATCAAAGATGTTGAAGGTCTCTGTTCCACTTTCACCACCGGCACCTGCAAGTGCCGCGTCTAAGCGAGACTTAATGGTGTCAGGCTGCCAACCTTCACGGTCGTTCTCAGAGTAAGTGACAGACGCATTCCAGTCCCAAGCACCACCGTCGAGTGTTCCCGAGAGATCGAGCGAGGCGCGAAGTGTCTCAGAGTTACGTGGTGCCAACGGAGAAGGTGCTTCCGAACCAAGAGGGCGACCGTACCAACGGACAAATCCGTTAAATGGGCTGCCTGCTTGACCTGGCGCAATAGTTGGGAAAGACAGATTGGGGTAAGAGGGCGACTGTGGGTTGTCCAGAACCTCATTCTTAGCGAAACCTATCTCACCGCGAACAGTGATACCGCTGTCGGTGTCGTGTGTAATGGCTGCGTAGACATTGGTGCGCTCCTCCTCGTTCACGAGGTTAAAGCGAGGACCGTATAAGAATCCGCACTTTTGGCCGCCCAGTGAGGGGATGAATCCACCCGATAGGATGCCGCCGTTGGCTTCACAGTTAGCATCAGGAATAGTCTCACCTGGACCGTAAGGACCCGCATAACCACCTGAACCTTCAATTACTACAGGCAAGCCGGGAGCCAAACCACCTAGGTTCAGGAAGCTTCTTCCCAGTGTACTAACCGCATTAATAGTTGTGTACGAGCGCTCCGCAGAACTCATAGCGTCCTGCTGCAAGAAGCTCGCCGCAACCATGACGTTCGTGTTGTCGCTCAGGTTGGTACCCGCAAGGATGCTGACATCGCTGGTGTCTTGGCTGCTGGTCGCAGTCGTTTGATGACCCAGTGATACTTCAACACCGTCGAAGTCGTCACGCAGAATAAAGTTCACTACGCCTGCAACGGCATCAGAACCGTAGGTCGCCGTCGCGCCCTCTTTAAGGATCTCGACTCGCTCAAGCGCCGCCATTGGAATCGTCGCTGTATCAACAAAGACAGAACCGTCGTTTGCGATAGCCGCTGCGATTGTCTGACGCTTGCCGTTAACAAGAACTAACGTCGATGTCAGACCTAGACCGCGCAAGTTAACGTTAGACGTGCCCTGCGTTGAACCTGCCGTAAAGCTATCAGGGTTGTTCTCAGTACCCGAGCTCACCGCCAGCTTTTGAGTCAATTCACCGATTGTCAGCGCACCCTGCTTTTGGATGTAATCGCTGTTCAAAACATCAACTGGTGACGCTTCATCAGTGCCCGTACCTTTGATGTAAGAACCCGTGATAACAACTTCTTCGATATCACCGTCTTGTGCCAACGCCGTGTTAGCCACCATGGCATTTGCCGCGAGCAAGCTCACTGCAAGTGGCAACGCTTTGACGCTAAAAGCGCCCTTGTTCGTCCGCTTCATTACCGCTCCTTTTATTTTTACGTCGTAGAACTCTACATTTGCGCGCTTTCTTAGGTTTATCGCGCATGACTTTAGTACGCCATGTTTCTCGCCACCGTTCAAGCCTGAGTTGCACCAAACTGGACAGAAACGATTTCTTTTTTACAGATAGCAGGTTTTTCACGACCAATTGTATTCATCGCCGCAAGGCGTTAGCGTTAGAAAAACGAGTGGAACTGGCCATGCAAGCGATCCTAAAATTGGATGTGGCAGGGCAACCTCGGGGCTGGTTAAGCCTGCAGGAAGCGATATCTGCCTATGCACGAAACGATGTTATATACGGCATCGGAGACCCCCTTCCCACTGTCTTTGGCGGAATACAAAGACTGACAGGCGTTCGGTCTTCCCTCACCTTACAGCCAATCATCGCACTCGATGGCAGGGTATTTGATGAGTTCACGCCGCCTCTCAGTAACCGGACTCTGTTTCGCAGAGATGATCACCGCTGCCTTTATTGCGGCAACCAGTTCGCACGCCAGGAGCTAACGCGGGACCACGTTGTGCCTGCATCGCGCGGAGGCAAGAACGAGTGGGAAAACGTGGTTGCCGCCTGCAAACGCTGCAACTGGCTAAAAGACTGTCGCACACCTGAGGAAGCGAGCATGCCCTTGCTCGCCGTGCCCTTCCGCCCTAATGCATACGAGTGGCATTTCCTCGCGAAAGATAGAGTACTCGCAGATCAGATGGAGTACTTATCCACACAGTTCCGAGCGGATCGTCAGTGGGCGCACTGACACGACATAGCACCTAACGACATGGCACCAACAGGGCCGAGTTAAACAGTGTATGGTCCTTTGGGCAGCGCCCTCTACAGCTCGCCAGCGTGCGAACCGGTCACCCTGTTTGCTAGTCAATCTACTCGGTAGTACCGCTGCGCTGTCATGGGAAGTGCCACCACCTCAAGCTCAACAAACTTGCCACGCAGATCAGCTTTTAGCACCGAGCCTTTTACTGAGGCACTTGGGCGCACATACGCCATTGCGATTGGCCCGCCCACACTGGCACCAAAAGCATCAGAGCAAATAATTCCGACCTCGACGCCCTCTTGATTTAGCAACACTTGCCCAGCTCGAACAGGTCGTCGCCCGAGCACCTTTAAGCCGACTCGAACGCGCTGCGTACCATCGCGCATTTGCTGGTCGAGAATGTCTGCCCCGGGATACCCACCCGCGCGCTCGCCGCCCTCACGCCGCGAAGGCGCTATCGCCCATTTGAGCCCCGCTTCTATCGGGGTTATCTCCTCAGATAACTCGTGACCGTGCAAACAAAGGCCGACCTCAAGCCGCAAGGAGTCACGCGCACCGAGACCGATTGGCGCAACTTCAGCTTCCTGTAATAAAAGTTCCGCAAGACGCGAAGCGCGCGCGCCGTCCGCAGAAATTTCAAACCCGTCCTCACCGGTGTAACCCGAACAAGTGACTAAACAGTCGATATCCTCGAGCGTACAGTGCCTAGCGCTCATGAAACCCAGAGAATCAATATCACCCGCAAACCGAGCTAACACTTCTCTTGCATCAGGCCCTTGCAAGGCCAGTAAGGCCTTGTCGTCCATCAACTCAAACTTTAGCTCAGGCAGTGTCGCGCGCAGATACGCCAAATCACCGTGTTTATTAGCTGCGTTCAACACGAGAAAAAACCGCTCTTCATCCAGCTTGGTAACGATGAGGTCATCACGCACACCACCCTCGTCGTTCGTCAACAATGCATAAGTACTCTTCATATGTACTAACTGCGTAAGGTCAGCTGGCATAACCTGCTCTAACGATCGAGCCAGTTCAGGACCAGTCACCATCACCTGCCCCATATGCGAGACATCAAAGAGCCCTGCTTTTGAGCGCGTGTGATGATGTTCTGCGATAATGCCGTCCGGATAACTGATTGGCATCGTATACCCCGCAAACGGCACCATTTTTGCGCCAAGACCTCGGTGCAAATTTGTCAGGGGTGTTTCAAGCGACATCGACGCCTCCTAGCGTTTAAACTCCGGACGCCGCACGACTGACTCGCAGTTGGCGACGTAAAATCGAAACGCAGAGTATGAAGGACATTGCCATAATGAGTCACTCGACACGCATAATCAGTTTAATCGGGATGCCGGGGAGTGGAAAAAGCACTGTCGGTGTTCTCTTGGCAAAGCGTCTGGGCTTGGCTTTCGTTGACACTGACCTCTTAATTCAGGAGCAAGAGCAAGCGACACTCGCCGAAATTATTGCCGCAAAGGGACACGAGGCTCTTCGAGACATTGAAGAAAAAGTACTGCTTGATATGGATATTTATCCGGCAATTGTCTCGACGGGTGGTTCGGTGGTTTACAGCGACGCCATCATGCAGAGACTCGCTGCAGCATCGACTGTCGTGTACCTCAGAGCACAGCTTGAGACCGTGGACTATCGAATTTCATTAGCTCCTGACCGAGGCATAGCGTCGCCCGGCAACCACACGCTCGAAGATGTTTATAACGAGCGCGTGCCGCTTTACGAGCAGTACGCCAATATCACCGTCGATGTAGATAGAGATGATCCCGAGGTGATTGCTGGGCACATCAAATCTTTGCTGGACACACGCTAACCTCACGCGGACACGTCCATCGCTGATTCCTGCATATACGACTTTTAGATGACCGAACACAGAACCGGTTAGCTTCAAGCCTCCCACTTGAAACTGGGCTTTTGGCACAGCTATTGCGACCTCTATTCAACTCCCGCCTTTCGACAGGGACGTTGAATAACTACAGGGATGTAGTGGCGGGAGCGCCTAACCAACGTCTGGCTGAGGTAACGAAAGACGCGCCAAAAAAAGGGCAGATACCAGCGCCGAAAACACTTGCCAAAAAACAAAAGTAGGCGGAAAGTCGCGGTAACAAACGGATGTATTGATAGTTGTACCTTTGGCTCTTCTGGAGGTGTATATGCAGCTAAACGCTGACAACCGTGGTCCCATAGACTCAGATAATATCGACGACATGTCGCTTGATGATTCTGACAACCTCGAACTCGACGCTCTTCCAATGACCGATACCGTGACAGCGACACCTCAGGAGCTGTTGGCGCGGCGTCGACGCGCCGAAGATATGCTAGAAGCCAGGCGGCTGAGAGAAGAGCTTGGTGATGATGACTTTAGCTTCTAGTCTTTTATAACGCTTTATTCTCTAGCGATTGATCGACGTTGGCTTCTTGGCGCCAAGAAACCACGTTTCGCTCAATAACGAAGAACGCAAATAGCCATAAGACCGCATCCCAAAAATCGAGAAAGTCATCCTCGAAACCCCAATAAACGGCCGCCGCAAATAAGATGAAGTAGAGTAGACCTTTTGCCGGGTTGATAACTGAAGGCCCGATAAACAGCTGTCGAGAAGATGCCAGCACAGCACGCACTTCGATCTCCAAGACAATAACTACCAAGATCCACGCAGCCGCGTTGATAAAGTCGACGGCCGCCAACAACACAGCACGTTGATAAGACTCGGGAGAGGTAACAACTCGCTCGTAGTTAGTCAACGCGAGCCACTGACCGCCCTCGCAAGGGTTTGCAGCCAGCGGCTCGAATTTGTCTAGATTAATGAGCACTGACCAAGAACTATTAATGTCAGTACAGTTGGCAGTGGTAATGGGGTATGTCCCCAATAAACCCACAAATTCAGCAAAGTACCCCCAGCAAGCCACCGAAATAGTCGCCAAACACAGAAGCCTGACGAGATGAATCAGCTGCCCTGCTCTACCGCGAAGCGTGTTGTCAGAGAGCACATAAGTTTCCAACTCAAAGAAGATCAACAGTGCCAACCAGGCGGCCGTGTCGATTGTGGTAGAAAAAATCTGAAAAAAGCTCGCAAAGCCAGTGACCGACGTATTGAGTGCCCCCGCCGAATCAATCTCTTCGATCAGAAACAGAAACACATTGGCCAACAGCGCCAAGTAAACTGCGTACTTTAGAAATTGGTATGCGGTAGAGCCGCCCGTCTTAGTGGTGGTAGTCATGCTTTATTAAAAGTACCCAGACTCAGACCTGCAGCAGCAAATGCTCGCGCTCCCAGGAGCTAATGACACGGTTGAACTCTTCAAACTCATCAAGCTTGACTGCCGCGTAAGCGCGCAAGAATAAATCACCCATTACGCGCGCAAGCTCCTCATTGCCGTTGAGTCGGCGGACAGCCTCCTCAAGCGATCGTGCCACTTCGACATTCTCATCGTTGGCCGTGCCTTGGTGAGGCGCGGTAGGCTGCAATTTATTCTCCAAACCAAGCAGGCCACTTGCCAACGAAGCTGCAATGGCTAGATATGGATTCGCATCAGCACCGGGGAATCGATTCTCGACACGACGGTTATCAGGCGTGCTATCCGGAACCCTGAAGGCTGTTGTGCGGTTGTCATACCCCCAGCTCAAATTGATGGGTGCCGAGATATCCGGCGCAAGTCGTCGATAGGAATTGACGTTTGGCGCATAAAAACTGATGAGATCGGGCGTGTATCGCTGCAGACCCGCTATGTAATGCATGAGCTCGGGCGTTGGCTCATTATCCGCGCTGTTGAAAATATTTTTCTCACTATCCAGCGAGAGAATACTTTGGTGAATGTGCAGCGCTGAGCCCGGCTCTTTTTGCATAGGCTTGGCCATGAAGGTGGCGTACATATTGTGCCGCTGCGCGGTTTCACGAACGGTGCGCTTGAACACGAAAACCTGATCTGCCATATCCAGGGGGTCACCGTGATTGAAGTTGATCTCCAATTGCGCGGCGCCATTTTCGTGAATAAGGGTATCGACACTCAGAGCCTGCTCGTCGGCAAAGTCGTACATGTCTTCAACAAAGTCTTCGAACTCAGCTACTGCATCGATACTGAACGACATTCGCGCCACTTCGCGTCGACCCGAGCGGCCCTTAGGCGGCATTAATTCATAGTCGGGATCGGTGTTCTTGTGAACAAGAAAAAACTCCACCTCCGGAGCAACTTCAGCCCGCAATCCGGCCTGCTCATAAAGCGAGAGAACATGCTTGAGCACGTTGCGGGAGGCTAGAGGGTGAGGCTCACCTGATGCTTTATAACAATCAGCGATTATTTGCGCCGTGGGCTCGCGAGCCCAGGGAACTTTTCTTAAGGTTTTTGGGTCAGCAACCAGTAGCATGTCTGTATCGGTAGGCTCGACAAAGTCCCAGTGGTCGTCGGTGTACTCGCCAGTCACCGTTTGCACCATGATCGACTCAGGCAGCTTCTGGTCAGATTGAGAGAGGAACTGGTGGGCGGGAATAAACTTTCCACGAGCATTCCCGGTCATATCGGGAACGAGGCACTCCACCTCTGAAATGTTGTTGTCCTCAAGCCATTGCCGAATTTCATAGTCATGCTGGCTGAGTTTACCAGCACCCGCTTCAACTTCAGGGGTGTAAACAATGGTGGGATTTTCCTCGGGTAGCTCCCTCGACTCGCTCATAAAACCTTCGTGCTGCTTCGATACCCGCAGTATGGTGTGGCGCCAGACGGCTCGCAAGCGTCATACTTACATCCATGACGTTAATCACACCCGAATACCCGAATAGCTGGTACCACACCTCGGCCGAGCTTCTACCCGAGCAAAGTAGCCTTCAGGGCGACGTTTTGGCAGATGTCTGTGTCATCGGCGCGGGCTACACCGGACTGTCGGCGGCGCTGCACCTGGCCAAGGCAGGCAAGCAAGTCGTTATTTTAGAGGCGGCGCGAATCGGCTGGGGCGCGTCGGGGCGCAATGGTGGCCATGTCGGCACTGGGCAACGCGCCGATCAATTCGCACTCGAGAAGTGGTATGGCAAGGATAGGGCTAAAGAGCTTTGGCGACTGGGCCTGGATGCGGTCGGCTTAGTCGAGTCGTTAGTAAAAGAACACAGCATCGATTGTGAGCTTGGCAAAGGCAACATTCACTATGCGGCCAAGCCCGCGCATACAGACGAACTGCGAGAGGAGATTGAACACCTTGAGACCGCCTATGATTACCACCACCTGAGAGGTGTTGAGAAGGCTGACCTTGGCTCTTTAGGTTCGGCACAGGGCTTCCACTACGCGATGATTGATGAGGGTGCACGGCACTTACACCCGCTCAAGTACTGCCTGGGTCTTGCTCGAGCCGCATTGGCCGCCGGCGTCATGATATATGAACAGAGCAGAGCAACCGGGCTGCAGGTCCAGGGTGATGGCGCGGTGATTCAGACGTCGTCTGGATCAATCCGCGCGGATCGCGTGGTGCTCGCGTGCAATGGCTACCTAGAGAAGCTTTACTCGCCAATCGCAAGCAACATCATGCCTATTAATAACTTCATTGTGGCGACCGAGCCGCTTACCGAAGAGATTGCTCAGCAAATCAACCCACTGAATGCGTCTCTCTCGGACAGCCTATTTGTCATTAACTATTGGAAGCTCAGTGAAGATCGCAGACTCATTTTTGGTGGCGGTGAAACCTACAGCGACAAGTTTCCGTCATCCATTACTGACTTTGTTCGACCCCATCTTTTAGGCGTCTATCCCGAGCTCGCCGACACGCGACTCGATTTTGGATGGGGTGGAACGCTTGCGATAACGCGTAATCGCATGCCCGATATGGGCATCAAACAAGGCGTCCTCTATTACGCACAGGGTTTCTCCGGTCATGGCGTGCCCACCGCAACTATGGCTGGAAAGCTCATGGCTCTGTCGATTCTCGACAGCTGTGAAGATTTTGACCTCATGGCGGGCCTCGAGACAATCTCGTTCCCTGGTGGACCTTTACTACGTCGGCCAAGCCTCATAGCTGGGATGCTGTTTTACAGTTTGCTTGATAGATTAGGACGCTAATCGACATACCACGCAGCGCTTACTAAAGCGTGGCGGTGGCTCTCATCCACATCCTTTAATGCGTCATTGCAACAAATTCTTCACCAGAGAAATGCGACAAAGGAGTCAAAGCAGCTACCTTTGTGACGTGTGAGGCGCTAGTCTAAGTTGTCCGTTTGTTGGAGAATCTGCTGAGGGCATCGCCATGAGTCAGTTTGCAAATAAGCCTAGCGCGCTGCTGGTGGTGTCAGATAACTTCCTTGCAAAGCAGCTTACGGACTCGCTTCATATTCTCGGATACAAGACAGTTCGCGCGGCACTTGCGCGTGATTGCTACTCGGCGTGGTCGTCACCAGAGCGCTTTTCGATTTGCCTGATCGATCAGCACCTCGCCGACCAACCCGGCCAGGTGCTTGCCAAATACCTTGCAGAGAATCGCGCAAAAAATGTCGTGCTGTTTGGAAAACTCGATAACGCAGAAAGTCGCTTGAGTCTTTACCAGGCGGGAGTTTCTCTCCTCCTTCGAGAACCCGACGGAACCGCTGAAATTGTTGCGGCAATCTCTGCAATGGCAACGCCTATGCAGATGCCAGTGACAAAGAAAGCATCCGTGGTCAGCTTCCCGTCAAAAGCAACGAATGGAAATGTGCCGTGGCAGGTAAAAGCGCTGCAACGCGAACTAGTAGCACCAAGCGGCCAAGTCGTTGCGTTAACGCGTAATGAGGTGAAAGTATGCTTGGCCTTGGCTGACTCATCGAATGAGCCAACAAACAGAGAGTCACTCACCCGCGCCCTATACGGACGCTTTGATTCATCGGCTAATCGTGCGCTAGATGCTGTAATCAAACGCCTACGGCAAAAAATCGTTGCCAACGTCAGTGCGGTTGATCCTATCACCACACACTACGGAGAGGGTCACCGCTTTACTGCGCCCATCATAGCGGTCAGCTGAGTACCGCCAGTTTAGGCTCCGCGTAATCTGCGTCATTAATTTCGATTAACATTCCCTGCTCGCGGCACCACTGCTCAAAACCCCTAGGGTCTTTTTTAAGCTGAGCTGCGGTGATGCAATCGTCACCTGCGAAGCCTGATTCTAGAAACACTTTAAGGTCCAGCTTAGGGCCGGCGGCATTGGTGCCAAAGGTGCTAGTAGGTAAATTCACGAATCCCTTGCTCTCTCGCTCACTTGAGCTCTCAATCTAACAAGCGATCGGCACTGAGTCTCATTCTATTTGCATTTTAATTTGCAAAATGCGACTTGCATCTCAGATTGAAAATCAATCGTGGATAAATTGAATAAGGTGCTCTTGCCCTATACCCGACTGAAGCGGCTTGCGAGCCAACTGAGCACCCAGTCCATTGAGTATATTTTTAAGCATCGCAACGGCCGCATGATCATCGCCATCGTCAGCAGACCAGCTGATGCCTGTGTCACGGCATCGCACGCGCAGTTCCGGCTGCCCTTGCATGGAGTTTTCCACCCAAATCGACAGCTCGATGAAACCCTCGTCGGTAAAGCTTTGTGACGCATTAATCAGAGCCAACATTGCCGATTCAACCCAATATTGAGAACCGGGCAGAGATTCCGGCAACTCATCGTCGGCCAACAAGCGACATTCGATGCCTTCATCATCGGCGACCCGTTCCAGCTCCCGTCGGATGCTGCGACAAAGCTCTTTCGTGTCAACGTTGCCCTTGCGCGCCCGCGCCTGCAGATCCTCCCGTCCATCGGCGTCCGCCATGATCTGTGCATCCAGACTCAACCGAAGCTGGCCAATCTCAGATAATGCAATATTCAGGTATCGGCGCTCCTCCGTGTCGATGCCATCAGCACCCTTAACGCGTCTAGCCAGAGCACTCACCTGATCAAGGTTGTCGATGACCATGGTGTGCAAGGCTGTTGTGAGCTCATCCTTACTGTCGAGCGACCCACGGTAGGCTTGCAACTCACGCTCTGACTCACTTAAACGTCGCCTAAAAAATACTGCTATCGCCCAAGCAAGTGCACTGGCAATCAGCGTGACGAGGAGCTCGGTATAGGCGAAGGGCGGACGCCCACCCTCAAAGTCCTCAATGTAAGCTTCGGTTGGCAGTAGGTATATCACCTCCCCGTGCTTCTCAGAAACCACGGAACCGGATAAGTCCAAATTTCCAGAGGGACACGGTTGCTCACCTACACCTGCCGAGTATTGCATAATGCAGTCTGACCCCGGCGCAAAGTGGTACGACTGGAGTTTCGGGATAGGCCCAAGCTCGCGCAGGAATGTATCCGTAGCTCGCTGAATATCAGCAACATTCGCCCTAACGATAAAAACCAACTGCTCATCAAGATTTGGAATAGCTACTAACATTCGTCTAACGGCGAGGGCACCCTCTGACGTATACGACAAGTCGTTATCTAGAGAGGCCCGATAGGCAATTTGATCGATAAAAGGTGGCGTCAATCCTACGTCAAAGCTAGCGAGCAGCGGATGGTCGGATATTTCTCGACCCTCTAGTTCAGAGCGGGGAAAAGCATATTTCACATATACATTTCCGCCATCTGCCACAGAGCCAACGATGAGATGAATGTACTGCGACGCCAGTCGCTCGCCGTAGGAGTTAATCAAGGTCTCAGTCGCTGGATCATTGAGGATATCGACGCCGGCAAAAGAGCGAGCGCTCATTGTCGAGATCAGTTCATTGAAGTTCTGTTCCGCCGCTTCAATGGCAAAGTCACGGACCGTTATTCTAAGCGACGCGTCCGCCTCTAGGCGTTCCCGAAAACGTGCGTCATAAAGTGTCTGCGCTCTGTCATTAGCGGCGTCCACCGAAATAAGCCCTACCACCAAAGCAACAACTGGTAGTAAGAAGACTGACTTGGATGGCAATTGCTCGAAAAACTTCATAGGTGGTGTTTGTGTTCAATTACGACTGTGACTCACGCCCTGCTAAGATAAAAACACGATCCAACAGAATATAGACTTTACCGATTTCGACAACTTAAGGAGAGCGCATGGCCTTTAAATGGCTCGCACGACTGGTTCCGCAAGCGTCAGAGGCGGCTGAAAACTCAGACAGCCTCAGTCGCGCTATCGCCGTGCTCATGTTGGAAGTGGCTCAAAGTGACTTCGAAGAAACCGAGGAAGAAACAAGCGCCCTGATAGCGGGATTGACTGAATACCTAGGAGAAAGTTCGCACACCTCACAAGACTTACTTGCGTCTGCTCGTGATGACAAAGCTAACTCCGCTGGACTATATGAATTTACCAGACTTGCCTGCACTCAGATGAGCGTGTCAGAGCGATGCACACTCATCGAACAGCTCTGGCATATTGCCTATGCCGATGGTGTCATCGATAAATACGAAGAAGCTGCGATACGCAAAGTTTCCGAGCTGTTATATGTGTCGCATTCAGACTTCATTAAGGCAAAGCTAGCGGCCGCAAACGCAACGAACAAAGTCCCCTAACCGCGTAAACCAACATGGAATCAAGCGCCATCTTTTCTGACTGCGGTCGCTATCGATACTTTCTCAGCCGCCGCTGGGAGAATGGTGATGATTGTGTTTTCGTCGGCCTCAACCCATCAACGGCTGACGGCTCTAAGAATGATGCAACCGTCCGAAAATGCATACACTTCGCGCGCTCTTGGGGATTCGCCGGCATATCCTTGGTTAATTTGTATGCACGGAGATGCCGATACCCTCAGGCGCTCGCAACAAGCGATGACCCGGTCGGGCCCGATAACGATCTATGGCTAACAAGCGTTATTGGCGGTGCATCCCATGCCATCGCGATGTGGGGAAATCACGGCGCCCGCATTTACAGCGAGGGCATACGCAGAGATACCCTCGTGATAACGTTGCGCAGTAAATGGAGCTGCTTCGGTCAAACGAAACTGGGAGCACCCAAGCACCCTCTATACCTTCCAAAAGCAACACCGCTTCAGGCTTTTTCGCTATGAGCTACGAATATGATCAAACGGGTGCTTTAGCTGTAGAAGAAGAAGCAATTTGGGATACGGACAACAATGGGCGCCTGCGATGCAAGACGCAATCTGAACCCATTTACGAGCGCAACTTTTGCTGATCTATTGTTTCCAATAAGCTCGGATGAAAACTGGCAGATTTCTATGACTGACAGACCTCTGTGAGTAGGAAGGACAATCAATCTTTGAAGCCGAGTCAAAAAGATAAAGAGATAAGGAAATAAAGAAATGGCTTACAAATTTATTACCCTCGAAACCAAAGACAGCGTGAGCGTCCTAACGCTTAACAGACCTGAGGCAAACAATGCATTAAGTCGCGCACTCAGTCTCGAACTGATCGACGCCTTAACGACGGCTGACGCCTCTGAAGAGACGTCTGTCCTTATTATTACAGGCGCAGGCAAGGCCTTCTGTGCCGGGGTAGACCTGGCAGAGCTGAATGATGACAGCAGTGTATTAACCGACGAGGGACTGGGAACAGAGTCGCCGCTATCAGTAGCCATGCGTAGCTGTAAAAAACCTATCATTGGCGCGGTCAATGGCGCCGCTGTCACAGGTGGATTCGAACTGGCCCTAGGCTGCGACTTTTTGTACGCAAGTGAGCACGCGCGATTCGCTGATACCCATGTTCGCGTCGGTATATTGCCTGGATGGGGGCTATCCCAAAAACTCTCGCGTCTGATTGGTCTCGGCAGAGCAAAAGAGCTTAGCCTATCGGGTAACTTCGTTTCCGCTCAAGATGCGCTCCGACTTGGGCTGGTTAACAAAGTATGTCCAGCAGACGAGCTGATGACAGAGACGCTCGCCATAGCCAAACAAATTGCCGAATCAGAATCCGCAATGGTCACAGCGTACAAGTCACTCATTGATGACGGTTATGACAGCCCGTTTGGCGAAGCGCTAAAACTAGAGGACGAGCGCTCCACGCGCTGGGCGCAAGAAGTGGACTACAGCGTTATGGCTGAGCGTCTCGCACAACTGCGCTCGAGAGCAAGTAAGCAACGCTAACGCAGAACAAAGACCATCAAAAAAATGATGATGAGCGCTATCAGTTCTAGCCTTAGATAACGATCCAGCCATTTACGCCACCATTTACGCCACCATTTACGCCACATAGTTGGGAGCTCTCGTCTTGCTTGTTTGAAAGTCAGGTGCGATTGCAGGATGAAGAATTGGGGCAAAAATGCAACGCACGGCGCCCATGAATGCTGGCCAAGCTATACTAAAAATCCTTACCGCCCCAAAAGATCTGCTGAGCAAAGTACACATGAGCAATCAAAACAGCCAGCCCCGTCCACTCCCCTGCAGAGGTTGCACCGAACAGTGCCCGAACAGGGAAAAATGTCTCGGTGCTCCTTGGCGAAAAGACATGCAGGAAGGCGACGATGTGAGACTTGCTGCGAGCCATCCGACCAGTCGAAAAACCCAATAGTGGCGTCAATTTTTTGGCGTATAAAATGGCATTGACTCGGCCATCGCTTTTAGTAGACAGTGCATCGAAATAGTGCTCAACATCGTGTTTGGCGGCGCAAAAAATGGTCTACATAATCGCTCAAATAGTATGTTTTTCGTACGCCGCCCTATTGATCGGTTTGTACACGCTCGTTTCGGCAACCGGCCAAGTTGATCCATCCTCTAACTCGTCGGTCGCATTGCTTCAAGACCTTACAGCCATCCGTATTTGGATCGTTATTGCAGGACTTGCCGTTTACAGCTGGCTTATGGCGAGCAAAGCCTCCACTGCAATGACGTTGGCCGTGCTGTCCGCTCTAGCATGGGTCATGTTTATTGAGGATTACATGGTCTTGGACTCGGTCTTATTTGTTGCCGAGCACCCTCTGGGACAAGCGGCAGTAATAATGCGCCCTCTCTTTCTAGTTGGCCTCACCTATATTTGTTTTAAGCAATTCGAATCGGAGGCCGCGTGATGCAAAGAAAAAATGGCAATAACTCCGAAAATAATCCTGCACCGTCTCAGGAAGAGTTAGACGCATTGTTGCGGGACATGCCGATTTTTGGCCTTCAAGGTGTGCGCCAAACGGTAAGTCAAAAATCCAAGCTCTTCAGAAACGCTTGGTTACTCTTGATGTTCCTTACCCTGACTTACCTGATGGGGTGGTTTTCAGGTCTCCTTAAGCCATACATGGCGGCAGCCGTAACCGGTGAAGCTGCCGATTATCAAATACACCAAATACGCTTCTTGATCGCATTTGTTCTCGTAACAATCGGCACGATTTCCATCAATTTCAACTGGCAGCTCGAGCGCGTGTTTACAGTAATTGCCTGGGTGCAAACGTACTTCATCTTCAGCGGCATCATTCGGCAGTGGCGTACACTTCCTGACGACAGACTGATGGTTATTGGTTCTTACTCGCTGAATTTACTTGTGCTTCTGGGCCTGATGTTGATTTTGATTTTTGAGGAGCGACGCCTCAAGCGAGGCTGAGCACACTCAAAATGTTTTCACATACGTGAGCGAAACAGACGCTCGCAACACACTGCCACATTGCGGCAAAACGCGACAATAAGAGCCTCGCAGCTAACCCGCTGTAGCCGGCAGCCATATATACTTCCGGAATTTGCGATCAGTACACGCCCGCCATCCGCGCGAGCAACTGACTCAACAGAGAGAAGCCTGTCACTACGGAGACCAAAAGTACGACTAGCAGAATAGGGCGAAAGGGCTTTTTGTCAGTAGAGTTCACACCTGTCGAAATAAAATGATCAACCCTCGCCTGATCTTCAGGTGTCAAAACTGGGTCGTTCTTGTTCAAATCCTTCCCTACTTCATCGCTCATTTTTTTATCCAAGGTACGGCGCTATCACTATTACAGGTATTGGCACTTTTACTAGCGTCAGGATTTCTGGCACTGAAAAACCCATACCCCTAAGAAATAGAAAAACTCAGTTGGAGCTCACAGTTACAAACGAGTGTAAGTTTAACAGGTCATCGAACATCATTAGACACCTCTGGGCATTACTCAGCATTACGAACACAGGACAGTGACTTGGAACGCTCTCAATGATTTCCTCGCCATGCAATCCAGTCTCGTCCGCTCATACGGCACCAAGATATTAACGACTGTCCTACAACCACGCTGTGCGTTGTGCGACGAGCATCATCGTCTGCCTGACAGGCTATGTTCCGCGTGCAAGATCTCTATCGCATCTGCCGAGCGAGAGGGCTTCGCTGGCGGTTTGAGCGGGAGCAGTGTTGCTCGGTCTCAGCGATCGGGGTTTGCCAACAGAACGCTCTCAAGACACACCGAACAACAACGCCAAAGCAAAGACTTAGGCGCGCTCGACACGGTGGTCTCAGCCTTTAATTATCAAGGCGCTGTGCCTGACCTCATCACCCGCTGGAAGTATCAAGGGATGATAGAACTCACCAACTACATTGCTGAACTTGTTGCTGAGCTTGCTGCCAGGGGAAAGTTCTCGATGCCTGATCACGATCTCGTCACAGTGATACCGAGTCATTGGCAGCGGCGACTCACTCGAGGCTTCGATCCGGTCTGGCTGCTCGCGAATGCACTGGCCAAAAAAGGTGTAGTCGACAGACCGCTATCCACGCTCAAAGCCTCGAAAAGGATGCCCTACCAGCACTTAAAACGCCTCGATGAGCGGCACATCAGCTCAGATCATTTCCAAGCGACAGAAAGTGTGTTCGGAAAAAAGATTCTTCTTCTCGACGATGTGGTAACCAGTGGTTCAACTCTGAATGCGGCTGCAGGCGCATTGAGAAGCGCTGGCGCGAGGTCAATTAATGGATTCACGGTCGCGGTCGCGCAAACCACATCTATTGCTCTCGACGAAATCGCGGAAAAATAGCACTCAGCAGCCATCGCCAAGTTGTGTTCTCTGCCAGAAGAGTTTCATCGAGCGAACGGAAATACGCCATGGTTTCAGCAGGGTCACGAAACATATCTTCACGGGTATACCTCTCCGCCGACTCGTCGAGTTCGCGCACGATGACCGCAGGGTTGCCTGCGACGATAACATTCGCTGGCACGTCCTTGGTGACTACCGAACTGGCCGCAACAATGCTGTTATCACCGATCGTAACACCCTTAAGAACAGTAGAGCGGTCTCCAAGCCAGACGTTGTTACCGAGCCGGACGGGTTTAGCTGTTTCATCGCGATTCACTCGATCGTAGAGCCCATGCCAGTCGGAGTCTGTGATGTAGCTACCATGAGCCATCATGCAGCCGTTGCCGAGCACAATTTCGTCGCTCGCAGAGATCCTTGCTCCGGGGCTCATCAAACAAGCATCACCAATCTCAACACGGCCTTCACCGAAGTTACGACCCCACACGCCAATCTGCACTGGATGGTGCATCTCGCCAATCGCTGTAAACGAATGTCCAATTCGTATATTGGGGCCTGATATGATGACGAACCAAGGAGACATGATGGTAGCGTGCGGACCAAGGGCCTCACACCTAGGCGCTAAGAACCACCATATCCACAACGCTCGAATACGAAGGTATAGACGCTTGACCCAAAACGGCCGCAAATCTCGCCTCATGATGGCCCTTACCCCTGAAAATCAGCGGCCATCATGTCAGCACCGTGGAGTGACATCAATTGGTATGACAGTTATAGACTGCGGTGGCCCAAGAAATGAAGCATGAATCCATATCAAGTGTTCACTCCAAGCAGAGTGATATCCATGAAGACCTCTTGATAACCGTTAAGAAGCACCTACAGAGCACTTGGCAAGAGCCCATACCTGAACACACGCGTGTCGCCGCCGAAAAGATTATCTCTCTGGTGAACTCGCACACTGGCCCTCTCATCTTGGATTCATTTTGCGGGACAGGAATGAGTACCGCAAAGCTCGCAGGCTTGTATCCCGAGGCCCTGGTGATAGGTATCGACAAGTCAGAAGATAGGCTCTCAAGACATGTGCCGGGCAACACCGACAACTACCACTTGATCAGGGCGAGTTGCGAACATACATGGGCGGTATTGGCGCAGGCGGGCATACGCTGCCATCGACACTATTTGCTTTATCCCAATCCATGGCCCAAAAAGTCGCATTTAAAACGACGTATCCACGGGCATCCAGCGTTCCCGCTACTCAGAGCCTTGGGTGGCATGGTGACACTTCGCAGCAACTGGTTGACCTACGTGAGGGAGTTTTCGGTAGGTATGGCGCTCCTTGATTATCGGAGCGAAGTCTCCGAGATTAAACCGACTGATCCGCTCACCCTTTTTGAGCGAAAGTACAGCGCGAATAGTGAGAATCTGTGGCAATGCGAGGCGATTTTGGTCGAAGCTGCTGGAGAACATCCGCACGACTAAGGTACTGTTGCTCACAAGTTGACGGAGATCAAAATGGCACTTCAAGCACTGCCCAACACAAAAGAAGAACACGCGCAGGATCCAGTCTGGCTCCAAATATGCGGTGAAGTTAAAGACCTCGTGCGCAATGAGCCGATGATGGCAGATTTTTTAAACGCTTCGGTTTTGAGTCACTCGAGTCTTGAAAGCGCGCTGAGTTCTCAACTAGGTCACCAAGTCGATTGTGCAACTGTTCCAGCGCGCGTGCTCTGCAATGTGATCTCCGAGGCATTTACTACCAACGACGATATTCGAGGCGCCATGCGTGCTGACCTTCTTGCGGTCATTGAGCGAGACTCAGCTTGTGAGTCCCTTCACCTGCCGCTTTTGTTTTTCAAAGGCTTCCATGCACTCCAACTACACCGAGTTGCGAATTGGTTGTGGCATCAAAATCGCAAATCGTTGGCACTGCTTATGCAAAGCCGTGCGTCGATGAAGTTTGGTGTCGATATTCACCCTGCTGCACAATTCGGCAGCGGAATCATGCTCGATCACGCCACAGGTCTGGTGGTGGGCGAGACCGCCGTCGTTGGTAACAAGGTTTCCATACTGCAGAGTGTCACATTGGGCGGAACCGGTAAGGAGCACGGTGACCGACATCCAAAAATCGGTGACGGTGTGCTGATCAGTGCAGGCGCAAAGATCTTAGGGAATATCCACGTTGGCGACGGCGCTAAAGTCGGAGCCGGCAGCGTAGTACTCAAAGATGTGCCTGCGCATACAACCGTTGCAGGTGTGCCCGCCAAGGTAGTGGGGAGACCAGATTCAGATCTCCCCGCGCTCAACATGAATCACGAGCTAACCGATTACGAGTGGTAAGCGGGCGAGAGCTCGATCACTGCATCAACCATGGCACCAACGCACTCAGGGTCAATTCCGGGCGTGATTCCGTGTCCAAGGTTGAACACGTGGCCCGTGCCATTGCCATAACCCGCGAGTATTTTGGCAACCTCTTCGCGGATTCGCTCAGGATTAGCATTAAGCATGGCCGGATCCATATTCCCTTGGAGCGCCACTTTGTCGCCCACTCGCGCTCGTGCACTGCCGATGTCGGTCGTCCAGTCAAGTCCCACGGCATCTGCACCACAATCTGCAATTTGCTCTAACCATTGTCCACCACCCTTGGTGAATACAATGATCGGTACACGCCGACCGTCAGCCTCACGAGGCAGTCGCTCAATCACAGCTTGCATATAACGTAGCGAGAACTCTTGATAGGCCTCGTGACTCAAGGAACCACCCCAGGTATCAAAGATTTGCAAAGCTTGTGCTCCCTGCTCTACCTGAGTTTTCAGGTACACCGCTACCGCATCAGCCAGCTTATCGAGCAACTGATGCATCGCTGCAGGGTTGTTAAAGGCTAGCGATTTAGTCTTTGCGAAATCTTTAGACGATCCGCCCTCCACCATGTAGGTGGCGAGTGTCCAAGGAGATCCAGAGAAACCAATCAGCGGCACCTTGCCATTTAATTCCTTACGTATGAGGGCAACTGCATCCATTACGTAACCTAGCTCATCCCTTGCCTTGTTCGGCTCAAGCGCAGCGATATCCGCCTCCGAAGACAGTGGTCGCTCAAATCTAGGTCCCTCGCCTTCAGTGAAGTAAAGGCCCAAGCCCATCGCATCAGGAATGGTCAAAATATCGGAAAAAAGAATAGCAGCGTCCATATCGTAGCGTCGAAGCGGCTGCATGGTGACTTCGCATGCCAGCTCAGGCTGGGTACAAAGCCCCATGAAGCTACCAGCTTGTGCTCGTGTGGCGCGGTATTCTGGTAGGTAACGTCCCGCTTGTCGCATCATCCAAAGCGGGGTTCGGTCTACGGGCTCACGTAAAAGCGCCCGCAAAAATCTATCATTTTGCAGTGTTGCCATGGCGGCAGGATCCCCCGAGCGGCCGCCTCTATGTGCAACTCGCTCTGATCTTTTTATGTTTAGACCGCTAGGTAATCCAAGATACCTTCAGCGGCCTGCCTTCCTTCCCAAATGGCGGTAACCACGAGGTCAGAACCGCGTACCATATCACCACCAGCAAAGACTTTGGGATTTGATGTTTGAAACTTGAACATCTGGTGCTCAGGAGCGATGACTCCCTGCCAGTCATTTAGCGCGATTTCCATGTCCGCCATCCAATCTGTCGGGCTGGGTTGGAAACCGAACGCCATGATGACAGCGTCAGCCTCGAGGACTTGCTCTGAACCTTCGATGTGCTCAGGGCGTCGTCGACCGTCGGGCCCAGGCTCACCCAACCGGGTCTCGACTACCTTTACGCCACCCGCTTCGCCGAAATAGTCGACTACGCTGATAGGCTGTCGGTTGAAAAGGAATTTAACGCCCTCTTCGCGCGCATTCTGAACCTCACGACGCGAGCCAGGCATGTTCTCTTCATCTCGGCGGTACACACAGAAAACCTGCTCGGCCTGCTGGCGAACGGCTGTACGAACGCAGTCCATGGCCGTATCACCGCCGCCCAAAACGACAACTGTCTTGCCTTTGAGATCGATAAACTTTTCAGGAGATTGAGCATAACCCATCTTTTCATTGACGTTTCCGATCAAGTAATCGAGTGCCTTATGGACACCGGGAAGGTCTTCGCCCGCAAATCCGCCCTGCATCGCTTTGTAGGTCCCCATCCCGAGGAAAACTGCATCGAACTCTTCTAGAAGGTCATCTGCATCGATGTCGACACCAATTTCAGTATTTAAGCGGAACTCAATACCCATGCCTTCAAAGACTTCTCGGCGTCGCTCCATAACCTGTTTTTCTAGCTTGAACTGTGGAATACCAAAGGTCAGCAAGCCACCAATTTCAGGGTAGCGATCAAAGACAACAGGCTGCACACCGTTTCTCGCCAGGATATCTGCACACCCCAAACCCGCAGGTCCCGCACCCACAATAGCCACACGTTTACCCGTCGGAATAACGTCACTCAAATCAGGACGCCAGCCCATGGCAAGCGCAGTATCAGTGATGTATTTCTCGGCGTTACCAATAGTGACTGCACCAAAACCGTCATGCAGCGTACAAGCGCCTTCGCACAGACGATCCTGTGGACAAACACGACCGCATACCTCTGGGAGCGTATTGGTTTGATGGCTTAGTTCAGCCGCCTCGAATAGTCGCCCCTCTGACAGCAACTTGAGCCAGTTAGGAATGAGGTTGTGAACAGGGCATTTCCACTCACAGTAAGGGTTCCCGCACTCTAAGCAACGATGGGACTGCTCTGCCGCCGTCTCTTCCGTAAACGGATCGTAGATCTCAACAAACTCTTCAGTTCGTGACTCCATGGAGCGCTTATTTGGATCTTGACGCTCTACATCGAGAAACTGAAATGGATTCGCTAATCGCTCAGTCATATTACAACTCTCAATCTGTGTAGCGGAATCGGGCTACCAACTGATTAAAGTCGGCGGCCTTCGGCTTCACTAACCAAAACTTCCCAACATAATCGGCGAAATTGTCGAGGATATGCTGACCCCATGAAGATCCGGTCTCTGCGACAAATTCCTCAATGTTATCTCGCAAGAAATGACGATGTGCTTCTGCGGCCTCACCACTAATGCGATGTATTTCGACGAGTTCGTGATTGTATCGATCGGGGAACGCGCGCGTTTCATCAAGAACGAAGGCCATACCGCCCGTCATTCCCGCACCAAAGTTCAAACCAGTCTCACCGAGGACGGTGACGCAGCCACCAGTCATGTACTCGCAACAGTGGTCACCTGCACCCTCAATGACTGCATGCGCACCCGAATTTCGAACCGCGAATCGCTCGCCAGCACAGCCAGAAGCAAACAAGCGCCCACCGGTCGCGCCATAAAGGCAGGTATTCCCTATGATGCTCGCGCTTTTGCTTTCGAACTGACCTCCCTCTGGTGGGTAAACAACCAGTTTTCCGCCTGCCATACCTTTACCGACGTAGTCATTACAGTCACCGGCCAGATACATATGAAGGCCACCAGCATTCCAAACACCAAAGCTTTGGCCGGCAGTGCCCTCGAGTTTCAACGTGATGGGTGATTCGTCCATCCCGGCGTTACCATAGCGCTTCGCAATCTCGCCTGAGATTCGTGCACCAATGGAGCGATCGCAGTTTGTAACTGAGAAACTAAACTCACCGCCCTGCTTTGCTTCAACGGCGGGAAGCACTTCAGACAAGATGAGCGCGGCCTTCTCTCCCTGATCAAACGGAGGGTTCCTGTCGACCTCACAGAACTGTGGTTGATCAACCGCAGTTTCATCAATCCAAGTAATAGGCTGGAGGTTCAAGGCACTCTGCTTCTCAGTTGAGCCATCAAGGTGCTCGAGCAAATCGACTCGCCCAATCAGGTCTTCAAGCTTTGAGACACCGAGTGATGCCATCCATTCGCGCGTCTCCTCCGCCACAAAGCGGAAGAAGTTAACCACGCGCTCGACGTCACCCACAAAGTGATCTTCGCGGAGCTTGTCATTCTGCGTTGCAACGCCCGTAGCACAGTTGTTGAGATGGCAAATACGGAGGTACTTACAACCCATGGCGATCATAGGTGCCGTACCAAAACCAAAACTTTCGGCGCCCAAAATAGCGGCTTTAACGACGTCCAGGCCAGTCTTCATGCCGCCGTCTGCCTGCAATCGAATTTTACCGCGCAGTCGATTGCCTCTCAGTGTCTGATGAACCTCAGCGAGACCCAGCTCCCACGGAGATCCCGCGTGACGAATCGAAGTGAGCGGGCTCGCCGCTGTTCCACCGTCGTACCCCGAGATCGTGATGAGATCAGCGTAGGCCTTGGCGACGCCGGCAGCGATAGTTCCTACACCAGGTTCGGAAACGAGTTTCACTGAGACCAGCGCATCTGGGTTGACTTCTTTGAGGTCAAAAATGAGCTGCGCGAGATCTTCAATCGAGTAAATATCGTGGTGCGGCGGCGGGGAAATGAGCGTTACCCCAGGCACCGAGTAGCGCAGACGTGCGATGAGGTCGTTAACCTTACCCCCGGGAAGCTGCCCACCCTCACCAGGCTTGGCACCCTGTGCGACTTTAATCTGCAACACCTCAGCATTAACCAGATAATGCGGCGTGACACCAAATCGACCAGAGGCGATTTGCTTAATCTTGGATACGCGATTCGTGCCATAGCGAGCAGGGTCTTCACCACCCTCTCCGCTATTTGAACGCGCACCAATTGCATTCATTCCCATCGCCAACGCTTCATGCGCCTCAGGCGAGAGCGCTCCGAGCGACATGCCTGCGGAATCGAATCGCTTCAAGATTGCGTCGATAGGTTCGACCTCTTCGAGTGGAATCGGCTCTGGGCTCGGTTTTAGATTCAGTAGATCACGAAGTGCTGCAACAGGCCTGTCGTTACAGTGGTCTGCATAGGTCTGATAATCAGCAGTATCGTTACTCACGACTGCACGCTGCAAACTCATCACAACGTCCGGGTTGTAAGCATGATACTCGCCACCGTGGACGTATTTGAGCAGACCGCCTGCCACAACCGGCTTGCGCTTAAGGCGTGCGGTACGAGCTAGCTGAATTTGATCGAACTCAAGGTGTGCGAAACCAGCACCGGCGATCCGAGATGAAACGCCACTAAAGGCTACATCAACCACCTCGGCATCCAAGCCAACCGCCTCGAAAAGCTGCGCACCGCGGTAACTATTAACCGCAGATATGCCCATCTTGGACATAATTTTGAGGAGACCTTTGTTAATGCCTTTTCGATAATTTTTGTAGCAGGCAGACGGGGCGCCCAAGATTTCGCCGTCGGCTAGTTGCTGTGCAAGCACGCTGTAGGCGAGGTAGGGATAAACCGCTGTTGCGCCAAACCCGAGCAGGCAAGCAAATTGATGCGAATCACGCGCGCTGCCCGACTCGACAATCAAGTTCGAGTCCGCGCGCAGACCATTGGCGATTAAATGATTATGAACCGCGCCTGTGGCGAGAAGACTATGAATCGGTATGCGGTCTTCACCAAAACTCCGGTCGGATAACACCAACACACTGGCACCACCCGCTACATGCGCACCTGCCTCCTGGCAGAGCGTCGCAACAGCCTCTTTAAGTGTGGTCTCCTCAGGGCTGTAGGTTGCATCGAGCACCTGCACCTTCAAACCACTCTCTTTCAGCGCCAATACTGATTCGAACTTGCCCTGCGAAAGCACGGGCGACGTCAGACTCACGCGCCTTGCATGTGCTTCGGTTTCCTCGAAAAGATTGGCCTCACCGCCTAGGTCAACTTCGAGTGACATTACAATCGCTTCCCGGAGAGGATCGATTGGTGGGTTTGTTACCTGTGCAAACTTCTGCCTAAAGTAGTCATAGAGCGACCGCTCACGCGCGGACAAGACAGCCATAGGTGTATCGTCACCCATAGAGCCAACCGCCTCGTTACCCGACTGTGCTAAAGGCTTTAACACCTGGTCACGCTCTTCCAGTGTCACCTGGAACATTTTCTGATAAACGTCCAGTGCCTCACCTTCAATGGGCACGGTAACTGTTGTGTCGTAAGAAGCCTCGATATGGCGCGCATTGTCACGCAACCACTGTTTGTAGGGCTTACTACTCTTCAGCTTGTTATCGATATCCTTAGTGTGGAGTACCTCGCCCGTCTCGGTATCAATGACAAGGATTTGGCCTGGGCCAACTCGCCCTTTTGCAGTCACCGTCTCGGGCTCGTAGTGGTAAGTTCCCACTTCTGATGCCAGCGTAATAAAGCCATCCGAAGTTGTTACCCAGCGTGCAGGGCGGAGGCCATTTCTATCGAGCAAGCAGCATGCGTAACGACCGTCTGTCAGTACAATGCCAGCAGGTCCGTCCCACGGTTCCATGTGCATCGCGTGATACTGGTAAAACGCCTTTAAATCCGGGTCGATGTCTTCAATGTTCTGCCATGCTGGTGGAATCAGCATGCGAAGCGCTTTCGGGAGATCAACGCCTCCTGTCACCAACAGCTCCAACATATTATCGAGACTTGAAGAGTCAGAACCGTGTTCGTTCACCAAAGGTGCCACGCTATGTAGATCGGGCAATAACGGTGAAGAAAGCTTGGGTGTTCGCGCCCTGGACCAGCTTCGGTTACCTTGGATAGTGTTGATCTCTCCATTGTGCGCCAGCATGCGGAAAGGCTGCGCTAGCGGCCAACGAGGAAGCGTATTCGTTGAAAAACGTTGGTGGAAAACACAAATGGCGGTCTCGAGACTCTCATCGCCCAGGTCGGGGTAGAAATGCTCGAGATCTGAGGGCATCACCAGCCCCTTATACGAGATCACGCGATCTGAAAGGCTGCAGATGTAGAAATCTTGATCATCTGCCATCGTCATCTCGACACGGCGACGGATCATAAATAGCTTTGCGGCGACCTCTTCATGGCTCGCGTCATCCGCTTCTAGAAATACCTGTTCAATCTGCGGCAGCTGCTCGAGCGCAATCTCACCACAAACGTCGGGCTGCGTAGGAACCACACGCCAGGTTGCGACATTAAAATCAAACTCTTGCGCCGCAGCCTCAAATGCAGCGCGCACCCGAGCTTGCACCTCAACGACTCTGGACATAAAGACCATGCCCACGGCGAAGGTGTTCTTAAGATCTCGTCCCAGTATTTCGCGTGCTGCAGAACGCATAAACGGCGTGGGCATCTGAAGCAGCAAGCCGCAGCCATCACCCGTTTTACCATCGGCGGCAATACCACCGCGGTGAGTCATGCAGGTCAGCGACTCAATCGCCGTCTGCAGAAGCTTGTGACTCGGCACACCTTGCTGGTGGGCAATCATTCCAAAACCACAGTTGTCTCGGAATTCCTCTGGATTGTACAAACCGCGCGGCTGATCTTTCGGGCCAACGGAGTCGTTCACGATGTCTGATGACTTCATGCTAGAACTTGCTCGCTTGATCTTAACGGGACTGAGTACTGACGCATTACCGATGTCTTAAATGCGCAGGCCACAGCCAAAAAGGCCGCGTAGTTTACACTTTTCGCGCTCTTTCTACAATTTGGGGGCAGCGGACCACTGCTATATGTCTAGGTGTATCAGAGGTTTACAGACAGTCAGCAATTTCGGATTCACTCACGTCGTCAACAATCAGCGCCTCGCCGAGTTCCGAAAGAAGAATGTAACGGATACGTCCGGCCTGAACTTTTTTGTCGCCCTGCATAGCACTGAGAAATACCTCTGCCGTCATGCCGCTTGGCGGAGCACAGGGTAAATCGAAGATTTTTAGAAACATTAAAAGATCATCCAGCACGTCGCTGGAAACACGCCCTCTAGATACGGAAATGCGGGTCGCCATAACCATGCCTGCCGCGACTGCCTCGCCATGTAACCATTCACCAAAGCCCTGCTCCTTCTCGATGGCATGGCCAAAGGTGTGGCCAAGATTGAGAATTGCCCGGACCCCACCCTCGCGCTCATCGCGACTGACAACATCGGCTTTGATGGCGCAGCAGCGTGCAATGACTGACGCTAGTACATCAGGGTCACGACTTTTGAGCGCCAAAGCATTTTCAATGAGGTCATAAAAAAACGCTTTATCCGCTATCAAACCGTATTTGATCACCTCCGCGATACCCGCCGAAAACTCTCTATCAGGGAGCGTCGTTAACGTCTGCGTGTCGCACAAAACAGCCATTGGCTGGTGAAAAGCACCAATGAGGTTTTTTCCCATTGAATGGTTGATGCCTGTCTTCCCGCCAACCGAGGAATCCACCTGAGCAAGCAACGTGGTTGGCATCTGGATAAAGTCTGCGCCGCGCAAAAAAGCGGAGGCAGAAAAGCCCGTAATGTCACCGACCACACCACCACCCAAAGCAATGAAGACAGTGCTTCTTTCATGCTTTTCTTCCAAAGCGGTGGTAAGTACCTGGTCAAAAGCGGCTATTGTTTTGAACTGTTCGCCATCAGGAAGCGAAACAATGCTTACTTTCCTGTCGGCACCAAGAGTAGTGAGAACTTGACTTAGGTAAAGTTCAGATACGGTGTTGTTGGTGACCAAACATACGCTTCTATCGCGAAGCAATTGGTCGAGCAACCCACTATCGCTCAACAGGCCACCCTCGATAAAAATCGGATAGCTCCGATCTATTGACTCGGAATTGAGGGGGACGTTAACGGCAGGGGCAGGTGTGTTCAATTTACTGGTCTCTTGCGGGTCTAACGCTAATTTCTTTTCGCTCAATCACTCATGCTTTCTCGGTCAGCATCCCACTCTTATTGAGTAAAAATCGAGCTGTCAGTTCCTTGAGGCTGCTGAGTGTTCGGTTAGTTTACCAGCGATCATTGAAGCTAGCTTTTTAGCAGACCCTCCGGTAGACAAAACCGTAATATCAGCGACCTCATTATAAAGAGGCCCGCGCACCTTGAGCATCTCCGTCAAGATGGGGCGCGGATCCTTCCTCGCCAAAAGCGGTCGTTTATCCTTACCCGCTGTTCGTGCAACCAGAGTATCGAGCGTTGCAGAGAGATAGACCACCGTACAATTCGCCTTCATCGCCATACGATTTGCTTCACGCAGTACGACTCCTCCACCCGTTGCTACTACGACATCATCATGATGCGCAAAGTCGGCAACAACCGCTTCCTCGCGATCGCGAAAACCACTTTCGCCCTCGACATCAAAAATCCAGGGTATATCAGCGCCTGCGCGCTCCTTGATAACCTCATCGAGATCAAAGAAGCGGGCATTTAGATGCGTAGCCAAATGCTTGCCTACGGTAGATTTTCCTGAGCCGGGCGGACCGACCAAAAAGACACGCATGTTCGAACCTACTTATGAGCAGGCTAGAGCTTAATCGAGCAACACCTCCGAGAGAATACGTGGCGTAATAAAGATCAGGGTTTCTACCTTTTTATTGGTGTTAGCCGTGCTTCTAAATAAAGTCCCGACACCTAGTAGATCTCCTAGGGTAGAATGTGACGAAGTACTCGAATTTCGCCCCAATTTTTACGCCAAAATAGGGTGTTATTGAGCCGGAGATCCTTGTTTGGCTGTTGTAAATAAAAGTTTGCACGCACTCGCGCTAATCGCTGTCGCCGCAATTTGGTGGCTGGCTGGGCTGTATCTCTATCTCAGCCCCAAGCTACCCGAGGCTGAAGCGCTTCAGGATATAAAACTACAAACGCCGCTGCGAATCCTGAGCGCTGATGGCCAGCTCATTGGCCAATTTGGTGAGCAGAAACGAATCCCTGCACGCTATGAAGATCTGCCAGAGACCTTTATTAACGCGCTTTTGGCCGCCGAGGACGACGGCTTTTTTGAACACGCGGGCATCGACTTTCTAGGTCTCGCGCGCGCGGTGTCGGAGCTGGTCGCTACCGGCAGCAAGCAGAGCGGCGGCTCCACCATCACTATGCAGGTGGCTCGCAACTTCTTTTTAACCTTGGATCAAACCTTCATCCGGAAATTCACCGAAATCCTCTTAGCACTCGAGATTGAGCAACGTCTCTCAAAAGAGCAGATTCTTGAGCTCTACGTGAACCGCGTGTTTCTTGGTCATCGAAGCTATGGCTTTGAAACTGCCGCTCAAACCTACTACGGAAAATCACTGTCGGAATTAACCCTGGCGGAGCACGCCATGCTTGCAGGCGTACCTCAGGCACCCTCTCGCAACAATCCGCTCAGCAACCCCTCTCGCAGTGAAGTGA
Source organism: gamma proteobacterium HIMB55 (assembly GCA_000227505.4). Taxonomy (NCBI): domain Bacteria; kingdom Pseudomonadati; phylum Pseudomonadota; class Gammaproteobacteria; order Cellvibrionales; family Halieaceae; species gamma proteobacterium HIMB55. The sequence continues at coordinate 2,672,471 of AGIF02000001.1, read as the reverse complement.
GGCGCAATTGGATTTTAGGCCGCATGCTGACGCTAGGCATGATTGATCAAGCCGCTTACAACGAGGCAGTGGAAAGCGTCGATGTCGCATCCTTCTATGGACTGAGAGTAGAGGTCGATGCCGATTACGTTGCCGAAATGGCACGACAAGTTGCAGTCGAGAAATTAGGCAGCGTAGCCTACAACGATGGGTATGTGGTTCACACAACCGTCGATGGCAACCTGCAGCAGGCCGCGCGAGACTCCGTTATTGACGGCCTAATCACCTATGATAATCGCCACGGCTGGCGAGGCCCCGAGCAACGACATCCGCCGTTAGAGGATGAGCAACCAGAGACGCTGACGCCGCGCTGGGAACGGGCTTTGCGAGCAATGCCTGTTGTTGCAGATCTCCTCCCTGCGATCGTGACCGCCATCGATTCTGAAGGTGCAACACTGCTTATTCGGGGCGGCGAGCAGGGGCGTTTGTCCTGGCAGGGCGATCTCCGAAAAATTCGCAGATACGTTACGGAAGACCGTCGCAGTGCTCGCCCGACTGAAATAGCTGACCTACTCTCAGTCGGTGACCTTATCCGAGTCAGCAAAAAAGGTGACTCCTATAAACTAGCCCAAGTACCCAGAGTTCAAGGCGCGTTGGTTTCACTGGACCCTACCGATGGATCTATTAAAGCGCTCGTCGGCGGCATGGGCTTCGTCTTATCCAAGTTCAATAGAGCCACGCAGGCGAAACGACAGCCAGGGTCGAACTTCAAGGCATTTCTTTACGCCGCCGCAATCGAGAACGGCATTCACCCTGCGACACTCATTAACGATGCGCCGGTGGTTGTAGGCAATCTTACCGATGAGGACCTGTGGCGACCGGAGAATGACAGCGGGCGATTTTATGGGCCAACCAGGGTAAGAGAGGCGCTCACATTCTCGCGAAATTTGGTATCCATTCGGGTTCTACAACAACTCGGTGTTAGAAAACTGATTGAGATGGCCGATCGCACAGGATTCGACGTCGAAGAAATGCAACCCAATCTGACACTAGCACTGGGCACCCACGCCTTCACGCCGCTAGATATCGCACGAGGGTATACCGCAATTGCAAATGGTGGATTTCGAGTTGAGCCCTGGCTGATCGATCGCATTGAGGATGTTGATGGCAACATTATTTTCCAAAGCGATCCCCTTATTGTCTGTCGCGAATGCGAGAACCCGTCGGCTGGGGACGAGCCAGACGAAATCTCACGGATTGAAGACCTATTCGAGCCGGCGGAACCTGAGTTTCGCGAAGCCCCCCGTATCATTGACGAGCGCGTGACATACGTACTCACTTCAATGCTTGAGGATGTCATCAAGCGAGGAACAGGACGAAGAGCCCGAGTTTTGGAGCGCGATGACCTCGCAGGAAAAACCGGCACCACAAACGGCCCACGAGATGCGTGGTTCTCAGGTTACAACCGAGATCTGGTTACCACCACTTGGGTTGGGTTCGATGACTATAGCCTTCTGGGTCGTCGAGAGTTTGGTGGAACGGCGGCACTACCGATCTGGATCGATTATATGCGGGTAGCTTTACCTCCTGAGGAGGCGGCCGCAGAGATGCCACCGGGTGTAGTGCGACTCCGAATCGATAAAGAGTCAGGCACACGAACGAGCTCGCAGTCATCTTCAATCTGGGAAGTTTTCCTAGAAGAGTTCACACCGGCAGGTAAAACACGCGAAGGCAAGGACGGCGAGGATTTAGACGGGCTTTTCTAGTTGACCTCTGCCTGTTAAAGCTTCAGAACAGTAGGCATAAAAAAACCGGCGTAATGCCGGCTTTTCTTTTCGCGGATGCTTTTTGGATCCGCCGTGCCTAAGCACGATTTACTTGCGTAAGCTTCTACCTGCAAAGCGCTTGTTGAATCGATCAACACGACCACCTGAATCAACGATCTTTTGTTTGCCGGTAAAGAAAGGATGGCACCGACTGCACACATCAACAGTGATATCCTGACCAAGCGTAGAACGCGTTTTGATCTCGTTGCCACAGCTGCAGCGAGCCGTGATTTCTTCGTAACGCGGATGAATATCTGCTTTCATGTTGCCCTCAACCTTGCGGGTCCGGTGAAAAAGAGCGCGGATGATACCAGAGCCTAATGCCAATTCAAGTCTTATCGTATGGGAGATCGCGGTTCCAGCCCCTCTTCATACGACCTTTGAGTATTTGCCTCCCGAAAACGAACAGCGCCCGGAGGCCGGATCCCGGGTGCTCGTACCTTTTGCTGGCCGAGAATCGATAGGGTTTTTCATTCAAGCCAGGGCATCAACATTTCATGCCCCAAAAAAGCTGAAACACGTGACCGAGGTTATCGACAGAACGAGCTTACTTGAGCCTACCCTCCAAAAGCTGCTTTTTTGGGTCTCTGACTACTACCTGATTCCACCGGGTGATGCCCTCATAATGGGTCTGGCGGTGAGCGAGCGAAAAGGTAAACGCCCTTGGGAGGCGCAGCTCAATGCGCTGACAGCGTGTCACACTGAAGAAGACCCCCGTGCGGCACTGGCCAGAGCACCGCAGCAGCTTCGTGCACTTGAACTCATTGGCGACAGCAGCGCCAGGTTGACGGAACTGGCAGCACAAGGGATATCCTCGGCGACACTGCGGGCACTCAGCAAAACGCCCTTTGTAAAAAAGGTAGCACTATCTGACGCAACCGTAATTCCCAAAGCAGACACACCGGCGCTTACTACGGATCAAAACCGGGTCGTAGAGAGCATCACGAGGACACTTTCGTCCTTCGCAACTCACCTCTTAGACGGAGTAACTGGCAGCGGCAAAACTGCGGTCTACATAGAATGCATAAGGCGGGTTATTGAAACCGGTCAGCAAGTGCTGGTTCTGGTCCCCGAGATAGGTCTTACGCCGCAAACACGATCGCGCTTTGAGGCTGCGCTAGGGGTTGAGGTGCCAGTGATTCACTCAGGCATTTCAGATTCGGAGCGAGGCAGGGCTTGGGCCATGGCGCGCTCTGGAACCGCGCCCGTCATACTGGGTACGCGCTCAAGTGTGTTTTGTAGTTTTAAGTCTCTCGGCCTCATTATCGTGGACGAGGAGCACGACGGCTCCCTAAAACAACAGGATCATCCGCGCTACTCTGCGCGTGATGTCGCTGTGAAACGCGGGCAAGTTTGTAGCTGCCCCGTCATTTTAGGCACCGCCACCCCGAGCCTCGAAACGCTCGCCAATGCGCGTGCTGGACGTTATCAGCATCACCGCCTAACCGAGCGTGCAACCAAAGCTGAGCTACCGAAGATGAGGCTCGTTGATACGCGTGGGTTAGCGCTTACCGCTGGCCTCAGCGATCAAGCAATAGAGACCATAGAAAGAACCATTATACGTGGTGAGCAGGCTCTCTTGTTTCTCAATAAACGAGGCTTTGCACGTTCGATTCAGTGCGAGGACTGCGGCTGGACCGCGGAATGCAAGAACTGTGACAGTACAATGGCGGTGCATAAATCACCGCCGCAACTCAACTGTCATCATTGCCTATCCCATCGCCCGACGCCCAGATCATGCGATCACTGCAACAGTATTCGACTCACAAGCAAGGGAGTTGGCACAGAGCAACTTGAAACTTTCTTGAGGCAAAAAATCAGCGACGCCCCCCTTTTTAGAGTCGATAGCGACAGCGTCTCAAGCCTCCCAGCCCTAAATGAGTTGCTAAGCAACATCCAACAAGCGCGCTCAGCCGTTCTTCTAGGAACACAAATGCTTTCAAAGGGGCATCATTTCCCCCGCGTTACCTGCGTGGTAATTGTAGATTCCGACAGCCTCTTGTTCAGCCCAGATTTTCGAGCCGAGGAACGTCTCCTGCAGCTCCTTACACAAGTCTCTGGACGGTCGGGGCGTGCCGAGCTTCCTGGCGAGGTCTTAATCCAGACGCGAAGCCCTGACCATCCACTTATCAAGAATTCGGCAATCGCTCCCTACGCTGATCTCGCCCACGCATTACTGGAACGAAGGCGATCATTAGGACTACCGCCTCATGGAGCACTCGGAGTCATTCGCGCGGATGCGAGAGACGAGCGCGACGCCATCAATTTTCTCTCTCAACTCAAAGAAGTATTAGGCGCTGATGCAAAGAGTCGCCTCTTGGGGCCGATGCCAGCTTTAATGACTCGTCGAGCAGGGCTATACCGTTACCACATCGTGGTGCACAGTCAGTCGCGTAAAACCGTACATCAGATCCTTCAGAGAGCAATAAATGCTGGTTCAAGTCTAAAAATAGGTCGAAAAACCAGCTGGTTTGTGGAAATCGACCCAAACGAAATCGTGTAACGAGATACAATACGCATCGCGCACATTGAAACTGTCAGTAAGCAGAGCCCCCGCAGAGAGAAAACACACTCAATGAAGGAACAAGTAGTCGAATTAATTGGCGGGGCCGTTGCCCAGCTCATCACCGATGGCATCTTGCCCGAGGGCGACAATCCATCGCCTCAGGTTGATCACACCCGAGATCCAAGCCATGGCGATCTTGCGACGAATATCGCCATGGTGCTCTCCAAGCGCGCAGGCATGGCCCCTCGGGATTTAGCCGCCGCAGTCATAGAGCGCATCCCAGAGAACACCGTTATTTCTCAGTGCGATATCGCAGGCCCTGGATTCATTAATTTCCACATCTCCCAAGCGAGTAATTTGGAAGTTGTGAAAAATATTCTCGATGCTGGAGCAAGTTTTGGTCGCACAAGCGAAGGTGAAGGCAAACGCGTTCAGGTTGAGTTTGTATCGGCCAACCCCACAGGACCTCTCCACGTTGGACACGGCCGAGGGGCCGCTATTGGGGATGCGCTGTGCCGACTCTTGGACAACGCTGGATGGTCCGTTCATAGCGAATTCTATTACAACGATGCCGGTCAACAGATCACCAATCTCGCCTTATCTGTTAAGGCGCGGCTAGACGGTATTGAGCCCGGTGATGAGACCTGGCCAAAAGATGGTTACCAAGGCGACTACATTCGAGAAGTAGCGCGAGCCTATGCAGACGGCGAAACCGTTGCTGCGGCCGACAGAACCATTGCCGCGTCAGGCAACATCGAAGATCTTGATGATATCCAAGCATTCTCGGTTGCGTGGCTGAGACGCGAGCAGGATCAGGATCTCAAAGCCTTCGATGTCAATTTCGACTGCTACTTTCTGGAATCGTCGCTCTATACCTCTAATGCGGTCGAAGATACGGTCAACACCCTCATAGAAAACGGGCATACCTATGAGCAGGACGACGCATTATGGCTTCGCACTACCGACTTTGGTGATGACAAAGATCGGGTCATGCGAAAGCGCGAGGGTGGCTACACCTATTTTGTGCCAGATGTGGCCTATCACCTTAATAAGTGGGAGCGCGGTTTTGAGCGCGTTATCAATGAGCAAGGCGCCGATCACCACAGCACCATTACTCGCGTTCGCGCGGGCATACAGGGACTTAATAAAAACATCCCCGAGGGCTGGCCTGATTACGTCCTGCACCAAATGGTGACCGTGATGCGCGATGGTGAAGAAGTAAAACTGTCCAAGCGCGCAGGCAGTTACGTGACGCTTAGAGACCTCATCGACGAGGTGGGCCGCGACGCGACGCGTTTCTTCCTTACCGCAAGAGCAGCGACCTCTCAGCTCACCTTTGACATCGATCTTGCGCTATCGAAGAGCAATGAGAACCCTGTGTATTACATCCAATATGCGCACGCACGCATCAGCAGTGTGCAGCGAAAGGCAGCAGAGCAATTCGACAATTGGACAGCTGCTAATGGTCTCGATCATCTTGATCAACTCACACAGGACGAGGAGCAAGCACTCGCGTTAGTACTCAGTAAATATCCCGAAGTGGTAGCTGGAGCAACGAAACGACTCGAGCCTCACGCCGTAGCGAACTACCTGCGCGACGTCGCAGCTGCTTTCCATTCGTTCTACAACCAGCACAAAATCATTGATGATGACTCAGCAGTAAGCCTTGCACGATTGGCACTGGCTACAGCAACACAACAAGTCATTGCCAATGGCTTACATATCTTGGGTGTATCAGCGCCCGAGGCTATGTAAGGAAGGAATGTAAATCGTGGCCACGGCATCCCCAAAAACTAAGCGCAAACGTCCTAGCACAGGGAGTGCTACCAGACGAAGCAGCTCGCAAAAAAGGGGGTCGACGGATACTCCATTATTTAATGGCTCGCACGTGAGTGGCTTCGTTGTTGGGTTGCTAGTGGGTGTCATCGCGAGTCTTGGAATTGTAGGAGGAGTCAACCCGTCGGCCCTACCACAAGCGGTCACAACCGTGGACTCGGACAGCGAGGATGAGGGTCGACAACCAAGCTTTACCTTCTTTACAACGCTCGAAGACGAATCTTTTTCAGTCAGTACAGCGAGAGAATCAACACCCAGCGAATCCAAATACACGCAATACGTGCTCCAAGCTGGTTCCTTTAGAGCGTCAACTGATGCTGATCGTCGTCGAGGAGAACTCGCCCTACTCGGGCTCGAAGCCGCTGTCGAGGAGATAAGTACTGATACGGGTAGCTGGCATCGCGTTTACATTGGCCCTTTTGAGAGCAGGTCGGCAATGGCCAAGGCTCGAAGCCTTACCGCCCAAAGCGATATCGACACCCTACTTTTAAAGCGCTCACAGTAGCGTCCGCAACCACGACGCTGACTCTGCGAACATGACCCAACAAGCACCCGAATCTTTAAAGTATCGACGCTCGGACCGGACGCTCGAAATTAAATTTCCGAACCAAGAATCCGTCGATCTCTCGGCGGAGTTATTGCGGGTTTTATCACCCTCAGCAGAGGTTCAGGGGCACGGTCCAGGGCAAGAGGTACTGCAAACCGGCAAGGTAAATGTTGAGATAACAGCGATCGAGTCAATTGGACATTACGCAGTGCAAATAAGTTTTGACGACGGACACAGCTCCGGGCTGTACACTTGGGCGTATTTAGCGCAACTAGCGAGCGAGAAACAGACACTCTGGCAACGCTATTTGAAGAAACTTGGGGATGCCGGCGCATCTCGTGACCCGTCCACTGACATCGTCAGAATCATTAGTTAGCGAAGATGGGCTAGCGCATACGCGAGCGATAGGAAATTGAATGAGCACACACGATAACGCGACAGACGACACGACCGACTTTGGTTTTGAACGCGTCAAAAAAGAGGAAAAAGCGGGACGGGTGCGAGAAGTCTTTGACTCGGTTGCATCCCAGTACGACTTGATGAATGACCTGATGTCAGGTGGCCTACATCGGCTTTGGAAACGATTCACGATTGAGCTAAGCGCTGTTCGACCCGGCCAAACGGTACTCGACATCGCCGGCGGCACAGGTGATTTAGCGGCGAAATTTTCAAATCTTGTCGGCAAGGATGGCAACGTCATTCTCTCTGACATCAATGCAGCTATGCTGTCTGTCGGGCGCGACCGCCTCATTGACAAAGGTGCACTTAACAACATCAGTGTGGTTCAGGCCGACGCACAATTTCTGCCCTTTGAAGACAATAGTATTGATTGCATCACCATCGCTTTCGGTCTTCGCAATGTAACGGACAAAGCCAAAGCACTGGCTTCAATGAACCGGGTACTCAAGCCGGGTGGACGCCTTTTAGTCCTAGAATTTTCAAAGCCGGTCTCACCTTTGCTCTCTAAGATCTATGACGCCTATTCTTTTTCCGCGCTGCCGGCTATGGGCAAGATCATTGCGAACGATGCCGATAGCTACCGGTATCTCGCTGAGTCGATCAGGAAACATCCAGACCAAGAAACCTTGCTCGAGATGGTGGAGGATGCCGGCTTCGTCGACTGTCGTTATCACAATATGACGGGCGGCATCGTCGCCGTGCATCGAGGTATCAAGGGTTAATTAGGTGGAACACGATCCAGCCGTCATTGCGGGTGTCTGTCTCGTTGCAGAAAAAGCCATCATGCGTGCTATCGATCTCTCTGCAGGGACTCGAAATCAGCTCAAAGGCCTCCATCCATTAACCATCGGCGTCAATTGTTTGAGCCCTTCGGTCGATCTATTTGTGACTGTTGAAACTGATGGGGGAGTTGCGATCGCAAGTTACCGCGAGGAAGCGACAAGTGTCAGCCTGGCAGGAAGTTGGAAGGATTTCCTGGCTGTTGCTGCGGCCGACGATCCTGCATCCGCACTGATCAACGGTAATGTCCAAATTTCTGGCGATACGGCACCACTTTTACAGCTTCAAGCTGTTCTCGCTGATTTAGATATCGATTGGGAAGCACCGCTTGTAGAAACCTTAGGACCGGTTGTCGGTCATCAACTCGCAGCCGTCATTCGCGCTTTCACGCGCACATCGCTAAGTACTCACCAGCGATTAAAACGCCAGCTGAGCGAGTTCATTCTCGAGGAGGGACGACTGTCACCACCGCAAGCAGAGCAAAATGCCTTTTTCTCAGCCGTGGATGACCTAGTACTGCGAGTAGATCGCGCGGACTCTCGCCTTAAGCGCATCAAAAAGCGACTCGCAGGGCTCAACGGATGAGCAGAGCACTCACCTTCCTGGCAACGGCTAGAAAATACCAATTGGGTGAACTTGTCCCTGTCAGCAGTGATAGCGGGAGAGGAACACGCTTGCTGAAGTGGATTCTTGGAGGACCCAATACAAGAAACAGCTCGGGAGGAAATGGTACGAGTAGCGGAGAGGCTGGCGCCGCAGATGCAGATAGACATATAGGCGAGCGATTGCGCCTAGCACTCGAGGAGTTAGGTCCAGTATCGATCAAGTTTGGCCAACTGCTCTCCACGCGTCGCGACCTATTACCTGATGATGTGGCAGATGAGCTCTCACTGCTTCAGGACAAGGTGGCGCCCTTTGATTCTGCTGCGGCAACTGCGGCCATTGAACACGAATTAGGCCGGTCCATTGATCAGGTGTTTAACGATTTCGACTACGAGCCGCTTGCCGCCGCATCCGTCGCTCAAGTGCACAGCGTAACCCTCCTCGACGGCGAATCCGCAGTAATCAAAGTACTTCGTCCAGGGATAGAAAAGCAGATTGCTGCAGATATTCGCCTCCTCAAACGGCTCGCCAAAATCATCGACAGCCTATCCGATGACCTAAAGCGACTTCGACTGCCTGAAGTCATTGAGGATTATGAGGCGACTATCACCGCTGAGCTTGATTTGCGGCACGAGGCGGCCAATGCGTCCCTGCTAAAAAAGAACACCAGCAAGCGCAAGCCGGTCTATGTGCCAACCGTATTCTGGGACTACAGCTCACCTAGGATCATGGTCTCAGAAAAGATTTCAGGTATTCCCATTGGCGATATCCCCGCGCTTGATGCGGCTGGGGTCAATATGAAGACACTGGCCGAGCGAGGCGTGGAGATTTTCTTCTCTCAGGTATTCGACGACTGCTTCTTCCACGCCGACATGCACCCGGGCAATATTTTTGTCGATGCAACGCGCCCTCAAGAGCCTACCTACATTGCGATTGACTGTGCGATTGTTGGTCAGCTTTCGAGGGAAGATCAGTACTATGTTGCCCGGAACCTGCTAGCGATCCTTCAGCGTAACTACCGGCTGGTTGCCGAACTCCATATCGAGAGTGGCTGGGTTCCCGCTGCTACACGAGTACAGGACTTTGAATCAACGATTCGTATGTTATGCGAGCCTATTTTTGACCGGCCACTCCACGAGATCTCGCTGGGACATATGCTCGTTAATTTGTTCAGGGCAGCCTCGACATTTGACATGCGCGTTCAGCCACAGCTCGTATTGCTCCAAAAAACCCTCCTCAATATTGAGGGACTTGGTCGACAACTCTATCCTGAGCTGAACTTGTGGGAGACGGCGAAACCCTTCCTAGAAGATTGGCTGAAGCGACAATACAGCCCCATGAATGTTGTCAGACAACTTCAACGCGACGCACCCGCATTCGTGCATCATGCGTCGCAACTACCAGAAGTCATTCCCCAATTCTTAGCCATGCAACGAAAAGGCCTCAAGGAAGACCAGCCGCAGCCAAAGGCCTCGTCACTGCCAAATGTCGTGGTCGGCGCAGGATTCGCAGCGGTCGCCATCGGCGTCATTGCCCTGCCTGAGTTACCCGCCATTGCAATCTTGGGTGTTGCCTTGACCGGTGTAGGGCTTCTCCTCCAGCGGTAGTAAATGCCTCAAAGCCTTGGGTTCTAAATTGCTCGCAATGAATGCAATAGCAAGAAGTGGCATACTTCCGTTATGACAACGTCCATCGATCAAAATACGCCGACGACGATGCGCCCGAAATGGAATTCGGACGGTCTATTGCCTGCTATTGCGCAGGACGTGCGCACGGGTGAAGTTCTGATGATGGCGTGGATGAACGAGGAGTCACTGGCGCTTACCCTAGAGAAAAAGCAGGCTATCTACTGGTCTCGTTCGCGACAGGCGCTTTGGCGTAAAGGCGAGTCCTCCGGTAACGTGCAAACCCTAGTTGATGTGCGCCTTGATTGTGACGGTGACACCTTACTGTTGAAGGTAGAGCAAGCGGGTGAAGGCGCTTGCCATACGGGTCGCCGAACCTGTTTTTTCTATGCGCCCACATCGGGCGAATGGCAATTAAAGGAAGACCAAGGTGCCTGACGTACTCAACGCCCTAACATCAGTCATTGCAGCGAGGCGCTCTGCTGATCCGGACACATCATATGTGGCCAGTCTTAATGCAAAAGGCCTGAATAAAATTCTCGAAAAAGTGGGTGAGGAAGCCGTCGAGGCCATCATCGCCGCAAAAGATGCCGAATCTGGAAACGGTTCAAGCAAAGAAGTGATCAACGAAGTCGCCGACCTCGTATTTCACACGCTGGTAATGCTGGATCGACTCGGCATCAGTCATAATGAGGTTCTCGATGTGCTGGCCTCGAGACAAGGATTATCAGGACTCGAAGAGAAGGCCTCTAGGAATCAATAGGCGCATTGGTATGCGCCCGCAACAAAAGGTGAATAGATATGGGATTTAGTGGTATTGGAATTTGGCAGCTGCTGATCATCCTCGCCATTGTCATCTTAATTTTTGGCACAAAGCGTCTGCCCGGTGCAGCAAAGGACCTTGGCAGTGCTATCACGAATTTCCGCGAGGGTATGAAGCGGGATAACGGTGAAACCGCCAAGATAGAAGACGCCAAGGACGACGACGCAAAATAAACGCACGTCTATGTTAGATATTGGTTTTGCTGAGCTACTGGTCGTCAGCGCTGTCGCCTTGTTTGTTGTGGGCCCAGAGCGTTTGCCGAGTGCTATTCGCGCTATTTCCCTTTGGCTGGGAAGAGTTAGACGTGGCTTTGAAGAAATTAAAGCCGACGTCAGCCGCGAGCTTCATAACGAAGAGGTCATGCGGGCTTTGCGAGAGAGTCGTGACGAAGTGCAAGACCTAACAGATGTCAGCAGCGCACTCTCGTTAGATCCTGTTGCCCTAGACCCTGCTGGCTTGGACCCTGTCGATCAAGAAAAGTCTGGCACTCATGACGCTAGTGATCATGGAAAAGAAACGCCAGCGCTCGAGACCACAGCTGACGAAACAATACCGAACCCAAGCGATTCATCTGTGGGTGCAGAGAAGCCAAAACAGTGACCGCTGACGAACCTATGCCACTGGTAGCGCACTTGCGCGAACTCAGAGACCGATTTCGCAACGCATTAATAGCTGTTTTTGTTGCTTTCCTCGGGCTGTTTCCTTTTGCCAATGAGCTTTATACCTACATCTCTGAACCCTTGAGAAGCCTCTTACCCGAGGGTTCTTCCATGATTGCAACTGAGGTCACGTCGCCCTTCTTAACGCCCTTCAAACTGTCGATTGTTCTCGCAGTTTTTTTGGCCATGCCAGTCATTTTGGCGCAAATTTGGGGTTTCATCGCACCCGGTTTGTATAAGTCAGAGAAGCGTGTCGCCATTCCGCTTCTGACCTCGAGTGTCATCTTGTTTTACGCGGGTATAGCCTTCGCCTACTTCGTAGTTTTTCCACTCCTCTTCGGTTTTTTCACCACCGTCGGACCGGGTGATATTTCGGTAATGACCGATATCAATCGATACCTCGACTTTGTACTTAAATTATTCTTCGCGTTCGGCCTCGCTTTCGAGGTTCCCATCGCCGCGGTCATTCTGATCCTGACAGGCGTTGTTACAGCGGACCAATTGGCGAACAACCGGTCATACGTGGTCGTCGGCTGCTTCGTCATCGGCATGCTGTTAACCCCTCCCGATGTTATTTCCCAGACGCTGCTCGCGCTGCCCATGTGGCTGTTATTTGAGCTCGGACTGATCATGGGTCGAGCGCTCCAACGAGGCGAAAACACTGATGACTGACAATGCAGTAACCACCGCCGAGGACAATCCACCGCCTAAGGCGAAGTCGCTGAGGCCGCTGCGTGAGTTGCTACAGTTTTTGTGGCCACATAAATCGAGACTGATTGCCGCGTCTTTAGCGCTGGTCTTTACCGCGATGGCTCAGTTGTCGTTGGGCTATGGAATCCAGATACTGATCGACCAAGGCTTTGCCAATCAGTCTCAAGCGGGTTTACGTCAAGCCGTTGTTTTCATGATTGTCGTAGGGTTCGCAATGGCAAGCGGAGCCTTTATTCGCTTTTACCTTGTGTCTTGGCTTGGTGAGCGCGTCAGTGCTGATCTCCGACAAAAAGTTTTTAATAACCTGCTAACTGTTCACCCTGGGTTTTATGAAAAAAACCACGCAGGCGAGATCATGTCGCGGATCACCACCGATACCACACTCCTGCAGACACTCATCGGCTCATCGGTCAGCTTGGCCGCAAGGAGCGCACTCACTTTAGTCGGTGCGCTCATTCTGATGTCACTGACGAATTTCAAATTAACGCTGATTATGCTGATTGGCGTTCCGTTGACGTTGCTTCCCGTTCTCTACCTTGGCCGCCGTGTTCGTAATCTTTCCAATAAAAGCCAGGCGAGCATAGCAAGTGTCGGCAACCGCGCCGGCGAGGTGCTCCAGTCGATAAAAATTGTCCAAAGCTTCCAGAGAGAAGCGATGGAGCGCGATGTGTTTGGTCAGGAGGTTGATACTGCTTTCCAAATTGCCCGAAAGCGAATTCAGCAGCGGGCATGGCTAATGGCGTGTGCCATTTTCCTATTCCTCGGCGGCATGGTTGGGATGATGTGGACCGGTGGCCAGGACGTGCTCGCTGGCCGAATGAGTGGCGGTGATCTCGGTGCATTCGTCTTTTATGCGGTTATGCTTGGCTCAGCCTTTGCCACGTTGTCGGAGGTTTGGGGCGACCTGCAGCGCGCAGCCGGTGCCGCCGAGCGGCTCGTGGAGCTTCTCCATCAAGACAGCGACATCGACGATAAAGGTCAGGCCACCATTGCTCACGGCCAGGCGGTCTCGGCATCCGAGCTCACCTTTATTTATCCATCGCGGCCCAACACTCCCGCCTTGAGTGGCTTTAATCTGACGATTCCGCCCGGTAAAACGCTAGCCCTCGTTGGTCCTTCCGGTGCTGGCAAATCGACGATATTTGAGCTTCTGCAACGCTTCTACGATCCCACGAACGGTGCGCTCACTTACGGCGGGAAGCCGATTAGCGATTATCCCCTCGCGCAATGGCGCCAGAAGTTAGCGTTAGTTCCGCAGGCCCCCATCCTTTTTTCCGGCGACATCAGCTACAACATTGGTTATGGCAATCCAGAGGCCACAGAAGAAGAGATAGCGGCGGCTGCCGAGGCCGCCTACGCGAAGGAGTTCATTGAGCGACTACCCGACGGCTTCTCGAGTGAGATAGGCGCCCAGGGTGTTCAGCTGTCCGGCGGACAACGTCAGCGTATTGCGCTAGCCCGCGCCATTCTCAAAAACCCGGAGATCCTGCTGCTGGATGAGGCGACCAGTGCCCTCGACACCGAGAGCGAGCACTACGTGCAATTGGCACTCGGCGAGTTAACGCGAGGAAGAACCACAGTCATCATCGCCCACAGACTGTCGACCATTATGAATGCCGATGCGATTGCTGTCGTAGACAAAGGGGCTGTCATCGACGTCGGAACCCATGGCGAACTCCTGAGCCGATGCGAGCTCTATCAACGTCTTGCAAGCATGCAGTTCAGGGAACCTTCAAACAATAGCCACGCCGAAGAAGGCAAGGACAGTTTGACTGAGGATGCTTTAGGTGAGGATGCCCTGACTGAAACAGTCCCCGAATCAGCGTAACTGGCAATCAGAGATTGAGATCTGAAAAAATACGAGATCGGATAATCTCAGCCCAAATAGCGTAACCCTTCTCGCTCAGGTGCAGGCGATCAAAGACATAATTATTGTCGTCGGGCACACCTGCAGACATCAGTTGGTCTGCGGTATCAATCACATAAGTGTTCGCCATACCGTCTGCCAAGTCACTTATGGCTCGATTTATTGCCTGAGATTCGTCCCATACCTCCCATCGCAGGGGTGAGGGCGTGATTGCTATGTAATAGACGGGAGTCTCGGGGTGCTGCCGACGAACACCATCCATCATTTGCCCGAAAGCCTCCACCATGACACCAAGCGATTTTGAGCCTCCGGGGGTGATGTCGTTTGTCCCCACAAAAATGACGATGGCTAGAGGGGATTCAGCCTGAAACAACACAGCTGAGTGATAGATCACATCGCCAATTTTTGAACCACCAAAACCACGATTTATGACCGGGATAGGTGCCATATGCTCCGCCAGATCAACCCATCGGCGGATACTCGAGCTCCCAACAAACAACAAGGCGTTCGACGGACCTGGAGCTGCAGTGGCAAAGGCTGCAATCTCCTCACTCCAGACAAGCGGATCCTCACTACGCACGCGGTCGAGATTGCTCGATAAGGAATAAATCTGCGCGGCAACATAAGCAAGCGCTCCAAGAACAACAATCATTATCACGCGCTTCATGACTTTCCCTTTCTTCTAATGGGATGGTTTCTTGTTATTAGGAAAATATCTTAATAGCCAAACGATACACCTTTATTCATTCGAAGGATTTTTGGCGAGGTCGACATTGATAGCAGGACAAAATATCCAAGGCCATTTCTCTTTTTTAATCCGCGGTCCTTTTTCGAATGTTTCCCTTAACAGCTTATTGTTTTTACGCCTGTTTAGCTTAAGGCAAAGGCGCAAGACAAAAAAAAGGCGCTGTAAACAGCGCCTTTAAGAGATTTGTCTGCTTTACGAGAATTCTCGTACAAGACCACCGATAGACTCTTTGGCGTCGCCAAACAGCATGCGTGCGTTGTCCTTGTAGAACAGTGGATTTTCGATACCGGCAAAACCCGACGCCATTGAACGCTTCAACACAAAGACTGTACGCGCGTCCGCAACATTGATAACCGGCATGCCATAAATTGGAGAAGACTCAACTTCACGCGCAGCAGGATTAACAACGTCGTTCGCACCGATAACGATAGCAACGTCGACCGTTTCCATTCTTGGGTTGATGTCATCCATCTCCAAGAGCTGGTCATAAGGCACGTCGGCCTCAGCCAATAGAACGTTCATGTGACCGGGCATGCGACCCGCAACTGGGTGGATGCCGTAGTTCACTTCACACCCGTTTGCTTCGAGAAGCTCCATAAGCTCCTTCACCACGTGCTGCGCCTGTGCAACCGCCATACCGTAGCCTGGGATGATCGCAACGTTCGTTGCCGCTTCCAATACGTAGTAAGCATCCTCTACAGAAATTGGCTTAATCTCACCCTCAACTTCGGTAACCGTCGTCGAGACACTTGCGAAACCAGAGAACAAAACATTGCTCAACGAGCGGTTCATTGCCTTGCACATGATCTGCGTCAGGATGATGCCCGAGGCGCCGACCAATGAACCTGCAACGATAAGAACATTGTTGTCGACCGCGAAACCCGCAGCACACGCAGCCAAGCCTGAGTAAGAGTTAAGCAGCGAGATTACGACCGGCATGTCCGCACCACCAATCGGGATGACGACCATGATGCCGAACACCAACGATAAACCGACAACGGTGTAGAGCATATTGGTGTTGGTTGGGTCCATGACGAACATCACAGCGCTTGTCAAAATGCCGATAACGATTAAGCCGTTAACAAACTTTTGCCCAGCGAAGGTGACAGCACCACTACCAATCGTCTCTGAGAGCTTGCCGTACGCGACAAGTGAGCCAGTGAACGTCACGCCACCGATCAAAATCGAGAGAATAATGGTGACATAGGTGAAACTGCCATCTGCGATAGACAAGGCGGCAACACCAACAAGACCTGAGGCCGCACCACCAACACCGTTAAACAAGGCCACCATCTCGGGCATTGAGGTCATTGCCACAGTACGTGCTGCAACAGCACCCACTGCACCGCCAACAATCATGCCACCGAGGATGTACTCGTACTGAACAATCCCTTGGTCAAGAAGCGCGGCAACTATAGCCACCAACATACCGACAGCTGATACGCCGTTACCTTTACGCGCGGTGTCTGGGGAGCCCAACATTTTGAGGCCGAAAATAAATAGGCCTGCGGCAATGACGTAACCCAACTGAATCATCAGATCGATATTCATGCTCAACCCTCCTTCTTCTTAAAGAAGCCAAGCATGCGGTCGGTTACCATGTAGCCGCCCACAACGTTGACGCTAGCCAGCGCGACTGCGCCGGCACCGAGCCATTGCGCGAGATCTTCGTTACCACTACCTGCCAATGCCACAGCACCGACAACCGTGATGCCCGAGATCGCGTTAGCGCCCGACATCAAAGGCGTGTGCAGCGTAGCCGGTACCTTGTTGATGAGCTCAAAGCCTAAAAAGACCGAGAGCATCAAAATAAATAGAAGATATGAAACATCCATCTTAACCTTCCCCTTCCATTAGGTTCTTAATGGTGGGGTGAACCACCGCTCCACCGTGTGTAATGACACAACCCGGCAAAATATCGTTCTCCATATCGAGAACAAATGTCTTGGCTTCGGTATCCCACGTATCTTCAACGAGGTTGAACAGGTTGCTCGCGTACATTTGCGATGCATCTCGTGCAACTTCATTCGCTAGGTTCGCAGTACCGACAATGGTGACGCCGTCAACCACAACGGTTTCGTCAGGCACGGAGCCCTCAACGTTACCGCCAGTCTCAGCTGCCATATCAACAACCACTGAACCAGGCGCCATACCCTCGATCATGTCCTTGGTAACAAGCACGGGAGGCTTGCGACCAAAAACCTGTGCGGTGGTTATCACCACGTCAGAATCTGCGATCACATCTTTTTGCGCTTGGCGCTGAATCTCTACCTGTTCAGGCGTCAATTCTTTAGCGTAACCATCAGCAGTCTGACCGGTGTCTCCAAGGTCGATCTCGAGGAACTTACCGCCCAACGACTGTACTTGCTCCGCTACCACAGGACGCGTATCGAACGCGGTAACACGCGCACCTAGACGCTTTGCGGTCGCGATCGCCTGGAGGCCCGCAACGCCGGCACCAATGATGAATACCTTGGCGGGCTTCAAAGTACCAGCAGGTGTCATCAACATTGGAAAAATACGAGGGAGCTGGGCAGCGGCCAACATCACGGCAACATAACCCGCGAGGTTTGCCTGCGAACTCAAGGCATCCATTTTCTGACTGCGCGTCGAGCGGGGAATCATTTCCATGCTGATGGCAGTGATGCCCTTGTCTGCAAGCGTCTTGATGAGATCACGCTCGTTGAAGGGATCGAGATATGAGACATGAATACAGCCTGACTTCATCATATCGATCTCGTCAGAGTCGGGCTTGCGCAAACGCAATACCATATCTGCAGAGCCAAGAAGCGCCGCCTTATCAGCAACAATTTCTGCACCCAGCTCGGAATACACGCTGTCGTCGAAGCCAACTGCGGCGCCCGCGCCTGACTCAATAGCAACCTCTGCTCCGAGGCGGATCATTTTCTTTACAGTTTCCGGAGTTGCAGAGGTGCGACGCTCGCCCGCTACCGACTCGCGAGGAATAACAATACGCATGGATAATGCTCGCTTTTAAAGTTTGGTGGGATGTACGTAAATCTTCGCTAACAGGATCTCATTCAGTCCGTTCTACCGCGACAAAAATCTGCAATAACGCGTATACAGCGAATAAATCAGTAGGAAGATGAAATTTGCGTCTACGGACGCCGGAATATGTGCCATTGCAGGGGGGCTATCTAAGCCCTAAAAGCCCGTAAAGAGATGACGCTATCAGCGGTTTAGTACTAACCCGCTCGCAACTGAAGCAGCGGGCTGAGTAAGCGATGATGCCAACGCGTAAAGCGCAGTGGTGACTCAAGGACTGCGAGACAAATGCAATCGCCACCAGCGATGGCAGTTGGTGAGTGCTCTTCACCCGCTTCACGAGTGATGAAGTCGCCAGCGTGATAGGTACCACTCTCGTCGCTGAAACCGCCCTGCAGAACGAGTGTTGTTTCAGTTCCAGAGTGATTGTGCTGAGGAATGCTGCCACCCTCGGCTATGTGATACAGCGAAAACTCTGCTGCGCCATCGATAGCGCCGAGATCCGCAATCTTGAGCGTCTTAGTGACCTTCCGCCAATTTAAACCTTCCAGGTTGCCCTGTCTGACTTGTTTAACAGTCCAGGCTAAATCTGAGGCATTAGCGTCATTTGCAGCCGGAGCCTCTTCAACTTCATCAAGCTTCGCGAGTACAGAATCGAACAACGAGGCGTCTACATCTACGGGCTCGGCACTTTCAAATAGCGCACCGCCGATGCACTCGAGCTCAGCCAGTCGCTGCTGACAGACGTCGCATGCTTCTAAGTGCGTTGCGACAACAACACTTTGCGCAGACGACAAAGAGTTCGCCGCAAATTCGGTAAGCGTATTAGTATCCGGATGATATGTGATCATAGTCTTTACTTGCCCTGCCCTGTCCTGCCCTTTAGCTTTGGATCGGCCCTGCATCCTGAAGGTGTCTCAAACCTTCTTTGACTCCAATGCTGCAACCCTTCCTAGTTTTAGTGGTTACAGCGACTTTGCTTGCGTTACGACCGACTGTAATCCCCGGTTCATTGCGCACAAAGCTTTTGTCAGTATATGCAAATTAATACCGATTTTAAGCCACGCGGATCACTCCTTAG
This sequence comes from gamma proteobacterium HIMB55, assembly GCA_000227505.4. Lineage (NCBI taxonomy): Bacteria > Pseudomonadati > Pseudomonadota > Gammaproteobacteria > Cellvibrionales > Halieaceae > gamma proteobacterium HIMB55. Next base: position 2,653,415 of record AGIF02000001.1, on the reverse strand, counting down.
ATCCCGCTTCCATGAAAACCTGTAATTTTTGAATAGCCAGTCGCACCCGTGACTTCACTGTTCCAAGCGGGAGCCCTAGCTCTGCCGCCGTCTCTGAGTGTGACTTTCCTTCCATATATACCTTCGCAAGTATCTGCGCTTGGTCCTGAGGCAAATCGCTCATTAACTCTCTTACACGTATAGCGCCCCGCGACGCATGAAGTGCCATTGTGGGCTCATCGCTCTCCAGCTCAAAACCGACATCCTCGGCCTCCAATTGCGTGTCAAATTTCTGTAAGCGTCGAAACATATCAGTCCGGCAATTTCGGGCAATGGTGTAAACCCAGGTGCTCGCCGCTGCCTTTTCAGGGTTGAATCCAGCCGCCTTCTGCCAGACCTTTAACATGACCTCTTGTACTAACTCATCAGCGTGTGCGGCAGAAAGCGAGGATCCCGACAGCGCGAACGCTTTAATCAGTGGTGCGAAGTGCGCAAAAAACTTTGCAAAGGCAGCACGATCTCTATGCTCCGCGATTCGCACAACGCATTGACTCCACTCGTCGGTCCGGCGCCCCTCGGGTACCGACCAAGCAGAGGTCGCGGACTGTCCGCGGGCGCCTTCTCCCTGCTTGTCTACCATCCATCACTCCCTTTTGAGCGTATCTCCCGAAAGAATACACAATTCTAATTTAGTTGACACTAAAATGTGTATATTAAAGATTACAGTTAGTGGTTTTGGTAGCAAAGGGCTGCCATCGAAGAAGTGTGCCTGCAAAGCGTTAGAAGGTATGAAATGACAACAGCCATCATTGGTTCAGGGATATCAGGTTTAGGCTGCGCCTATAGGCTGGCAAAAGCCGGCGAACCCGTAACCGTTTTTGAAGCTGCCGATATTATTGGCGGGCACACGGCTACCAAACGAGTCAGCGTCGCAAGCGGCGAGTACGACGTAGATACTGGGTTCATTGTCTACAACGACTGGACCTATCCGCAATTCATTGCGCTCATGGACGAACTGGGTGTCGCGAATCAACCGACCACCATGGGCTTCTCGGTGTCAGACGACATAAGCGGCCTCGAATACGCTGGCAATAATCTGAACACGCTTTTCGCCCAACGCAGAAACCTTTTATCACCTTCATTTATCGGCATGGTTCGCGACATTCTGCGGTTCAACGAAGTTGCAATTGCAGACCTTGAAGCAGGTCGACTTCAGAGCGGTGAAACCTTACAAGGCTATTTAGAGCGCCATCAATTCAACGAATTTTTCCGGCGAAACTACCTCATCAGTATGGCCTCTGCGATTTGGTCCGCAAATTTCGAGGAGAGCCTAAATTTCCCTGCTGAATTCTTCGTTAGATTTTTCAAAAATCACGGGCTGCTGCAGGTCAAAAATAGGCCTCAGTGGCGCGTATTGAAAGGTGGCAGCAAAAGTTATTTATCGCCGCTTTGTGCACCCTTTGCAGACTGTATTCGCACCTCATGCGAGGTGGTCTCGATCCAACGCGTACCGAATGCACCCGTCAAACTCCGCACACGTGAGGGCGAAGAACTTATCTTTGACGACATCGTTATCGCAGCCCATGCGGACCAGGCGCTCAGACTTTTGAGCGACGCGGACGTCAAAGAGTCCGTCATATTGTCCGAGCTTCCCTACTCGGAGAATGAGGTCGTGCTCCACACCGATACACGCCTGCTCCCTAAAAGACAACGCGCGTGGTCAAGCTGGAATTATCGATTGAGGGATAGCGATGAGCGAGCAACCCTCACCTACAACATGAATATCTTACAGGGCATCAATAGCCCCGAAACATTCTGCGTCACCCTCAATGACACGGCGTCGATCGACCCAGCAACCATTCTCGGCGAATACCGCTACGCACACCCGCAGTTCACCATCGCGGGCATTTCTGCTCAGGAGCGTTGGGAAGAAATAAACGGTCCGCGCAACACCTGGTTTTGTGGAGCTTATTGGCGCAATGGCTTCCACGAGGACGGACTCTTCAGCGGTAACCGCGTTGCCGACGCCATCCTTGCGAAACGTGGCCTTACTAGAACAGGTCTAGCCGCTTGAATACGGCCTTTTATGTGGGTCGCTTGAGTCATGCGCGGTTAATGCCAAAACCGCATCGCTTCAGTTACCCCGTATTTATGCCATTCGTCGACGTTGACGCCGTCGAGCACATCACTGAACGCGTGCCACTTTGGAGCAAGAAGCGGTTCGCGCCTGCACGATTTATCCGAGCTGACTTCATCGGCGATAAAAATGTTTCCATCTCCGAGGCAATCAAAACGCGCATCTACGAGTCCACCGAACAATCGTTTACGGGCCAAATATTCCTGTTGGCCAACTGGCGATATTTCGGCCTACAGAACAACCCTATCGCCTGCTATTTCTGCGTCGGCACTAACAGCCAGAAACTCGATTACATCGTCGCCGAAGTCACGAATACGCCCTGGGGCGAACGACACAGCTACGTGCTCCCTGTCGCTAGCAACGCCGAGCCATTCCAAACCGAGTTTTCAAAAGAACTTCACGTGTCACCGTTTCACGGCATGAATCAGCGTTATCGTTGGCTCTCGACAACGCCGTCTGAGTCACTGGCAATAAAACTCACCAACATCGAAGAAGAAGAACGCGTATTCCACGCTGTACTGCAACTCCGTCGAGTACCGATTTCAGCAAGAGCGGGTCTCACACTGCTTCTCAAGTTTCCTTTGGAAACAGCGAAAGTAACCTTCGGTATTTACTGGCAAGCACTCGTCTTATTCATGAGGCGAGTCCCACTTTACTCACACCCAAAAAATAACTCCGCACAGTAGGAGACACATCTATGTCGACTCAAAATATCGATATTAAAGACATCGCAAAGCTTCCCTCTATCAAGAGCTGGAAGAGTGATGAGCTCGCACGCCGAATGGCTTTTCGCCTTTTCAGTAATCTCAAGCACGGCGAATTGATCGTACGCGAGGGCGATGAAACCCACCGATTCGGTGGACATGATCTTTCCGTCGCGCCGAGCGTTACAGTGACGATCAACGACCCCCGCGCTTACTCGCGGATCGTGATGGGTGGCACCATTGGTGGTGGCGAAGCCTACATTGATGGCGACTGGAGCAGCGAACAACTAACCGAAGTAACACGGGTATTCAGTGCCAATATGCCGCTGCTAGAGGCCATGAAGGATCAGCAAAATTGGCTTGTAAAAGCCGCCTTAAAACTCGCTCACAGTGCACGGCGAAACTCCCATACGGGATCGCGTGAAAATATTGCCGCACACTACGACCTGGGCAATGACTTCTTCTCGTTATTTCTCGACCCCACTCTCATGTATTCATCGGCGGTCTTTCCAGAGGGCTGCGACAGTCTAAGTGAAGCTTCTCAACATAAGCTTCGGCTGATCTGTGAAGATCTGGAACTCAAACCCTCAGACCACCTTATCGAGATTGGCACGGGCTGGGGCGGTATGGCCATTTTTGCCGCCGAGAATTATGGCTGCCGAGTAACCACAACCACTATTTCGCGAGAGCAGCTCGAGTATGCGAAGAAAGAGGTCGAAGCACGCGGCTTGGAAGACCGAATCACACTGCTATTTGAGGACTATCGAGACCTAACAGGTAGCTTCGACAAGCTGGTGTCGATTGAGATGATCGAAGCCGTTGGGCACGAATACTTCGACACCTATTTCGACTGTATCAGCAAACTTTTGAAGCCCGACGGCAAAGCAGTGATTCAAGCGATTACCATCAACACGCAACGCTACGATGAATACCGTCGATCAGTAGACTTCATCAAGCGCTATATTTTCCCAGGTGGCTGTCTTCCTTCGCTCGACGTCATTGGCAGTGCTCTGACACGCAAAACCGATATGCAAACGGTTGGTCTTCGCGATATTGCCCTGGACTATGCGGAAACCCTTAAGCATTGGCACAAGGCCTTCTTGGCTGAGCTCGATGCGGTAAAGTCGATGGGGTTTGATGAAAAGTTCATCCGAATGTGGCGGTTTTATCTTAGCTACTGTGAAGGTGGCTTCCGTGAACGTATTATTGGAACCTATCAAATAACAATGGCGAAGCCGTACTACCGGCCTAAATAACTTATGCTTTTATCGTTTGCTCCGATTGCCCTGCTTGTTCTTCTTCTTTTTTCAGCGGTTCAACTATTCGGAGCTGACGCTTCCTATGGGCCGAATCAAGTCGCTCTACTGATCGCATCAGCCTGTGCAGGCTTGGTAGGAATGTACCGGGGCATGAGCTGGGCCGAGGTACAGGACAGCATGGTCGACGGTATCAAAGTCGGCTTAGGTCCTATTCTCATTTTGTTAGCTGTCGGGGGTTTAATCGGCAGTTGGATGATCGCCGGCACAGTCCCTGCAATGATTTACTACGGCGTTTCGATCCTAGACCCGGATATTTTCTTCGCCGCCGCAGCCATCATCTGCGCTCTGGCATCGATCAGTATTGGCAGCTCCTGGACTGTCGCCGGGACGCTTGGTATAGGCCTCATAGGGATCGCCGATAGCTACGGGCTTCCCCCAGCCGTTGCGGCCGGTGCCATTATTAGCGGCGCCTACTTTGGTGACAAATTATCGCCCCTCTCTGACACGACTAACCTAGCCGCCGCCTGTACGAGCGTCGATCTTTTCGCGCACATTAGACATATGCTCTGGACCACAGTCCCCGCTTTTTGCGTTGCGCTTTTGTTCTTTTCGTTTATTGACTCAAGCTCTGCGGCAGCCCCTGAGCAAATCGCTGAACTTCGCGCGGCAATTCGTGGAGAGTTCAATGTTGGCGTTGGCGTCCTGGTACCACTGCTCATCATGCTGCTACTTATCTGGAGAAAGGTACCTGCCTACCCGGCGATTATGCTTGCCACAATCGCGGGCATCGTGACGGCACTGACTCTCCAAGCAGACGTAGTCACAAAATTCGCATTGGCGGCAAACCCCGAGACCACGAGGCCATTACTAGAGGGCCTATGGCGAACACTGTTTGCGGGATTTGAGGGCACAACCTCAAATGAGTCGCTCAATAGTCTAATCACCAAGGGCGGCATCGCCAGCATGCTCAACACTGTCTGGCTCATTATGAGTGCATTGGCGTTCGGTGGGGTGCTTGAGCGTACCGGGATCTTGAAACAGATCCTCGATGCTGTACTGAAGGCAGTTAAATCCACAGGCGACCTGGTCTTGGCTACCGTCACCGGCGGCTTCGTGACCAATATCCTTGCTGCCGATCAGTTCCTTGGCATTGCGCTTCCGGGGAGACTCTTTGCAAACACCTACGACGAGTTCAATTTAAGCCGGGAGAATTTGTCCCGAACGCTTGAAGACTCAGCAACGATGACCTCTGCACTGATTCCCTGGAATACGTGCGGGGCCTACATGGCAGCGACGCTCGGTGTAGCGACCTTCGACTACGCACCCTATGCCATTTTTAACATTGCCTGCCCGCTGATTGCGATTGCCTTTGGCTACCTTCTGATTAAACAGAAGCCAGCGGCGGTTCCTGCATGACTTGGGATTATGCCTCACCTTTCATCCACAGAGTGACCGTGCTACCAGAGCACATCGACGCGCTTGATCACACAAACAACACCCAGTACGTGAACTGGTGTAACGAGGCCGCCTGGGCACATACCACTGAGCTGGGTCTTGGAGCAGAGGCCTATAAGTCGCTCGACCGCGCCATGGCCTTAACCAATGCCGAGTACCAATATCTACAGGCTACCCGCCTCGGCGAGGAACTCGAAGTGGGAACGTGGATTACAACCTGGGAGCGCCGCATGCTCATGGAGCGGCGCATGCAAATTAAATCCACACTGACCGGCGAGACTGTACTGCGCGCCCGTCTGCAGTTCGTGTGCATAGAAATCTCATCGGGAAAACCGAAGCGGCCACCGCAGGCATTCATCGACGGATATACGCCAGCGCTCGTTGGCTAAGCGCGATCCCAACCGAACGGCATAACCTCAGCGATTGAGGATTGGCCCAGCGTCAGCATCAGTAAGCGACCAAAACCCAGAGCGACGCCCGAGCAGTCAGGGAAATCTGCCTCCAACGCATTGAGTAATCGCGTGTCAGCTGAGATCTCTTCTTGGCCGCGCAAGCCTCTTTTCGCATTATCGTCAGCAAACCGGGCAGATAAGACCTCGGCCTGAGCCTCTTCCCAATAACCATTCGCCAACTCTAGTCCACCGTAATACGCCTCGAATCTTGCGGCGACTGTGTTTTCTCCCCGCGTTGTTAACCGCGCCAAGGCAGCCTGCTCGGGTAGGAAGTCGATGACGAAAACCAAACCCCAGCTGGCGATGCGAGGCTCAACGCTATGGGTCATGAGTAAATCGAGGTGGTCGAGGCGCGAGAGCGGCCCATCGATTGAAATACCCTCTTCCTCGACTTTGCGCCTCAATGTTTCCGTCGATGCGGTAAACACATCAAGGTTCAAAATCTCCGCAAAGAGCGCCGCGTATGACCACACCTGCCAACTGCTGACAGGCAAGACCTTCGCGACTAAATCCGCAACTTCGCGAATAAGTTCGTGATGGCTTGTGTCAGTGCGATACCACTCGAGCAATGTGAATTCAGGATTATGCCGAGCGCCGCTTTCGCCGCGCCGAAAGGCCTTACCAAGCTGGTAAATATCGCCAACACCCGATGCAAGCAGACGCTTCATTGCGTATTCGGGTGAACTCTGCAGAAACCGTTTTTCGTTGGGTAAGGCGACTGTGAAAAGCTCGATATTCGGGTCAGTGACACCAAACTGCGAAAGCAGCGGCGTATCGACTTCTAAAACACCGCGCTCCGAAAAGAACTCTCGAATCGTTTCGAACAACCTAGCACGCGCGCGAAGCGCCTTAGCATCCCCGGTTGGCCGCCAATCGGACATTTAAGCGGTCAATAAATAAATGCGTTAAGACTTACTTGCTCGACTAACGTACTCACCGCTGCGAGTATCGACGCGAATGACCTCACCCTCAGACAGGAACAGCGGCACACGGACAACCGCACCGGTGCTCAACGTGGCTGGCTTACTACCGCCCTGCGCCGTGTCGCCCTTGAGACCAGGGTCGGTCTCGGTGATTTCTAGCTCGATAAAATTAGGGGGGGTTACTGCCAATGGAGCACCGTTAAACAGTGTAACCTCGTATTTCTCCTGCTCCTTCAGCCACTTTTCCGCGTCATCTACTGCGGCGCGGTCCGCCGAATGCTGCTCAAATGTATTGGGGTCCATGAAATACCAGAACTCACCATCGGTGTAGGAGTACTCGAGATCGATATCCATAACGTCCGCACCTTCAAGCGAATCACCCGACTTAAAGGTTTTTTCGAGAACACGACCTGATCGCAGGTTGCGGAGCTTTACACGGTTAAACGCCTGACCTTTTCCTGGCTTCACGTATTCATTTTCGAGAATCGAGCAGGGCTCGTTATCGAGCATAACCTTGAGACCTGGTTTGAATTCGTTGGTAGAGAAATTAGGCATGAATGCGGACCCTGCAAGTTTGTTGAGCCGCGATCATATCAAAGTCGGCGTCTTGCGAGCGAGCACCTGAGTGACAATGCCGTTTATCGCCAGTAAAGGCCTCTAGCAAAGAAGAAAGGCCTCTGACTCAGAACAGGAGTCTCGAGCACAAAGAAAAGCCTCTGGCTCAGAAGAAGGCCTTCACCCTAAGAGATAAAGCGCCCCATCTAGTCCAACATGACTGAGCTGATACCGAGCTTGCTCTCGCACCACGGGCTTTGCTCTGAATGCCACGCCAATACCCGCGGTTTCAAGCATCTTAAGGTCGTTAGCTCCGTCGCCAACCGCCATAGTCTGTGACAAATCAATCGCCATACTGCTGGCAAGTGATATCAACCGCGCACGTTTTTCATCTGCATTTACAATTGGGGGGATTACGCGACCTGTGAGTTTGTTATCCACAATTTCGAGCGTATTAGCCACGTAACTGTCCATCTTCAGAACGCCCAATACACTCTCAGCGAACACGTCAAAGCCACCAGAGAGAATAACGGTTCGCACGCCACGAGCGCGCAGGGTTAGCATCAACTCATGTGCCCCGTCGCTAAACGGCAGTGAGGAGGCTATCTCTGAAGCAACGCGTGCATCCAAGCCGCGAAGCAATCCGAGGCGCTCTGCAAAGGATTGATTGAAGTCGAGCTCACCGCGCATAGCGCGCTCCGTTATCTCGACAACGCGATCACCCACGCCCGAGTGTTTCGCCAACTCATCGATGACCTCACATTGAATCAAGGTCGAGTCCATATCGAAGACAGCAAGTTTAATATCTACTGCACGCTCTTCTGCTGTCTGTAAGTTCGCATCAACGCCGTCTTCAAGCCCGCACGAGACCACCTCTTGCTGACTAAGCTGAGCTGTGTTTCCTATCAGACTGAGTCGCAAACCAGATCGGCAGTCCGTGAGCGATGTTGGCACGGGCAGATGCGTAGATTCATCGACAGTGACGCCGCGCTCCTCCAAGAGTCTCCTGAGAGAGATCAGTGGCGGCATCGACGCTGATTTGGCCAAAATAGTGAGTTGCATTGATGTCACAGTACGCTCAATTCGGAGCGAGCATGATACTCTGATCCACCAGCAAATCCGGCAAACACCGGTCAATAATTCCAAGCTGAGAGGTAAAAAAACGTGAGATTCTGGGATCGCCTCGATTTTGGTCAACGTGCAGGTTGTGTCGCTGCCGTTGCTGTCATCATCGCAGCGCAGATTACCCTAACGCTCTCACTTATCTCGCAAGAGACGAGCGGCGACAACGAGCGTGCAGCTTACGCAAAGGTGATACTCAGCTCAGTCGCATCGAGAACTTCAGGCCTCATTGCCGCCGGGGACTTATTGACTGTCGCTAGCGAGCTGAACCGTTTGGTCGCAAATGATCTTGTGGCTGCAGCGACCGTCTCCGACGTTGAGGGCGAACCCTTGGTTTCTGTGGGAACACCCGTAGGGAGTGCGTACTACCAAGGACCGCTCAAAATTGGACCTGATCTTGCGGGTACGCTATCAATTACCCTGAATACACCCCCCGCCGACGGCACCCTGAGATGGACGATCACAGGTCTTAGTCTCGTTATCGCGGCCTTTGTCTTTGCAATTACAACCTCGCTTTATCGCGGGCAAGCAAACCGGCTGTGGTCATTACTGGCGAAGGTGTCTCAGCAAAATACAACATCACGCGTAGGGGACCCATTAGAGGAGCTCGACTCAGCGCTCTCTGCCCTGCCGCTAGATTTGATCGATACATCGGCCTCGGAAGAACTCGATGAATCAGCAATGCGCTCGATGGCGGTTGTCACTCTGAGTCTCGATCACTTAGCCCGTTACATCGAAACGCTCGATGAAGTGAGTTTGGTAGGCTACATCGCAACCTATGAAGCTCTGTTAAAAGCCGTATCCCAGATGCTCGGTGGCACAACTCAAACGAATAGGTCGCAGAGCCTCTCTATGAGCTTCGAGGGCCAGTGGCGTGGCATGTCACCGCCACTCAGAGCCACAGTCGCAGCGGCACTCATGCAGCATTTACTCCCGATTGCAGAGCGCAGTCGGCGACTGAAGTTCTCTGCGGGCATCGGTGTCAGCCACAGTGATTTAAGTCAAGGGGAGCAAGCAACGGCCTACGCGGGATTGTATATTCAAACCGCGCTGGACGAAGCGCATACCCTTGCACAGCGCGCGGGTACCGCAATCAAATTGGCGAGTTCGCTAAACGAATTCGACGAGATCGCAGAACTTTTCGATACCGTAGATACCGCAGATGGCGATTGCCAACTTGGCTCGCCAACAACAGCCTTCCTACCCGAGCTAGAAAAACAAAGCCGCCTACTCCAGCGGCGACTCTTTCCCGATGTAGGTGATCAAGCGGATCTTCCGTTTTAGCGATCCGCTCCCTTGGGCGCTGCTCCCTTTTTTAACGCCGGATGCTTTTGAGCGCCGCTTTGTCATCACGCTTCACTTGCTTTAGGGCTTCGATTGAAGGCACCAAGGGCGACTTAAAAAGGAGACACCATAAGCCGCGAAGCTAGCCCGCGATGACCAGCCCACTGACCTTCTGGAATCCTTTCGGCAGACGATTACCGCGCCGTCCGCGCTCGCCACGGTAGTGCTCCAAGTCGGACAATCGCAGCTTGAGATGCTGTCGTCCTGAATTCACCTGAAGAATGTCCTCATCTCCGAACACCAGCAACCCAACGAGCAATTCCTCTCGTGCCTGTGCTCTGGCGGAAGGTATACCGATGATCTTGTTGCCTTTGCCTTTGGCAAGCTCAGGAAGGTCAGCGAGCGGGTAGATCAATAACCGTCCCTCGGACGTCGCCGCTGCAACCAATAAATTCTGACGCTCCGGCACAATCACCGGTGGCATTACTTGCGCACCTTTGGGAAGACTCAACACAGCTTTACCAGCTTTGTTCTTGGCAACGAGATCACCAAATTTTGCGACAAAGCCGTAGCCAGCATCACTGGCCAACAAAAACTTCTGGTGCTCGGTACCCGTCATCAAACCTTCAAAAGTAGCACCCGACGGCGGAGCAATCCTGCCCGTTAAGGGCTCGCCTTGTCCCCGTGCCGAGGGCAGTTGATGCGTTGGTATCGAATAGGCACGCCCTGTCGAATCGAAGACAACCGTTGTCTGGTTACTTCGTCCAAGGGCTGCAAACTTGAAGGCATCTCCGGACTTGTAGTTAAGCGTCTCTGGGTCGATATCGTGGCCTTTTGCCGCTCTGATCCAACCCTTCTCGGACACCACAACTGTCATTGGGTCTGCGCTGGTCAACTCCAGTTCGGAGAAGGCTTTTGCTTCTTCCACCTGAACAAGGTGCGATCGACGGTCGTCACCGTACTCGTGCGCAATATCGACAAGTTCGCTGCGAATGAGCTTGGTCATCAAGGCGTTACTGCCGAGCGTTTTCTGAAGACCGTCTCGCTCATCGCTGAGTTCAGACTGCTCACCGCGGATCTTCATCTCCTCGAGCTTAGCTAAATTGCGCAGTTTGAGATCGAGAATAGCGTCCGCCTGAATATCGGAAAGCGCGAAACGCGCCATCAGCTCAGCCTTTGGCTCGTCTTCCTCTCGGATGATTCGGATTACCTCATCGATATTGAGGTAAGCAACTAGATAGCCCTCAAGGATGTGAAGTCGCTTAAGCACTTTCTCGAGTCGATATTCCAAGCGTCTACGAACGGTCTGACGGCGGAATTGAACCCAATCGCGTAGCAGCTGATCGAGCGAACGAACACCGGGACGACCATTCATACCAATGACATTAAGGTTCACACGGTAAGAGCGCTCCAGGTCGGTAGTGGCGAACAAGTGACTCATCATTGCGTCGAGATCAACGCGGTTTGACCGCGGCACAATGACCAGCCGAGTGGGATTCTCATGGTCAGACTCATCGCGAAGGTCTGAAACCATGGGTAGCTTTTTCGCCTGCATTTGCCCGGCAATTTGCTCGAGTACTTTTGATCCGGAGACCTGGTAGGGCAGCGCGTCGAGAACAACAGCGCCATCTTCACGCCGCCACGCGGCTCGCATCTTCACACTACCTCGACCGCTGCGATAGATATCACGAATTTCCTCGGGCGAGGTCGTGATCTCTGCATCAGTGGGGAAATCCGGCGCCTGTATATGGCCGCATAGTGCGTCTACTGTGGCATCTGGATAATCGAGTAAGTGGATGGTCGCGTTCACTACCTCGCGCAAATTGTGCGGCGGTATGTCGGTAGCCATACCCACGGCAATCCCGGTCGTACCGTTGAGCAACAAGTTGGGGACCTGTGCGGGAAGAACAACTGGCTCGTCGATACTGCCATCGAAGTTGGGCTGCCAATCGACCGTACCCTGCCCTAGTTCGCCCAGGAGTACATCCGCGTATTTAGTGAGTTTAGACTCGGTGTATCGCATGGCTGCGAAGGATTTAGGATCGTCGGCACTACCCCAGTTCCCCTGACCATCAATCAAGGGATACCGATAGGAGAAATCCTGTGCCATCAAGACCATGGCTTCGTAGGCTGCACTATCCCCGTGAGGGTGGAATTTACCGATCACGTCCCCGACGGTTCGTGCTGATTTCTTGTACTTGGCGGAGGACTTAAGTCCCAGTTCACTCATCGCATAAACGATTCGTCTTTGCACGGGCTTAAGGCCATCACCGACGTGAGGCAGCGCTCGATCGAGAATCACATACATCGAATAATCGAGATACGCCTTCTCGGCATACTCTTTGAGCGAGAGCGTTTCCGTTGCTTGAGGTGTGTTGAACATATCGGACATAGGGTAACTGCTACCTTCGAGAACAAAGCGTTCGAAATTTAAAAGCGAGCGACTATGTTCGTGATAGCCTTCGCGCTTCAGAATTATCTCATAGTAGCGCTAAAAACATGGAAGAAATTAAGTGGCGGTGGCGCCATTTCGACACAATGTCGGCAGGAGCGTGGCATGACATTTTGGCACTTAGGGCCGATATCTTCGTAGTGGAGCAAGAGTGTCCTTATCAGGACCCAGACCAAAAAGATCCAAAGTGCTGGCATCTGACAGGCCACATCGGTGACGAGCTGGTCGCAACGCTGCGAGTAGTTCCGCCCGGCGTTAGCTATGAGGAGTGTTCTATCGGCCGAGTTTCTATCTCACGGAAACTCAGAGGTCAGCGCAGGGGCGTTGAGCTCATGAAGGTAGGGATGGGATTCTGCGCGTCCAAGTGGGATACAGGTATCCGCATTAGTGGCCAGGCTTACCTACAGGGTTTTTACGAAGCACTTGGGTTTGTCACAGAGCACGGGCCATACATGGAAGACGATATCCCTCATTACGAGATGCTCTGGAGCGGCCGTTAAGCCGCTCGCGATGCGCGCTTGCGCTCGTGCTCGAGGAGCAACTTCTTGCGGAGGCGAATACTCTCCGGAGTCACCTCAACTAACTCGTCAGAGTCGATAAATTCCAGTGCTTGCTCAAGGGTATGAAGTACGGGAGGCGTGAGGATCAGCGCCTCATCGGTACCTGATGCGCGCACGTTGGTCAGTTGCTTAGCTTTGGTCGGATTCACAACAAGGTCATTACTTCGGCTGTGCAGGCCAACGATCTGGCCCTCGTAAACCTCGACATTCGCTTCGATGTACAACCGGCCACGGTCCTGCAGGCTATACAGCGCATAGGCCAGTGTTTTGCCTTTAACCATCGAGACCAAAACGCCGTTGTTACGCTGTGCCAGTTCAGCTTTGCTGACGGGTCCGTAGTGATCGAATATGTGAGTCATGATTCCACTGCCTGAGGTCAGTGTCATGAACATCGACCTGAAGCCTATAAGCCCACGTGCAGGCACAATAAACTCGAGCCGAACACGGCCGCTTGCGTCCTGCACCATGTTCTTCATTTCAGCGCGGCGCTGCCCAAGCTCTTCCATGACACCGCCTTGATGCTCGGATTCGCAATCAATGACCAGCTGTTCATAGGGTTCGCAGAGCTGACCGTCGATCTCTTTTTGGATAACCTCGGGTCGTGAAACGCCCAATTCGAAACCCTCGCGGCGCATGCTCTCGATCAGTACAGACAAGTGAAGCTCTCCGCGACCTGAGACTACGAACTTATCGGGGCTATCGCCCTGCTCGACGCGCAGCGCGACGTTGTGAATCAGCTCGCGATCCAAGCGCTCCTTGATGTTGCGTGACGTCACGTACTTACCTTCAAGACCAGCAAAAGGTGAATCGTTTACCTGGAAGGTCATGCTCACGGTCGGCTCATCAACGGAGAGCGGGGGCAGCGCTTCACTCGCTGCTGGGTCGCATAGCGTGTCGGAAATATTGAGCGAATCGATACCGGTGACGCAGACAATATCACCCGCCTCTGCCGTCTCAACTTCTACACGCTCCAAGCCGTGGTAACCCATTACCTGCAAGATTTTGCCGCTGCGGGAGGAGGCATCGCGGTCAACAACCGACACCTGTGTATTTGGACTGAGCTTCCCGCGCGTTATTCGGCCTACACCGATGACACCGACATAGCTGTTGTAATCGAGCGCTGAAATCTGCATTTGGAACGGGCCATCAGAGTTCACCTCTGGCGCCGAGACGTGATCGACGATCATGTTGAACAGCGGTTCCATGTCGTCCGACATATTTTCGGGGTCATCACCCGCGATGCCGTTGAGCGCCGAAGCATACATGATGGGGAAATCGAGCTGCTCGTCGGTGGCTCCCAATGAGTCAAAGAGATCAAATACCTGATCAATGACCCAGTCAGGGCGCGCGCCGGGTCGGTCAATTTTGTTGACGACAACTATAGGGTTGAGTCCGCGCTCGAACGCCTTGGATGTTACAAATCGTGTCTGAGGCATCGGTCCATCGACAGCGTCAACAATAAGCAGAACACTGTCCACCATTGATAGAACACGTTCGACCTCTCCACCAAAGTCGGCGTGTCCAGGCGTATCGACAATGTTGATACGATAGTCGTTCCATCGAATCGCGGTATTCTTAGCAAGGATCGTTATTCCGCGCTCTCGCTCCTGATCATTGGAATCCATGATCCGCTCAGCGCCCTGACTCTTTCGATCAAGCGTTCCCGATTGCTGAAGCAGGCAATCAACGAGGGTTGTTTTGCCGTGGTCTACGTGCGCGATAATCGCGATGTTTCGAAGATTCTCAATCACTGGGACTTTCTCTTTTGTTGGGCTCTTTAGTTGGGGCTCTGCCATTGGGGTGTTGGGCGCTCAAGCGGGCGCGACTGTACCACAAGCGGCACCAGTGAAGACCGTGAAAAAGCCCTTATCCGGCTGATTCACTGCCGTTACAAAAAATACAAATGCCAACCACCTATTGTTCATCGATGCATACCATCGGGTTAGCGGTTGCTCTCGCTCTCCAAACCGCTTAATTGCTCAAATTGCACTAAGTTAGTGCGCTTAAATATAGTGGGCACCAAAAAAGTGCGTAAATTTTCCAGCCAAGGTCGATAAATTTTCATTAACCGCAATAGAAACAATGACTTAAAAAGAAAAACTTTTGCATCGAGATGTGGCACAGGCTTTGCTACCATGTCTCAGGAAAGTGCATACGCCTACGGGTTACGCACATACATACCGATTAGATCGGGTTTTACAGTCCTTAGGAGGCATCCATGTCAGAGCGCACGCTCAATTTGATAAAAGACAACGATATACGTTGGGTAGATCTGCGCTTTACCGATACGCGCGGTAAAGAACAGCACGTAAGCATTCCCGCAAGCTACGTCGATGAAGATTTCTTTGAAGACGGCAAGATGTTTGACGGCTCTTCGATCGCAGGCTGGAAAGGCATCAACGAGTCAGACATGATCCTCATGCCCGATGACAGCACGTCAGTCATTGACCCTTTCACTGACGACGCAACCATCATTTTGCGATGCGATATTGTCGAGCCTTCAACAATGCAAGGCTATGAGCGTGACCCTCGCAGCGTTGCAAAGCGCGCCGAAGCCTACCTCGCATCGACTGGTTTGGGTGACACAGCGTTCTTCGGTCCAGAGCCCGAGTTCTTCGTTTTCGACGATGTTAAGTACAAAGTCGAAATGCAGGGCGCCAGCTACGAAATCAACTCTGAAGAAGCTGCATGGGCGTCAGGCGACAGCTTCGACGAAGGCAACACAGGTCACCGTCCCGGCGTCAAAGGTGGCTATTTCCCCGTACCCCCTGTGGATTCACTGCACGACATCCGTGCTGCCATGTGTTCCGCCATGGAGCAAATGGGCCTCGACGTTGAGGTGCATCACCACGAGGTAGGTACGGCAGGCCAGTGCGAGATCGGTGTCCGCTTCAACACGCTTGTTACGAAAGCCGACGAAGTCCAGATCCTCAAGTACTGCGTGCACAACGTAGCTCACGCTTACGGAAAGACTGCGACATTTATGCCTAAGCCACTTGTTGGCGATAACGGCTCCGGTATGCACGTTCACCAGAGCGTATCAAAAGACGGCGTGAATACCTTTGCAGGTGACGAGTACGCGGGTCTTTCAGAGACGGCGCTGTACTACATTGGCGGCATCATTAAGCACGCTCGCGCGATCAACGCGTTCGCTAACGCGTCAACAAACAGCTACAAGCGACTTGTCCCCGGTTTCGAAGCACCCGTTATGCTCGCTTATTCAGCGCGTAACCGCTCTGCGTCTATCCGCATCCCTTACGAGCCGTCGCCAAAAGGTAAGCGCATCGAAGTTCGTTTTGGTGATCCAACGGCAAACCCATATCTCTGCTTCGCAGCGATGTTGATGGCAGGTATCGACGGCATCCAGAACAAGATCCACCCTGGCGATGCTGCGGACAAAGATCTCTATGACCTGCCCGCGGAGGAAGCGGCTGAAATCCCAACCGTTGCGTCAACGCTGGAGATGGCATTAGAAGCTCTGGACGCGGACCGCGACTTCCTGACAGCCGGTGGCGTGTTCACAAACGATATGATCGATGGATACATCGAGTTGAAGAGCGAGGAAGTGGAGCGTCTCAATATGACGACTCACCCAATCGAATTCGACATGTACTACTCGGTCTAACAAGGCAACAAAGAAAGCCCGCGACAGACTGCGGGCTTTTTTTTGCTCTGAATTTTGAGAATTTTCGTAGCAACCCTGAAAACGCACCAACTTAGTGCGCAAAACGGTGGGAAAAATGACGCAAGGAGGGCCGCAGTGAAAAACTCGATTCGCTTTATCGCTATGATCGCCCTCGTATTAGCAGGGCTCGCAAACGCTCAAATATACAAGTCTGTCGACGTCAACGGTGTGGTGACCTTCAGCGATACGCCACCCAAAGACCCACAAACGAAGGTCGAACAGATTAAAACGCCTCCGGCCGTCAATGCGATGCAGGCAACTCCCGTAACGCCAGCTGACAGCGAAGAGCGCGACGGCAGCGAAGTTGGTATCGATAGAGTAGTCGGCATCGTCAGTCCAATGCATAACGCGACGATTCCCATGGGAGCGGGGATTTTTGACGTCGCGGTGGATGCTACACCAGAGCTAGGCGATGGTGAGTCTTTGGAACTTTATCTTGACGGGGAAAAGGTGGGTGAAGCCCAGACAGAGTTATCGTGGACACTGACCTACGTTATACGCGGTGCCCACACACTTGAAGCCAAGTGGGTAGCAGAGAATGGCTCAATACTTGCGACTTCCGAGCCCATCACCGTATTTGTTCTGAGGCCCTCAATATTATGAGGCCGCCCTTATTTTGTCGTATAGCCCCAGTGACAGCTCAGACACCATTATTCTCTGAATGCTTGACGGCTCTGAACGTCGCAATGACGGGGCGCTCACAATGAACGTTACACCGGGGTTTGACCTCGACTCACTGACAACCTGTGTCGTTCTTATCGACGAACACGGCATCGTCGACACACTCAACCAGGCCGCTCAAGTCCTCCTTGAAACCTCAGCGCTACGCGCCGTTGGGCTACCGTTTGATGAGCTTGCCAGCCCCACAGGTCAGGCGGCAATTCATTGGCATGAAACGCTTACAAATGTAGTAAGTACTCGCTTACCTGCTGTAAGCCGAGATCTTAAACTAAGTTTAAAAACGGGGCGAGATGTCACGGTTGATGTGGTTATCACGCCGCTCAACTACGATCGAGACTCGCGAATCCTGCTCGAGATATCGGCGCTCGATCGTGCACGAGCCATCAGTGAAACTGAAAATTTGCGCGAAGCACAAAGCAGACTTGATGACGTTGTAAAAGGCTTAGCACACGAGGTTAAAAACCCGCTTGGCGGCATTCGTGGTGCAGCGCAGCTTCTCGCTCGAAAGTTTCCGAGCGACGAGCTCGATGAGTATGCCAGCATTATCATTGCGGAAGTGGACCGTCTTCAGGCGCTGGTAGATCGACTCTTGGGGCCAAGAGAGTCGCTCGACAGGCAACCAATGAACATCCACGAGGTTACCGAACGGGTGCGCCAACTTATCGAGGCCGAGGCAGGCACAAGCATTAACGTGACGCGGGATTACGACCCTAGTCTGCCCGAGTTCAACGCCGACGCGAGCCAACTTACCCAAGCGGTACTCAACATCGCGCGCAACGCCTGGGAGGCCTCACCCTCTGGCTGTGCGCTCACGCTGAAAACGCGAAGTAAGCGTCAATACACATTGAATGGCCAGCGACACAAGCTGGTCTGCGCACTTGAGATTATTGATGACGGTCCCGGAATTCCAGAGGATCTTATGTCCTCGATTTTTCTTCCTCTGGTGACATCGCGTCCTGAGGGAAGTGGCTTAGGCCTCTCGCTCTCACAGATGATTCTGACACGACACGGCGGCGTCATTCAGGCAAACAGTGAACCTGGAAACACCTGCTTCACACTACTTCTACCAATGGATAGCGAACAATGACCGATGAAAATCAAATTTGGGTGGTAGATGACGATAACTCCATACGCTGGGTGATCGAGAAAGCGCTGAGCGGAGAAAATATCGCCTGCAAAACTTTTGAAAACGCTGATGAATTACTCGGTGCTCTAGAGCACGAGTCGCCCAAAGCAATCATCAGCGACATCCGTATGCCAGGTATGGACGGTCTTACGTTGCTTCGGGAGCTTAAAGCCACTGTACCTGATACACCCGTTATCATAACCACTGCACACTCGGACCTAGACAGTGCGGTCACATCTTATGAGTCGGGTGCATTTGAGTACCTACCCAAGCCCTTTGACATTGATGAGATGCTCGAGGTCGCCTCTCGAGCCTTGGCGTATACCCAAAAAGAAACGCTTAACCAGGCCAGCGACACAAATAGCGGCAAGGAAATCATTGGCAATGCACCCGCCATGCAAGAAGTATTTCGGGCGATTGGCCGACTTTCTCAAAGCGCGATCACCGTACTCATCAGTGGTCAGTCTGGATCAGGTAAGGAACTGGTTGCTCGGGCGCTTCACCAACACAGCCCTAGAGCCAACGCACCTTTCGTAGCACTCAATATGGCTGCCATCCCTAAGGACCTGATGGAGTCTGAACTCTTCGGTCATGAAAAAGGGTCTTTCACAGGTGCGGCTGGCAGGCGCGAAGGCCGCTTTGAGCAGGCGAATGGTGGCACATTGTTTCTCGATGAAATCGGCGACATGCCCCATGAGACCCAAACAAGGCTACTTCGAGTACTTGCTGAGGGCGAGTTCTTCCGCGTTGGCGGAGCCACAGCTATCAAGACAGATGTAAGGGTGATCGCAGCAACCCATCAAGACCTAAGGGGACTCGTCGCAGAGGGTTCATTCCGCGAGGACTTGTATCACCGGCTCAACGTTATTGGCATCAATGTTCCAAGGCTAGCCGAGCGCCGAGAAGACATTCCACTATTGCTCAATCACTTTTTAACAAAAGCAGCCTTAGAACTAGGTGTGCCCATAAAGGAGCTCTCACCTCAAGTTAGGGACTACCTCAGTGCGTTGGAGTGGCCAGGAAACGTTCGCCAACTCGAAAACACCTCTCGCTGGCTAACAGTAATGGGTGCAGGCAATACAATTTTGATGAGCGATCTGCCACCTGAATTGGTGGCGGAGCATGATCAAGGCAGTCAGCCCGAAGGATCGTGGGAAAAACAGCTCTCAGATTGGGTCCGGGCAAGATTACTGGCCGGCGAAACCAACGTGCTCAAGCACGCAATACCTCAGATCGAGTCGATCATGATGAGCGCAGCACTAGAACATACAGCCGGTAAAAAAGCGGAAGCAGCTGAGCTACTCGGTTGGGGTCGGAATACCCTCACGCGAAAGCTCAGCCAGTTGGCTTAGTGAGTAGCGCCCTCAGCGGGCTGATCACCACCCTGCGCTGCTTGTTGTGCCATTGCTTGCGCGTACAGCGCATCAAAATTTACAGGGGCTAGCATCAAGGCCGGGAAGCCGCCTTTGACCACGATGTTGTCAATCGCTTCACGCGCGTAAGGGAACAAAATATTAGGCGCAACGGTTGCGAGAATCTGCTTAAGCGGCTCAGCCTCGATACCTGATGCAAAGAAAATACCCGCTTGTTGCACTTCAACTAGGAACGCATTTTTCTCTTCGATCTTTGCAGTCACAGTGATCGAGAGGACCACTTCGTGGTTGCCGTCGTCATCGGCCTTTGAAGAACGGGTGTTCAAATCGACGTTGACGCTTGGCTGCCAGTTTTGACGGAAGATATCGGGAGTCGCTGGTGACTCGAATGAGATATCTTTGGTGTACATGCGCTGCATCGTGAACTGCTGCTGTACCTGATCATCTTGTGCTGCACCTGCAGCTTGCTCTTCCGCCATTGCGGTGTCTCCTGTCTTCGATGTTTATTACGCTTCGCTTTGAAGCATGGAATCTAATCGTTGTTGCCGCTCGAGGCTATACAATTCGTCGCAGCCTCCGACGTGCTGGTCGCCAATCCATATCTGAGGGACGCTTGTCGCACCAGCCATGGCAGCCATCTTCGCGCGCAAAGGCGCGTCACCGTCAACGGGTATTTCGTTGAAGGTAATATTCTTGCTGCTCAAAAGTCGTTTCGCGCGGACGCAAAAGGGGCACCATTGAGTCGTGTAAATAGTTACTGGCTTCATTTGTTCGTAACAGGCAATCGCTGCTCGTCCCAACTCATCATGCCGCCCGCCATTCGCTGCGCTTGAGAGAATCCTTTGGCTCGAAGTTGCTTAACGGCTGCACCGGCGCTTGTCCCCATGCGACAGACCACAATCACTGGCTTGTCTCTGTAATTCTCAAGCTCTCCCAGACGCCCTTGCAAATTAGCTGAGGGAATATTGACCGCCTCCGAGATGTGCGCGCGCTTGTACTCCTTTGCATCTCTGACATCCAGAAACACGCCACCCTCCCTGTTGGTGAGATTAATAGCTTGCTGTGGACTCAATGCGGGTCCGGCTTTACGCGACTCGGTGAATAACAGCAGGTTCAAGCTCAGTAAGAGCGCAAACACCAACACCCACTGCTCGGAGATAAAAATCAGGAAATGGCTAAATGACACGGGTGTTATCTGACCTCACGGGCAGTGTTAAAGGCGCGAGTATACGTGCTTCGTACAGCCCTCTCCAGTGGCACTATCACCGCAAAACGAATGGGTACTCGGCATCAATCTGGGGTGATCTTTTACCAACATGACTGCTAAAATATTAGCCTCGCTGAGAGGAACCCCTATGCCCCCTATTAGCTCGCTTGCTTCACCTACAGTCTTGGTCATTCTCGACGGCTTTGGATATCGGGAGGCAAGCGAGAACAACGCTATTTTTCATGCGGCAACACCCACTTTTGACCGGCTATGGCGCGAGGGCGAATCCACATTAGTATCAGGCTCAGGACTAGACGTTGGGCTTCCCGAAGGCCAGATGGGTAATTCTGAGGTCGGGCACATGAGCTTGGGCTCAGGCCGAATCATCTACCAGAGCATTACGCGCATCGACAAAGCCATTGATGATGGCGACTTTGAAGAAAACGAAGCCTATTGCAGTGCGATAGACAAGGCGATCGCCGCCAGTGGCGCGGTGCACTTATTCGGCCTCCTCTCGCCCGGCGGTGTTCACAGCCACGAGAATCATATTTTTGCAGCAGCGCGGCTCGCCCAGAAGCGAGGCGCTTCGGCTATCTATCTCCATGCGTTTCTCGACGGAAGAGACACGCCGCCCCGAAGTGCGCAGGCGTCGCTGGAACGGGCTGAGGCAGAGTTAGCTGCATTGGGGGTAGGTCGGATAGCGACGGTACAGGGCCGCTATTTTGCGATGGACCGTGATAAGCGCTGGGATCGGATTGCATCGGCTACCAAACTGCTGGTCGATGGTGAGGCAGAATTTAGTTTTGACTCGGCACTCGAATCGCTCGACGCGGCTTATGCGCGTGATGAGAACGACGAGTTTGTTGCACCATCACGCATTGGCGATGCTGCACCTATCGCAGATGGCGATGCAGTCCTATTTATGAACTTTAGGGCGGACCGTGCGCGACAGCTTACTCAGGCCTTAACTGACCCGGGGTTCAGCGAATTTGACTGTCGACAACCTGAAGTGTCTTTCATTGCCACCACCGAATATTACGAGGGTCTGAATGCAAGCGTTGCCTTCGCACCGGATGTGATTGGAGACACCCTAGGTGAGGTCATTGCAAGCAGCGGAATGAAGCAAGCTCGCATTGCTGAAACGGAAAAATACGCCCACGTGACTTTTTTCTTTAGCGGCGGGCGCGAAGCTTTATTTGACGGTGAGGAACGCGTGCTGATTCCTTCACCAAACGTTGCCACTTACGATTTACAACCTGAAATGTCGGCTAATGAAGTCACTGCTGCGGTTATTAACAGCATTGAAAATCAGTCGCACGAGCTGATTGTCGTGAATTTTGCGAACGGCGATATGGTTGGCCATACCGGGAATTTTGACGCCGCTGTAAAAGCAGTTGAAACGCTCGATAGTTGTATCGCCGAACTCGAAAAAGCGGTGCTTGCTGCCGGTGGTCAGGCGTTGATCACTGCCGATCATGGTAACTGCGAGCAAATGCATGACCACGATTCGGAACAACCCCATACGCAACACACAACCGAACCGGTGCCCCTGTTCTACATTGGTGGCCAACAAAAGCGCTTCAGAAACGCTCCGGGCATTCTGGCCGATATCGCGCCAACCGTGTTGGATGTTATGGGTCTTCCCAAGCCGCCTGCTATGACAGGCGAGTCGCTGCTAAAAGCTGTCTCATAAGGCGCCCTGATACTCCGCATGTCCGTCTACATGCCGCTCAATCGCTTGCTCCAAATCTCCCCAATGATGCCCGTTCGCGCACCGCTACAAAGGCCTTTGCACTTTTTCGCAGTCGTTATCGGACTTTTGCTCAGTGCAGAGATCAATGTTGCCATCGCACAATCCACAGATAATCAGCCTGCGCCTGAACCCGCGACGGTAGAAGAAGCCAAAGCGGAAATCGAACGGATCAATCAGGCGATTGCGGCGCTTGAAGGCATGGTCATATCGAGATCAAACGAGCGCGCTGAGCTTCAAATAACGCTTCGCGAGACCGACACCGCGATCGCAGAAGCGAATCAGTCGATAGATGTAAGCCGCCGGAATATCGAAGCCTTGAGTCGAACCATCAATAATCTGGAGGCAGAGGCAGTAACACTGAACCGCGACATTGGCGCGCGCCAATCACAATTGGAGAAAGCGCTAGGCGCGTTTTCAATTTTGCGTCAGGGTGGCGACTTGAAGATTTTGTTTGGCGACAGCAATGCACACGAAACCGAGCGTCATCGCGCCTACTTCGACATATTGATGAGCAAGCAGCTTGCCGAAATAGACTCATTTAAAACAGCTGTGGGTGCGTTAGATGCAAATCAAAAAGCCCAAGAAGCGAATCGACTTGTTCAAGAAAAAACGAGAAAGCGCCTCGAGTCAGAACGAGGAGAGCTTCTAGCGCAGCGAGCAAATCAGCGCGATATCATCGCGCAGCTCAGCGCTTTGCTTAAGCGCGACGGTCAGCAAATCGACGCGCTAAAAGAAGACTCCGCTCGGTTGAATACACTGCTCACCGAGCTGAGTCGACGGCTTGCGGATCTCAATTTCCTCGGGGACTTCGAAGACTTTTCGTCAAAAGCCGGTGAACTAAGCGCGCCTGTCAAGAGTCTCAGTAAGACCCGCTTTGGGCAGAAGCGAGAACGTGGTGATCTTCGCTGGCAGGGTTGGCTAATGCCCGCCAGTCGCGGGAGCGCGGTCCGTGCGATACATTTTGGTCGCGTTGTCTACGCAGATTGGCTCAGAGGTCAGGGTTTGCTTACTATCATTGACCACGGCAATGGATGGATGAGCCTCTACGGTCGCAACGAAAGCCTCCTAAAAACTACCGGAGAATGGGTGGCACCAGGTGAGGAAATTGCGAGAGTTGGCTCGAGTGGCGGCGCTACCGATCCCGCGCTTTATTTTGAAATACGCTCGGATGGCGTTCCAGTTGATCCGGCCAAATGGATTCGAGCGAAAAGGTAAATTGAGAATGGTCAAAACCCCAGAAGAAAAGCGCTTGCAAGTGCCGATGTTGATTCCAGCCCTCGCGGTATCGCTCTCTATGTTGGCCACCGGAAGCGCATGGGCTCAGTCCACGGACACAGTTACCCCTGAGTCTGTAACCGAGGCCACGCAGGAAACCAGTACCGAGCCCAAGTTGGATTCAGGCTCATCTCAGGAGGCCCATCAAGAAATCACTCCACAGGATCAGACTGTCAGCACCTCGTTTGACGAACTGCAACTCTTTGCCGACACCTTCGATGCTATTCGACGGGGATACGTTGAAGAAGTGACTGGCGCCGAGCTTTTTGAGATGGCGGTGAAAGGGATGTTAACCAGTCTCGATCCTCATTCAGCCTACTTAACCGATGACGGCTACAGCAACCTACAGGAATCCACCGAGGGTCAATTCACAGGTCTGGGCATTGAGATTGGCTACCGCGGCGGCTTTATTTCCATCGTGACACCTATCGATGGCTCGCCCGCCGAAGATGCTGGACTACAAGCTGGAGACGTGATTTTAAAGATTGACGGCACCTCAACTCAGGGCATGTCGACAAATGAATCCTCGACGTATATGCGGGGACCTGAAGGCACTACGGTGACACTAGAAATTGGTCGCGCAGGTGAGAGCCAGCCCTTTGATGTGGTCGTTACCCGCGGCATCATCGATGTACCCAGTGTCCGTTCAAGAGAAATTGACCCTGGCTATTGGCTTATTCGCGTATCCCGGTTTCAACGGGACTCGGGAAAAGAAGTCACGGATGCACTCAATGAGGCGCTGGCAAAGGGTCCGGTTAACGGTGTTGTGCTCGACGTGAGAAACAATCCTGGCGGTGTGCTAAACGCCAGTGTGGAAATGGCCAGTAACTTCTTGGATGGCGGGCTAGTTGTCTACACTCAGGGGCGGCACCCCGACTCAAAGACAGTTCTAGAAGCAGAGCCGGGCGAGCTGTTGCCAGGCGTTCCCGTTGTGGTGATGGTAAACGGCGGCTCCGCCAGTGCATCGGAGATCATTGCCGGCGCGCTTCAGGACAGAGGAAGAGCGGTCATCATGGGCACGCGCAGCTTTGGCAAGGGCTCTGTCCAAACCGTATTGCCTGTCTCCGAAACCAAGGCTCTCAAATTGACCACATCGCTCTACTACACCCCTAACGGGCGATCGATTCAGGCAGATGGCATTGTGCCCGACGTCGTTGTGGAGCGTGCGAAGCTTACTAACCTCGAACAAGGGCGTCGGCTCCGCGAGGCTGACTTGAACCGTAGCCTTAAAAACTCATCGGAAACTCAGGCCTCCGAGACTGAGGAAATGGCGAGCCTTAGAGAAGACGACAACCAACTTTACGAGGCCTTCACCTTGTTAAAAGGCATCAACATTTACAAAAGTATCGATGCGAAGCGCTTGCAGTCGGCGATGCCAAAACAGGCAGAATCAACTGACTCCGGCCAGAATAACGAGCAGTCGGAAAGTTCCGAGTAAGCCTCTCATTCGGGCGCCGGCAAACTACCGCCTGACGTGAATGCCGGCTTTTGCTAGGTGCTCTTTGGCCTCACCGACTGTATAAGTGCCGAAATGAAAGATACTGGCCGCAAGGACCGCGTCGGCACCACCCTCGGTGAAACCATCAACGAGGTGGTCAAGATTTCCCACACCGCCTGAAGCAATGACAGGAATATCGACTGCATCTGAAATAGCGCGCGTAATTCCGAGGTCGTAGCCGTCCTTGGTGCCGTCTCTATCCATACTGGTGAGCAAAATCTCTCCAGCACCAAATTCAGCCATTTTCTCAGCCCATGCTACCGCTTCGAGACCCGTCTGCTTCCTGCCTCCGTGGGTGAAAAGCTCGTAACGTCCCGAGCCATCGCCGAGACCTTTCACATCCATGGCGACAACGATGCACTGCGACCCAAATCGATCGGCAGCTTCCTTCACAAGCTCGGGATTAAAGATGGCTGCGGTGTTTATGCTGACCTTGTCGGCACCGGCGTTAAGCAAGGTTCGAATATCACTGACAGCGCGCACCCCACCGCCAACGGTGAGGGGAATAAACACCTCGGACGCTATCTGTTCGACAGTGCGATAGGTGGTATCTCGCTGCTCGTGGCTTGCTGTTATATCGAGAAAGGTAATTTCGTCGGCACCAGCGTCATTGTAACGACGCGCGATCTCAACAGGGTCACCTGCATCACGAATGCCGACGAAATTGACGCCCTTGACCACGCGACCCTGATCAACATCCAGGCAGGGAATGATCCGCTTTGCGAGCGCCATCAGCCGCGTGTCATCCGATCTGAAAGCGCCTGAGCTTCAGCCACATCGAGCGTACCTTCGTAGATCGCTCGCCCTGTAATCGCGCCTACGATGCCGTTATGTGCAACCTCAGCTAAGCCGCGAATATCGTCGATGTTTGTCACGCCGCCGGAGGCGATGACAGGCAGGCCACCTTCTACTGCGAGGTTAACTGTGGCGGCGATATTGACGCCCTGCATCATGCCGTCGCGCTCAATGTCCGTGTAGACAATCGCCTCTACCCCCGCGTCGCGAAAATCACGCGCCAAATCGACCGCCTGAACGGTACTGGTCTCAGCCCAGCCGTCCGTGGCAACGAAACCGGCTTTCGCATCGATACCGACAATGATGTGGCCGGGGAAGCGTTCGCAGGCCTCGCGCACAAACTCCGGATTCTTTACCGCAGCTGTACCAATGATGACGTAGCTCACGCCAGCGTTTAAATAGCTTTCGATGGTATTGCAGTCCCTAATACCACCGCCGATCTGAACAGGGAGATCGGGCAAGGCTTGAGTGATCGCCTTCACAGCAGCTGCGTTTTTGGGCGTACCGGCAAAGGCGCCATTAAGGTCGACCATGTGAAGTCTGCGAGCGCTCGCCTGAGCCCATTGCTCAGCCGTTGCAACAGGATCATCGGAAAAGACTGTGCTGTCGTCCATATCGCCTTGGCGCAAGCGAACGCATTGCCCGTCTTTAAGGTCTATTGCTGGAATTACTAACATGTCCCGTCCCAATCAAGGAAATTAGCTAACAGCTTTATGCCAGTGTCGTGGCTTTTTTCAGGATGAAATTGCGTCGCAAAGACATTCCCTTGAGCAACTGCAGCAGCCCCCTGCAAACCGTATTCGAAGGTGCCCGCTACCGAATCACACTGATCCGCGGGCACATAAAAGCTATGAACAAAATAGAAATACGCGTCGTCCTCGATTCCGTTCCACATTGGATGATTCGATTTCTGACTGACGCGGTTCCACCCCATGTGAGGCACTTTCAACTTAACGCCCCTCGTGTCTCGATGATCCTGGGGAAATCGTGTGACAGGTCCCTGCAACCAATCGAGACAGGCAACGCCACCGTTCTCCTCGGAGCGGGTCATCAGCGATTGCATACCAACACATATGCCGAGCACTGGGGTCCCTGCCTCAATCACGGTCTTTAAGGTTTCATCACAACCCAGCCGCTTGAACTCCCCAATGCAATCGCGAATAGCGCCCACACCGGGAAAAACGACACGATCCGCTTTCAGAATTGCATCTGGCTTATCCGTTACGGAAACACTATCCGCACCTGCTTTGCGCAGCGCACTTTCAACCGAGTGAAGGTTTCCCATGCCGTAATCGATAACGGCAACTGTTTTTGACATCGACTTACAAAACGCCTTTGGTCGATGGCATTGCAGAGGGCGCGCGCTCGTCCGCAGATACAGCCATTCTTAATGCCCGGCCAAATGCTTTGAACACCGTCTCGGCCTGATGATGGCTGTTCTCGCCTTTGAGATTATCGATGTGCAAAGTGAGCTGAGCGTGATTGACCAATCCGTGGAAGAACTCCGAGAACAGGTCTACATCAAAGTCACCCACCGAAGCGCGAGTAAACGGCACGTTGTAGTGCAAGCTTGGACGGCCAGAGAAGTCGATGACAACACGTGACAAAGCCTCGTCGAGCGGCACATACGCATGTCCGTATCGCAAAATGCCACGGCGGTCACCAACGGCCTGTGCGAGAGCTTGTCCTAAGGTGATGCCAATATCCTCGACGGTGTGGTGTGCATCGATATGCAAGTCACCGTTTGCTTTTATGTTCAGGTCGACCATGCCGTGTCGCGCGATCTGGTCCAGCATATGCTCAAGGAAGGGTAAGCCGGTATCAAACTCTGCTTTACCGGTTCCATCGAGGCAGACCGAGACAGTAATCTGGGTCTCCAAGGTGTCACGAGATACCGTTGCTGAACGAGCTGTCGTTTGCGCGTTGTCCATCTGTATTTCCTAAACTTAAGTCGACTGCACCTGAGAGGCGCTACACTAGGCCGCGAATTGTATAGCAAAGCGCCGGCCAGCTCATCTTATGACCGATCTTCCTCCCTTTTCCGAGCGGCTCCTCGCATGGTTTGACGAGCATGGACGCAAGACCTTGCCCTGGCAGCAAGATCGCACGCCCTATCGCGTATGGGTTTCAGAGATCATGTTGCAGCAGACGCAAGTGGCAACAGTGATTCCTTACTACGAGCGCTTCATGGCGAGGTTCCCCAAAGTAGCGGACCTCGCGCAGGCACCGATTGATGATGTCCTGAGCCTCTGGACTGGGCTCGGCTATTACGCTCGCGCGCGGAACTTGCATAAAACCGCCTGCATCGTAGCTGAAGAGTACGGTGGAGAGTTTCCAGACTCGGTCGAGGGTTTGGAGTCACTGCCCGGCATTGGTCGATCAACCGCGGGCGCTATCCTTACCCTGGGACATGGCGGCTGGGCGCCAATCTTGGACGGCAACGTGAAACGCGTGCTGGCGCGTTACCACGCCATTGAAGGATGGCCCGGGCGCAGCGATGTGCTCGCAGCGCTTTGGAGGGCCTCCGAGGCGGTGACGCCGCGGCAGCGAACTGCTGACTACACGCAAGGCATCATGGATTTAGGTGCGACGCTCTGTACCAAATCTAAACCTGAGTGCTTGTTCTGCCCAATGACGGAAGACTGCCAAGCGAGAATTTCTGGCACCCAGGCTACGTACCCTGGAAAGAAACCTAAGAAAAAGATCCCCACCAGGGACACCCATTTCATTATCTGCGTTGCTTCTCAAGGGCGGGTATTACTCGAAAGGCGACCGCCGAGCGGAATCTGGGGCGGTCTCTGGTCATTTCCCGAGGCAAGTCATGCCGATACCTTTCCAAAAAATCACGCAGATAACCCGACTAATATTCCCGAAAGCACTGACAAAGGCGCTAGAGAAGGGTCGGATAATACTGAAGATGTCACGGTCACATCATGGCTCGATAAGCAGGGCTTGGCCGCCATCAAACCGCTGACAATCCTGCCCGCTGTCAGTCATACGTTTAGCCATTTTCGCCTCGAAATCACACCGGTGATGTGTGTTGTCCAGAACAATGTGTCAAGAATAGCTGACAGCGAAGGTCACGGCTGGTTTACAATAGCGCGCGCTCTGACGCTGGGCC
Organism: gamma proteobacterium HIMB55; assembly: GCA_000227505.4. Taxonomy (NCBI): domain Bacteria; kingdom Pseudomonadati; phylum Pseudomonadota; class Gammaproteobacteria; order Cellvibrionales; family Halieaceae; species gamma proteobacterium HIMB55. Next base: position 2,624,019 of record AGIF02000001.1, on the reverse strand, counting down.
TACCGGCACCAGTGGTCAAAATATTGCAGTCACTTGAAGTATGACTTCCGTCCTCTGACTTCGATGAGTGGCTTCTACAAAGAGAAATCTGGCTAAGGAATGCTGTCATGCGAACCGTGCAATGTCGCCGCTACAACGAAGAACTCGAGGGTCTCGATAGGCCACCACTCCCCGGCCCAAAAGGTCAGGCCATTTTCGACTCGGTATCAAAAAAAGCGTGGGGTGATTGGCAGGCGCTGCAAACAATGCTCATCAACGAGAAGCACCTAAACATGATGGACCCTGAGGCGCGCAAATATTTGTCCGAGCAGATGGAGCTTTTTTTAAGCGGCGGCGAGCACGATCACGCGGAAGGCTACGTACCTCCTTCACAGTCCAATTAAACGACCACTCAACGAGAGACATTTAAATGCGCAAAGTTTTGCCCTGGCTCATCACTATTGTCAGCTGCTTTTTGGTAACTGGCGCACTGGCCGCAGTGAAATACCAGCAAATTACGGCTGCAATCGCCTTTGGTGCTTCGTTCCCCGAGCCTTATGAAGTCGTCAATGCGCAGCAGGTCGGTACAGCGTCGCATACACCGGTCCGCCGTTTGGGCGGCACAGTCCGCAGACCTGAATTTGTTGAAGTTAGCCCCGAGGTGGGTGGTCGTATCGTTGCGCTCCCTCATCGATCGGGTGCCGTTGTTAAAAAAGGTCAACCGCTGCTTGAACTGTTTTCGGCGGACCTGATTGCGCAGCAAGAAGCACTTAAAGCAGAGCGTGACCTTACCATCACACAGCTCGGAAGGAGCCGAAAGCTTAAAGCTCAGTCTCTGATTGCTCAAGACGATATCGATGTGCAGCAGGCGCGATTAAATGCATTGAATGCGCAAATCCGAGCTATCGATGCCCAGCTGACGCGATTAACACTGAGAGCGCCCTTTGATGGCCGTATGGGCATCTACACCCATGTTGTCGGCGACATGATTAATAGCGGCGAAATCATTGCAGATTTCACCGGCCTTGGCGCCGAGCGTTGGATTGACTTCAAAGTGCCTCAAGGCTTAGCGCGCTTAAGTATCGGCGATACGGTTAGTATTTTTGACCTAGACAATACCCTGCTCGGTACTGCGACGATCATTGTTATCTCAGACACTATCGACGCCAATACACGCACTTTTGATGTCCGCGCGATGACACGAAGCGATCGTTTGAAGCACGGAGAACTGCTGCAGATTGAAGTTGCGAGTGGCGCCTCATCCGTTGTTTATGAATTACCGCCGGCCAGCATCCGCTGGGATACGGAAGGCACTTATATTTTCGAACTGGCCGACGCTGAAGCGGGTGCGCAGCAACCTTTCCGAGCGGTTCCAACGCGCGTCACTTTGGTGGACGAGAGTGCAGACTTTGCTCTTTTCACCGCGGATTTAGATGAAACAGCCATGTTTGCCACGACGGGTGCGTTCAAGCTCTCCGATGGCGTCCTAGCGCGTCTTTACACTGGGGCGAAGTAATATGGCCGAGCTCCAAGACAAGCCCCGCTGGAATGATATTTTTGTAAAACGCCCCGTCATTGCGATTGTGGTGTCGTTGCTTCTCTTACTCGCGGGCATCAGATCTGCCGTCGATATCCCCGTTTTGCAGTTTCCGGTAATTCAAAGCTCATCGATCCAAATTATTACACCCTACCCGGGGGCGACCGCCGAGTCGGTTCAGGGCTTTGTTACTGAACCGATCGAGCGAGTAGCCAATGCCATTCCCGGTGTTGACTACGTCGAGTCGGTTACCACTTCGGGCGAAAGTATTGTTACCGCCTGGATGCAGCTCAACGAAGACAGCACGGATGCACTCGCCGAGTTGTCATCAGGCCTCAGTCAGATTCGTCTAGAGCTCCCCGACGGAGCTGAAGATCCGTTTATTGAGGTCAGTCGTGCTGACAGTCCTTACGCTAGTTTTTATCTCGCGGTCAGTGTTCCCGAAACGCGTTCCATCGGTGAGGTGACTGACATTGTCCAGCGCGATATTGTGCCGCAGCTCACCTCAGTGCCGAACGTTCAGCGCGTTGACAACAGCGGCGTAAAACCCGCAATGCGCATCTGGCTCAACGCCTGGAAAATGGCCGCTTTGGGTGTAACGGCTCACGACGTGCGCAACACCTTACAAGGGAATAACGTCATTGGTGCATTGGGCGCAAGCGAGAGCGCCACCCAACGGATCACGTTGAAGACCGATGCCACCGCGCGAACAGCGGACGACTTCCGATCCATGATCATACGTGCTGAAGATGGTGCGGAAATTCGTCTCGGTGACGTTGCTCGAATCGAACTTGGTATTGAAGAAAAGCAGATGCGTAGTCGCTATGCGCAAGATCTTGTTGTCTTCTTACCGATTTACGCGGCCCCCGGGGCAAGCGAGATCGCCGTTGCCGACGCGCTCTACGACCGTATCGACGATATCAACAAGGTATTGCCTGACGATCTTGAACTTATTATGGCCTTCGATATCTCGAATTACATGCGCGACTCGTTACGTGAGATTGTGACGACTCTCGGTGAAACCATTCTCCTTGTGGGTTTCGTTGTCGTGGCACTGATGGGCTCGTTTAGGACTGCCTTGGTGCCGCTGATGACAATCCCTATCTCGCTGCTCGGCGCCGTTGCCGCAATGTCTGTCATTGGCTTTTCATTCAACCTTTTGACTGTACTCGCTATCGTGTTATCCGTGGGTTTGGTTGTCGATGATGCCATTGTGGTAGTGGAGAACGTCTCCAGGAATTTACGGGCGGGTATGAGTCGCTACCAAGCAGCATTGACCAGTTCGCGTCGATTACTTGGCCCCATCGTCGCCATGACTGCAACTCTTGCTGTGGTCTATGCACCGATCGGATTTCTATCCGGTCTCTCTGGTGTTCTCTTTCGAGAATTTGCCTTCGCTCTCGCAGTAGCAGTCTTGATTTCGGGTTTCGTGGCAATGACGCTCTCTCCTGTTCTGAGCGCATGGGTCTGTCCCGATAAGGGTCATGAATCACGGACTACGCGCTGGGTTAACCAGCGTTTTGACGCCACGGCTGACGCCTATTCGCATGTCGTCGATTTCTCTCTCAAGTGGCGGTATCAGTTGATTGCTGCGGGTATTTTCTTCTCCCTGCTGTCGGCACCACTCTATCTCTTTTCGCTGAAAGAACTCTCTCCCGTCGAGGACCAAAGCAGCCTGGGGCTCGTGTTTGAATCCGCGCCTGAATCGTCGCTGCAAGAAACTTACGAAGGCTTTTATCAAGTTGTTTCCACATTGGAAGATAAACCCGAGCCCTCCTATATGTGGCAAATCGTGCAGCCCAATGGTGGCTTTGGCGGACAGGAGTTTGTGCCACCTGAAGAGCGTGACCGCAGAGTTACCGACATGGTTTTTGAGATCTATCAGAGCATCAAAAACTCTCCCATTGTCTCCGCAATTCCGTTCGAGGAAGCCTCGTTGCCGTCAGCTGGAAGGTTTGACGTAGAAGTCGTAATCACCTCATCAGACACCAACGAGAATATGCTCAAAGTGGCGCGCGCTATGGTCGACGAAGCACAGTCATCGGGCAGTTTTTTATTCGTCGAAACAGACATCAAAATCGATCGCGTCGAAGCGGAGTTCGAAATCGACAAAGAGCGCTTGGCAGACCTTGGGATGAGCCTTGGCGACCTCTCGGCGCAAATGAGTCTCATGGTGTCGCCTGCCTATGTAACACGCTTTGATGAGCGTGGCAGAGCCTATCGCGTCATCCCCATGCTGGAGGATGAACAGCGCAGCTCTCCTTCGGCGCTACTCGATATTCCGGTTCGAATTCCGAATGGAGAGCTGGTCCCCTTTGGGTCTCTGGTGACACTTACACGGTCGACCCAACCGCGTGCCCTGACCCGCTTCCAGCAAAAGGATGGCTTCAAAATCTACGGTGCCATTCTCCCGGGAACCACCAAGGACCAGGGCTTGAGCCTTATCGAGGATATTGCGGAACGCACGCTGCCAGATGGCTATGTTCTCGACTATCTCGGCGAGTCGCGCGAGCTTCGTAGCGAGGGCAACACGATGGCTGGCGTCCTCTTGATTGCTACAGTGCTTGTCTTCCTAGTACTCGCCGTGCAATTCAATAGCTTTAGAGACCCGCTGATTATCCTTCTTGGGTCAATTCCACTTGCGTTGTTTGCGGCGTTGACGATTACCTTCCTTAACTTCAGCACCATCAATATTTTCTCGCAGGTAGGCCTTGTCACACTCGTGGGGCTGGTGACCAAGAACGCAATTTTGATTGTCGACTTTGCTAATCAAGAGCGCATTGCCGGCGTTGAAAAGTTGGCGGCGATTAAAAACGGTGCCATAGCGAGACTTCGGCCCGTTCTTATGACAACAGGTGCAACAGTGCTCGGCCACTTCCCCTTGGTGCTGGTAACGGGTGCAGGCGCGGAGGCACGAAACAGCATTGGCGCTGTCTTGGTGTTTGGCATGCTGATAGGAACGCTGTTTACCTTGGTGATATTACCTGCGGTTTACGCGGTTCTTGCTTCCAATCGGGACATGACCAAGGACGCCAAGGATGGTGAGGCTGCGACCGACTCGGATAATCAGCCAGTAATGGCTTAGTTTACTTGACGGCTTAAGATCTCGACGGTTTAATACGCGGCCTTTCCGAAGTACTTTCTTCAGATTTGCCCAGGTAGCTCAGTTGGTAGAGCAGGGGATTGAAAATCCCCGTGTCGGCGGTTCGATTCCGTCCCTGGGCACCATCATCAAGAGCCTCGCATTAAGCTCCTGAATCAGATATAGCCGCTCTAAGCATCAAAAAGCCAATCCCTCTGCTGGGATACTTCTCCGTTGATCCGGCTTGTGGCAAGTTAGGGGTATAAGCTGATAGCGATAAAAATATGTACAAACTGTGCGAAGCGATCGTCTTCACTTTTTTGGGGTATTACGCAGCTTTTGCCTTGCAAATGAATGCCATTGGCGTCCTTCCCTCTGACAGCCAGGATGCTGTCTACCTTGCGCGTTCCCTAGTCGACTACCGTGCAGGCTTTATTGTTTGCCTGGCTAGCCTATACGTCTTTTTGAGGGTGACCAAAAGACAAGTGCATACAATGGTGACTATTTCCGCTCTGCTGGCTTGGGTAATGTTTCTGGAGGACATCCTCGCTTTGGACAACGCATTTTTTGTCCCGGAGTTAACACTCGCAAAAATCATTCAGTTCACGAGACCACTTTTCATTCTGGCCCTCACGTACATGGCCGTTGACGCGCAGAGGAGTAAAGCCTGATGACAGACTCCAACGATGAAGAGATTAAGCATGTCATCACACAAGCAGAATACGAGGCTCTTCTCCGAGCGCCCACCGAATTGACGCTGAGCACTTATCAAGAAGCACTGTCTACAAAGACCCTACAATTTAAGATATATTTTTTCGCGATCTCCGGGATCGCTGCCGCCCATTTAACTACCTATTTTCTGGGCGGTTTAGACAGTCACTTGGCATTTGGCTGGAGCTCCGTATCAGAAGACCATCAGCTGCATAAACTTAGATTTTTATTAGGCTTTGTCATGCTCGCGGTACTTCACGTGCTGCTGCTGCTTCGCCAGCGCCTTTACACAGCAGGATTAAGTGCCGCCGCCCTCATCACGTACTTTTTAGTCTCAGGCACCAGCCGATTGATAGAGTTCGGAGCAGCCACCACTGACCTTCCGTTTTTGTTGATCTATTTCGGAATTCACCTAGCTCTGATCGTCCTCGCAGTTCTTATAGCGTTCGAAGACGAAAGATCATTTGAGCGCGAGTGGTCTCCCTGAGGCAATCTATGACTGTTTGAGCCCCGGGCTCATAGGCAGCAAAACAAGAGGTGCGCTTGAAACGCACATTCTCGATCCAAAGTGCCGCTATGACCATGCGCATCAACCCGGCGACGTAACCATCTGGAGCAATTTCTCTACCGTTCATAATGCGCCTCCAGCAAAAAACGTTATTAATTCACCAGACGATGCGCGATTGATATATCGAATCAGCTGCAAAGGATCTCCGAGTCACGAACTCCCCCGAGCAGACTCGGAAGCTTGGATAAACGAGCACATTTCACCGCCCCACAAATCACCGACTGACTTGGTGAGCCATTGCTAACCGGATGCCAGGCATGTCATTCGCGCCAAAGACATAGATAAACGTAATTTTAAAAACTAAAAATTGAGACAATAACAACTCATGTGATGGCAGAATCGCCGCTCAGGCCAGAGAAGCGATACACTCAGGGAAATACGACTAACACCATAGGATCGGAGCGACGGTGAATCAGCTGAAAATCGGTTTTGCAACGGGCGCGTTACTCACTGCCGGGCTTGGAACATCTTTTGCATCTTTGGCAGAGAATTCCCCGCCCCCGGTGTCACCAGGGATTGTCATTGTTAAGGACGGGACACATAAAGCGGCCAGTCCATTCAATCTCAGTAGCTACATCGTGGTGCTCGACGAAGAGCCGCTGATTAGCTTCGAGGACCACCGTTTTTCACGTGATCGCAGTTCGCCTCTAACGAGCCAGTCGCCCAAATTGGCCGCAAGACAAGCGCAAGCTCAACTGATTGAAAAGCAGCAAAGCGCTTTCGCATCGAGCATCAACACAGACTTACCGGATGCAAAGGTTGGTGCACGCTACGACACTGTACTGAACGGTCTTGTCGTTCGAAGCAACGCGCCCGATGCGCGCGAGATCTTGAGCAACATGCCAGGGGTAAACTATGTTGTAAGAGACTCGATCGTTCGAGCGCACATGGACGCATCGCTCCCGCTCATAAAAGCACCTGAAGCCTGGGCACTCGTCGGCGGAAGAGATACGGCAGGTGCCGGCGTCAGAGTCGCCGTCATTGACTCAGGCATCGTGCCAGAACATCCGATGTTCGACGGCACAAACTTCGAAGCGCCCGCGGATCTACCTGACGACGATTACTGCGCGACCGTCGATGAGAGTTTTTGTAACGGCAAATTAATCGTCGCTCGACACTATACCCCCTCGGACATAAACGCTTCGGAGGTGGATACGCCCTATGACGTCGATGGACACGGCGTGCACGTCGCTGGTACAGCCGTTGGAAATCGCGTAACCGACTCACAGGGAACCGAGCTCTCAGGTGTTGCGCCGGGCGCCTATTTGATGGCCTATAAAGCGCTGTGGGCAGACGGTTCAGGCTCGGCAAGTGGCTCCACCAGTGGGCTTCTTCAGGCACTGAATGATGCGGTTTCTGATGGCGCGGATGTCATCAATAATTCGTGGGGCGGATCTGCCTCATCATTTGACTACCAGCTGTATACCGATGTCTTCGGTCGAATCGAGGCGGCTGGGGTCGTACTCGTCACATCGGCAGGAAATGCGGGACCTAACGCGTCAACTGTAGGTTGCCCCGCATGTGCCGAGCCCGGGCTCGCAATCGCATCGACGAATACACAAGCTTTCTCGATCAATCTTAGTGTCGTCACACTAAACGATCTTGAAATCCCAGCCGTGCCAGGCGGCGATGTGGTGCATGACTCAGACCTAACCGCCAAGGCAATTCTGGCTGACAGTATCGACACCAATAATGATGATGCGTGTGCTCCATTTGAAGCGGGCAGCTTCGAGGGTGGCATCGGTATCGCCATGCGGGGTGGTCTCACACCCGAGGGTGACCCTTGCTATTTTTATATTAAAGCGGCAAACCTCAAGGACGCGGGCGCTCAGGGCATGATTATCATGAACAATGTCCCTGGTGATGCCATCTCGATGGGCGGCCTAACTGACCTTACCTTCCCCTCAGTCATGGTTGATCTAAATCAGGGTCTAACGCTCTACACGTCGGTGACCGAGGGCGATGACATCACCATTGGTGCCTTCCAGAGATCAGTGCTGCCTGAGGGCGGTATTTCATCCTTCAGTTCGAGGGGGCCTAATTTTGAATCAGCCATATTAAAGCCTGACGTTGCAGCGCCGGGTAGCCCAATTCTGTCAGCCGCGATCGGCTCAACTGACTCGGATTATGTCGCGCTTTCAGGTACGTCCATGTCGAGTCCGCATGTTGCTGGTGCGGCAGCTGTGGTGCTCCAAAACAAACCAGAGCTCAGTGCCACAGAAGTCAAATCGGCGCTTGTGAACTCCGCAAATCCCGAGGAAGCAATCGGTAGTTCGGGCACCACCGCGAGTGTTTTTGCCTCAGGCGCGGGCGCTCTAGATTTAGAGAGTGCGCTTGGTGCTGAGCTGCTATTCGATGCTGTTTCACTGTCCGAAGGCTGTTTTTCTGCCTGCGATTATCGGCTCACGGGTAAATACACGGGTGACGACGCGCTGACCCTATCAATGAGCCTCTCACTAAACGATAAGAACGCCGTAGCGACGCTTGCAGCAAACCTAACGGTGGCACCCGGAGAGGCTTTTGAGATCCCGCTTGCGCTTGACGTCTCGAATGCTTCAGAGGGGTGGCTCACCGGCCGACTCCTTATTCAGGATGCGTCAGAAACTGTTTCAAACGCCTCTGTGCCGATTTCAATTCTCGTCGGGGAAAAAGTTGATGCGCAGGTATTGGGCATCTCGGGCGCTATTACCCCGGGAGCAGCAAGTAACGTGGCCGTTAATATTGCCGGCGCGCCTGATACTTCGACAGATGCAACTTATAACGTAACCGTTACGAGTCCTGAGAGCCTTCCTATCCTCGAAGCCTCTGTCGCGGAGAGCTTGAACAACGCGACGGGCTCAACACTGATCGGAGATACAACGACAGGCACAGTGCGCTGGAGCGGTACCCTCGGCGAGCTCTCGGGAGTTATTACCTCAGAAAGCTTCTTTGCCACTGGCCTATCGCTCAAAAATGATTTTGAAAGCGCTATTGGTAGTGAGCTTGACTGCGATAATGTTGTCACCAATCCCGACGGTTGTGATGACGTCTTTTGGGGCTTTAACGTTACAGGCCTTAACTCGCAGATTGGTGGAAAGCCCATCGAAACGCTGGCCATCAGCACTAACGGTCTTGTCGTTTTCAACTACACCGATGAGGACACATCGGCCTACACCTTCAGTCCTCAAAAACTCCCCCTCAGAGACCGGCCTAATAGCATCATTGCACCTTTCTGGACGGATCTAGTGTTTGGAAGCAATGCACTTGAAGGCGATGTTTACTTCGGCATCGTTGCCGATGGTGAGGACGACTGGGCAGTTGTCGAGTGGTGGAACGCTTATGAATGGAGTGAGAGCGGCTCTGCTGAAGGCGATCCATCTTACACCTTCTCTCTATGGATAAAGGCGAACAGCGACGAGATCTACATAAACTACGCCGCTCTCGATGCATTACCGACAGTGCTGTCAGTAGGTCTGGAAGACGGTAGCGGTGCCTCCGGTATCAGTTACTACTTCAGCGGCACGGGCGAGCCACCGGTCGCAAACGCATCGCATCGTCTCGACGTAGACGCATTCAAAGGTTCAGCGACGGTAAGCTTCGACGTTCAGTCATCGCCTATCGCAGTTGTTGCTGATGGCGCTATGTCGATGGAGATCGACACAAGCAAGACCATCGACCTGAGCGTGCTGACAACTGAGAACCGGGTCAATGAGACCATAACCGCCCTATTAGATGTCAGTGGCCAACGCTACGAGGGGTCGCTCCCCGTGAATATGCCTGCGGGTCAGATGACATACGGTATCGTTTCGCAGACCGAGCACGGCTCTCTTGCACTTGCTAGCGATCAGCCCTCGGGCGGCGCCAGTGTTTTCGAATACACGCCGGGTGAGGGATTCGTTGGCACTGACTCGTTTACCTATGAGGTTTACGACTCCGCCAATCTGTCACACAAGAGCGCCACGGCCACCGTTTCAATCACGGTTGAAGACAATCGCGAAGATAGCGATGGCGACGGGCTAAGCGACGAGCGAGAGGCAGAACTTGGTACAGACCCACAAGATGCTGACTCAGATGACGATGGTATTAATGACGGCGACGAAGTTGCGCTCGGTACCGATCCCAATAACGCTGATAGCGATGGTGACGGTGCGTCAGATGGTGCGGAAGTAGCCGCAGGCTCAGACCCCAATGATGCAAACTCGCAGCCAAGCGGTGGCGCATCAGAAGAGGAAACGTCGGGCCTGCCCATCTGGATGCTTTACGTAGCAACCTCACTGAACGACCCAGCGGCAAGCAAACAAGCGCCACTGAAAGAGCCAGAGCTATCTGACGCCAAATCCTCTCCTGAATTGGAGAGTACTCAACGTTCTCAGGAGGATGTGGTACAAAAAGACCGTGGTGGACGCCCACTTATGTAAAGCTGCTCTGAGTAGCACGCTTAGATTCATAGCTTCTTCCACCCACTCTGAGTGAATGAGTGAGGTGGAAAAGTGAGTCAAAGGACGGATGCTCACTGGCGCAGATCTGATGGAGGGCATTCGAAAGAGGGAATGCTCCGTCAAACACGTGATGTTTGATCTGCGAACAAGAGAATAATAAGGCACCCGATCACAATCGGGGCAACAGACAGAGGATGAAGTTATGAGCTATGCCGGTAACCGTGTTATCTACGATGCCGATGGTCACATCATGGAGCTACCAACGCACTTACGCGAATTCGCAGATCCCGATGTGCGAGAGCTAATTCCGCTCACCAACTACTCCGCTTCCAGCGTTACCGAAAAGGAAGTTGCCGTATTGGTCGCCCAGGGTGGTCGTCACTCGGATGAGCACATAAACCGCCTTCTCTCATTGGGCGACGGATTAATTGCTGAGTCCAAAGAGATTCAAGCTCTGGGTGCATTTGATGGCAGCCACCGGTCACAAGCACTCGATATGCTCGGCTTTAAGAAGCAAATTATCTTCTCTACCTTGTCGGCAAAAGCGCCCTTTTCACCGACGCTTGAAACGCATGTGAAATACGGCGCGGTTCGCGCGCACACTCGCGCGATGAAGGCCTTTTGTGGCGCTGATGATCGGCTCATGGGTATCGCTTGTATTTCACTCGATGATCCCGTGCTTGCCGTTAAAGAATTGGAATTTGCGCTCGAATCAGGCCTTGAGGGCATCTGGGTACCGCACCGAATCTGTGGCGATAAGTCGCCTGGTCATCCCGACTTCGATCCTTTCTGGGCAAGACTGGCAGAGAGCGGTGTGCCTTTCTTGATTCATATTGGTGGCAGCAACTATCACATCGATCCCGCATGGTTTAACAACGGTAAGCCTCTCCCCAAAGATGCGTTCGATGGCGGAGAAAACGTTAGAGCCCTGGATTACTCAGTGCTGCACCATGCAGCGGAGCGTTTTATTAGCGCCATGGTGTTGAGCGGCGTGTTCGAGAGACACCGAAAGCTCCGAGGCGCAGCGGTTGAGCTTGGGGCGTCTTGGGTACCTTCGTTCCTAAATATTCTCGATAATACAATCCACGCATTTAAACGCGCACAGCCCGAACTGGCGGCCATGTCGCGAAAGCCATCTGAGCAGATCACTGAGCAAATGGGCTTCACCGCATTTCCATTCGAGGACGTGGGCATGTTGATCGAGCACTCTAATCCTGACCTGTACATGTTCGCGAGCGATTACCCTCACATCGAGGGCGGTAAGGATCCACTTGGTTCGTTCGATGCGTTCCTCGCACGCCACAACGAAGCTACCCATACCAAGTTCTTCCAGGATAATTTTAGACGTGTGTTTGGCGTCTAAAGCGCGAAGGATCAGATAGCGGATGCAGTTAATTATTAAGTTGTAGACAGGTGCGCATTTTTTGCCATGACATCCTGACACCGTTACGAGCTAAGGCTCGTTGCCGCTCTGTGCTTCTGTGCCTGCTTCTGTCGGGCTCATTAAACACTGCAAATAGCTTTGCTAGTGAGCTTGAGACGGAAAACAGCACTTTCAATATTTGGTTAGCAAGCGACCCTCACGTGACGGTCGACACCCTCCATGGCGTTGAAACACTTCGACTCGCGTTTCGACAGTCGGAGGGCTTCTGGTCTTTCCTACCCAAATACGAGCAAAAGGCTGGCGGCATCCCTCCCGCCTTTGACTGGGATCTGATGCTCCTCGCCGGTGACTTAACCTCCAGCCAATGGCCGCCTAGAGACGGAGAAGGTGAGATTTTTGCTGAGCAATTCAAGGCGTTGAAACATCACCGCAGGGAAGATGTATTCACGCTTGCAGGCAATCACGACGGTAGCTACTACGACAAAGGCGAGGGCCATTGGTTTAAGAAATGGGCCGATCCTATGGGCGAAAATTCTGAATTCTCGGGCGTTAACAACGCGCTGCGACGCTTCAAACCGGAGGGCACTTGGGAACGCTATAAAGTTGAGGCAGGGAATATCCTCATCCTAATGTTGTCTGATCAAAACTCGGCACCGAGCCCAGTTGGTAGAGGGCATAGCAAAGACAACTTTCCCGGGGGCTTTCCCGCAGGCGCGGTCACTCGGGAGACCTTCAATTGGTGGAAAGATCAGGTGCTGAGCAACCAAGACAAGATCATCATTACCGCCCACCATCATGTCTTACGAAACACCACGACGATCTCACACCCCTTCGGTGGCAAAGGCATCCACGCTAACAATACGGGTGACTTTGAGGGCGCCAGCTTTCTCTATTACATCATCGAAAATTCAGACCCTGAGAACTTCGCCTACAGCACCTCGAGCGAGGCAAATCCCGGACCTTTTGAAGTATTTCTCGAGCAATTCGAACGCGAGCGCGGTTACCCCGCCATCGATTTGTGGGTAGGAGCGCACTCGCACGCGCAGGCGACTGATGTTATCGATGGCAAAGGCCTGATTGAGAAGAAATGGGGCGTTACTTTTATGCAGGTTTCGGCGATGACCCACTATCACTCGGGACGAACACCAATGAGCTGGCACTTGAGCTTATCGCCCGACGACAACGAGATCGCTATCAAGAACTACATCCACCGCGCACCCTATTACAACCACATTCCGAAAGAGATCATGCTTTCAAAAGGTGTAAAGCCGGTTGGCAGACAGGCACCAGAGGGCGGCCTTGAAAAGAACGGCTGGTACGCACCTAACGCCAGAACCGTTAGCGCTCGACATAAGTTTATCGCGCCACCCGCAGATAGCCGGCCTCCAGCTAGCTAAAGCACTTGTTTCGCCATCAAACTCACCAACAGCGATATCAGCAAAGTGCTGATTTTTCAGCCGCTGTAGTCGGACTGCTCCTCGTCCAAAATCGCCTTGAGCTCGGCAAAATGACGCTCATCTTGCTCTGGATAAGCCTCGAGCTGTTGCGCCGTTCTCTCCGCCACTTCGTCGCTCAACACTCTAAGCTCTCTACCGGTTTGCAGCGCCTGAATATACGTTCCTGCGGCTCGCTCAAAGTAGTAAAGACGATTGAAGGTATCTGCCACTGAATGACCGATCACCAAAAGGCCGTGATTTCCCATAATCATCACGCGCTTTTTGGGATCACTGAGCAACTGCGCGCAACGGTTACCTTCATCCTCGAGAGCAAGGCCACCGTAGGCGTCGTCGATAACATAGCGGTTGAAAAACATCGCCGCATTCTGATCGATCGGCGGTAGGGTACTGTCTGCGAGCGATGCAAGAACCGTCGCGTAATTTGAATGCACATGCATAACGCACCGTGCATGGGAGCAGTGCCGATGAATACCACCGTGCAGACCCCACGCCGTAATATCGGGTGCGTCGGGAGTGGCCAAGGTCTCCGGGTCATTCGCGTCAATTTCAATTAAGTCACTCGCTTTAATACGGGCGAAATGGCGCTGATTCGGATTCATCAAAAACCGCGTACCACTGTCGTTGATCGCGAGTGAAAAATGGTTCGCTACGCCCTCGTGGAGATCGATCCTGGCCGCCCACCTGAACGCTGCTGCTAAGTCGATTCGTGCCTGATCATTTGTCATTTCAATCGTATTCCCCAGAGGCTCATTGGCGGTGCTTTAGCTGCTCAATTTCCTGAAAAACAGCGTGGCTAAGACTGCGAAAAATTTGTGAATAAACATTTGTCATCCAAGTCGCGATTTTGAGCATACAACCCTCTGTAAATCTTAGCGATGCCAGAAAGACCTTATGAAAGCTCTTGTCAAAAAATACGCCAAAGAAGGCCTGTGGTTAGAGGATGTACCAATCCCTGAAATCAAGGGAAACGAGGTACTGATAAAAATCCATAAGACGGCCATTTGCGGCACTGACGTTCACATCTACAACTGGGATGACTGGGCGCAAAAAACGATCAATGTCCCTATGGTGAGTGGTCACGAATACGCGGGTGAGATTGTTGAAATCGGTGCCAACGTCACCGGCCTTAATATTGGCGACATTGTCTCAGGCGAGGGTCATATCGTTTGCGGCCGCTGCCGAAACTGCCTCGCTGGTCGTCTACACCTTTGCCCCAACACACAGGGGGTTGGCGTCAACCGAGACGGTGCGTTCGCCGAATACCTGGCTATTCCCGCCACCAATGTGTTTAGACCAAGTGTCTACATCCCCTCTGAGCTTTTGGCGATCTTTGATCCGTATGGTAACGCTACGCATACAGCACTCTCGTTCAACATGGTGGGTGAAGACGTCATCATCACTGGCGCAGGACCGATCGGCATCATGGCGGCCATGGTTGCCGGTCATTGCGGTGCGCGAAACGTCATCCTCACCGACGTAAATGAATACAGGCTCGATCTTGCGAAGCGCATCGTCCCAAAGGTGAAGCCCATCAACGTTGCGAAACAGCAGATCACGAAGGAGTTCATGGAGAGCCTCGGTATTCTTGAGGGCTTTGACGTCTGTCTTGAGATGTCGGGTTCCCCCGTTGCTTTCCGCGATGTCCTCGACAAGATGATCAACGGTGGCAACATTGCCATGCTAGGAATCATGCCCGACGACACTGGCATTAACTGGACCGATGTTGTGTTCAAAGGGCTCAACATCAAAGGCATTTACGGCCGGGAGATGTATGAGACGTGGTACAAGATGGTCATGATGATTCAGAGCGGTCTGCCGGTAGAGCGCATCATTACCCACCGACTGCACTACACTGAATTCCAGGAGGGCTTTGACATTATGCGCTCCGGGCAATCTGGCAAAATTATCCTCGATTGGAAAGACTAATATGAGCTACACGACGGCAAGAGCCAGTTTCGCTGACGAAATTGCTGAGATTAAAGCGGCCGGCCTATGGAAGACCGAGCGAGTCATTGCGTCAGATCAGAAAAATGATATCCAGCTGGCCGATGGCTCAAATGTCATCAACATGTGCGCGAATAATTACCTCGGGTTAGCAAACCATCCCGAGGTCAAAAAGGCCGCTAGCGATAGCTTAAACACCTGGGGTTTTGGCTTGGCTTCCGTGCGCTTCATCTGCGGCACCCAAGGTATCCACAAGACCCTTGAGGAGCGTGTTTCGAACTTCCTCGGCATGGAAGACACAATCCTGTACGCCGCTTGCTTCGACGCTAACGCTGGCTTATTCGAGACAATTCTTGGTCCAGAGGACGCCGTCATCTCTGACGAGCTTAACCACGCATCGATCATCGACGGCATTCGTCTCTGTAAAGCAGCACGATATCGCTACCGAAACAGTGATATGGCGGATCTTGAAGCGCAGCTAATTGCAGCCAGGGATGCGGGCGCACGTCGTATTTTGATCACCACGGATGGCGTATTCTCAATGGATGGCACCATCGCTCAGCTCGATAAGATCTGTGATCTCGCCGATCAATACGGAGCTATGGTGCATCACGACGACTGTCATGCGACGGGCTTCATGGGAAAAACTGGTCGTGGTGTTCACGAGTACTGCAATGTCATGGATCGGGTAGACATTACCACCGGCACCTTTGGCAAAGCGCTAGGAGGTGGATCTGGCGGCTATACCTCTGGACGACAGGAAATTATTGATCTGCTGCGGCAGAGGTCCCGTCCCTACTTGTTCTCCAACACACTCGCTCCATCGATCTGTGCGGCATCACTTAAAGTGCTCGATATGCTCGAGGCATCGACGGATTTACGCGATCAGCTCGAAGACAACACGCACTACTTCAGAGCAGAAATGCAGGCGAATGGATTCGCGGTTCCGGCAGGCGATCATCCGATTGTTCCGGTCATGCTGGGCGATGCGGTTCTGGCGCAGAAAATGTCCGAGCGGTTGCTCGAGCTCGATATCTTTGCGATCGGTTTCTTCTATCCTGTTGTACCTAAGGGTAAGGCCCGTATCCGTGTTCAGATCTCGGCGGGGCATACCAAGGCAGATCTCGATAAGGCGGTCGCGGCCTTTGCTACGGCCAGGGACGAGCTGACCTAGCACCAGCAACTGATAGCGGGGGCGATACTCGCTATGATGCATTCATGCAGTCATCGCCCTTGTCTCTACCACTCACCCTCTTCCACTGGATTCTATTTCTAGAAGCGGTCTACTGCTTCGGCTTTGTTGGCTTGGCTTACGGATTAGGCGAGGGCTTTCCTGCTGCGCTCGATATTGCTATCCGCGTGCTCTTATTCAAAGAAGGCTGGGAAGCAGCCGCCTTTCTTTACGTCTACCCTATTTTTGTCACAGGGCTCTCTGCCACCAGACAGAGGCTGATGCTATTCCCTTGGAGTCCGTGACTACCTTACTGCTGCTTTCTGAATAGCCTAAATATCCCGTTCAGCATTTTTTACTTGGCCCTGTCCCAACTTGGGGACAATAAACCGCTCATCTGAACACCAGCCCATTAAGACTTCCCGCTCTCCTGCCGCTAATGAATAAGGAAAT
Organism: gamma proteobacterium HIMB55; assembly: GCA_000227505.4. Classification (NCBI taxonomy): domain Bacteria; kingdom Pseudomonadati; phylum Pseudomonadota; class Gammaproteobacteria; order Cellvibrionales; family Halieaceae; species gamma proteobacterium HIMB55. The sequence goes on along the minus strand of AGIF02000001.1, from coordinate 2,607,315 downwards.
GTTTAATTGGGAGTAACGCTCGATGCTGTTGCGTTCTTCAGTATACGCCCTGCTACTGTCGGTGCTGGCGGGCTGCAGTTCGGTGACCCACACACTCGGCGATCGCCGCTGGTTTAATGCGGCTCTGCCGATCCACTTGCAGAGCGCATTCTACGAGCAGGAGGCCAGTTTTTGCGCTCAGGCAGCCGATCAATGGGTTCCCATTCCAAAGGTGACGTACAGTTACAGGGGTGTCCGCGAGATAAACGGATCACCCAATGTGAGCGTTGAGGGCGGCAGCCTCGCGGCCACCGTTTCGGAAACCAAAAACAGCCTTGTCATGGCATCGGCCAGCTCTGATGTCTCCATGTGGAGTGCAATTGGTGCGGCAACCTTGCGGGGCCATCGTGAGTCTCGAGATAAGCGTAATTGCATGACAACACTAGGCTGGAAGCCCATGAGTGATACATGGGACGGAACCCCCGCCGCGCTCAATGAAAGTATTGCCGTTAATCGATCTGTGATGGATGCCGTTAAACGGGGTTACACGCACCCACTTCTTGGTGATGGCGTGGTGGCTTTGGTGAATATGAGTAAGAGCGGACTTGTTGATTCGGAGATCGTTCTTCACACCACTGAAATCCCGCTTTATGCCCCATCCAAGGTGCAGCGTTGCGTCTACACCGTGACTTCCGGTTGGTGGGCACGCCGGACCGAAGTTTCTTGCAATAACGCCAATGCGGCTGAAACAAAGATAGCCTCTAAAAGTCCAGTAGCTAGGTGGCTCAACGTCTACTTCTAATTTGTTCAGATCCAAATAGCCCGCGCAGACTCAGTCACTTGCCATAGCTTGCCCTCATGGTGTTTATTAGTTTGATAACGCTAATGAAAAGACAACGCTCATGCCTAGCCAGACCGAGATCAAGATAAGGAAAGCGGTTACCAAGATGCTGAACACATCAGCAGCGATCAACCGTCAATTCAAAAACCCCTTTCGAAAGCATCTGTTCCTCACAGGCGTTCATGCGCCCATGCGCGAAGAGCTATCGATCAACGACCTCAACGTGACTGGCGAGATCCCCGCTTCTTTGAGCGGAAAATACGCGCGAATAGGCCCCAACCCCTTCAACCCAGATCCGCGAGGACATCATTGGTTTGTCGGTGATGGCATGGTTCACGGCATTCGCATCAGCGACGGAAAAGCCAAGTGGTATCACAACCGCTACATCAAAGCGGGGACGCTCGAGAAAAAGGGCGGCCCAACTGCCGCAGGTGGGCCACGGCGTGGGGCCAGAGACACGGTTAACACCAACGTCTTAAAACTTGCTGATAAGACACTAGCTTTGGTTGAGTCGGGACCTTTTCCCTTCGAACTCGACGAGAATTTGGATACCGCCCAATCAACGAATTTGGGTGGCGGCCTCACAGCGCCTTTTACCGCCCACCCTCACGAAGACCCCAAAACTGGTGAGTGGCATGCCATCACCTACGAATCGGAAACACAAGATAAAGTCTGGCATGTTGTTATTAATCGCGAGGGTAAGGTTATTTCCGAGCGTGCCATCCCGGTTCAAGACGGACCTTCAATACACGAGTGCTGCCTAACCGACGACTATGTGGTCGTGTTTGATCTGCCCGTAACGATTTCACTCGGTGCGCTCGCACAAGGCTACAACTTTCCTTACCGCTGGAATAAAAATCACAAAGCTCGAATTGGGCTGCTACCCCGAGCCGGCGACGTCGCAGAAATCATTTGGTGCGATGTAGACCCCTGCTATGTATTCCACGTCGCCAATAGTTTTCAGAATTCTGACGGCAGCGTGACCATCGATTGCTGCGCCTACGAGAGTATGTTCGCGCACGGTCCTGACGGCCCCAACGGCGTTCCCTGCGGCTTTGAGCGTTGGCACGTTGACCCAAAATCAAAGAAAGTAACGCGATCGTCGATAGACGCCTCGCCGCAGGAATTCCCTCGGGTGGATGAGCGCTTTTTTGGCCAAAACTATCGCCATGCCTGGATCGTAGGGCAACCCAGCGAGGCGGTTTCTAATTTTGTCGCCGAAAACCAGCTCTACCATCACGACCTAGAGAGTGGCGAGCGTAAGCAATATTCGTTTGGGTCAGACATGATCGGCGGCGAATTTATATTTATTCCACGTGACGAATCAGCCGCCGAGGGCGAGGGTTGGTTGATGGGGCTGGTTATCGATGCCAAAGCGGATACGACTCAGCTCCAATTCTTCGATGCGCTCAATATCGAAAATGGACCGATAGGCGCGGTGCACGTCCCGCACCGCATCCCACCGGGCTTCCACGGAAATTGGATTTCAGACTAGATATCAGAAATAAGAAAAAGACAGGAAGATAATCATGCACTTAGATCTCGCAACAACGTCAATGCTCGCAGGCATGGTGCTCAACGAGACCCCTGCACTCCATACGCTTTCACCTGAGGAGGCACGCCTTGTCTTCTCCGAGATAAACCGCTCGATGCCACCTGGACCGGACTCCGTAACCAGCGAAGACTGTGAAATACCCGTTGACGGTGGCGCCATAAGAGCGCGCGTCCTTCGACCATCGGCACAGGCCAAAAGTGTCATGGTCTATTACCACGGCGGCGGCTGGGTGATCGGTAATATCGATGACTACGACGCCGTGGGTCGACATCTTGCAGAAACGTGTAGCGCAGTTGTCGTCATGGTGGATTACCGGAAGGCGCCAGAACACGCCTTCCCAGTACCGGTTAACGACTGCTACGCCGCGCTCGAATGGGTTGACGCGCAACGCAGCCAACTGGGTATCGATGGCTTACCGCTTGTTGTTGCCGGTGATAGCGCAGGTGGCAATCTCTCAGCTGTTATGGCGATCAGATCGCGGGATGAAAAGGGGCCAAAAATAGCCCTACAAGCACTGATTTACCCTGTCACCGACGGCCGCATGGGTGCCGACAGCTTTACCCATGAAGACAAACAACTCTTCCTGACAACGGACATTATGGCGTTCTTCTGGGATCACTATGCTGATCAAGAGGCACGTCTCGATCCAATGGCATCGCCTGCACTGACTGAGTCTCTAGAGGGCTTGCCCCCTGCTGTGGTTCTCACCGCAGAGTTTGACATCTTGGTTGACGAGGGGCGCGCTTATGCAGAGCAACTCAAAGCGGCAGGCGTGTCAGTAAGCTACCGCGACTTCGCGCAGCAAATGCATGGCTTTTTTGCGATGCCAGCTGCCTTGCCCGCTGCAGGCAAAGCCATGAACTGGCTGGCACAAGAGATGGATCGTCATCTCAACCCCACTGAGCGCAAGGATGTAGTGGTTGTCGGGGCAGGCTTCTCTGGCATGTATCAGCTCTACAAACTCCGTGAGCAGGGTTTAGATGTACAGGTGTTTGAAGCAGGCAGCGACGTAGGGGGGACTTGGTATTGGAATCGCTACCCGGGCGCCCGTGTCGATATTGAAAGTATGGCTTATTCCTTCTCCTTCTCCGATGAGCTCCAGCAGGAGTGGGAGTGGTCGGAGAAATACTCACCGCAGCCCGAGCTTCTGAAATACGCGCAGCACATCGCCGATCGATTCGATCTCAAGAGCGACATCGCGTTTGATACCCGAGTCGCCAGCGCACACTTTGATGAGGATGCAAATGAGTGGCTCGTAACAACCGAGTGCGGTCGTCGCGTACGTGCTCAGCACTTAGTGATGGCAACGGGCGTGCTCTCCGCATCAAAAACGCCCGACATTACAGGTCGAGATAATTACAAAGGTGAGACCTATCGAACGGGTCTTTGGCCAAAAGAAGGCGTCAACTTCACGGGCAAACGTGTAGCTGTCATTGGCACCGGGTCGTCAGCCGTTCAGGCCATTCCTTTAATTGCAGAAGAAGCTGACGAGCTCGTGGTCTATCAGCGTACGGCGACCTTCACAACGCCCGCGCTGAATCATGCCCTAGACAAGAGCGATGCACAGGCTATCAAGGCGAACTACGCTGAATACCGAGCAACGCAACGTCTCAATGTATTGGGCGTGGTTGATGAGCGGTCCATGGATCGAACGATGGATGTCACTGCCGAAGAGCGCGATCGTCGCTTCACCGCAGGCTGGGAGAGTGGCATCTTACCGGGCATGCTCTTCCAGTTTGCCGATTTGCAGGTAGAGCAAGAGGCAAACGATCAGATATCTGAGTACATCCGTGACCGTGTTCGTGACACGGTGAAAGACGAACAGACTGCGCAGGATTTGCTACCCACGGACTACCCCTACGGTACCAAGCGGCCTTGCATCGACACCAATTATTACGAGACCTTCAATCGCGAAAACGTCTCGCTGGTTAACCTCCGACGGACCCCCATTGAGACCATCACCGGCACGGGCATCAAGACCGCCGAGGGTGAACGCGAATTCGACGCCATTGTGTATGCGACTGGCTTTGATGCGATGACCGGACCCCTGCTCCGCGTTGATATTCGCGGCCGCGGAGGTATGAAGCTGACCGATGCATGGACTGACGGGCCTCGAAGCTATCTCGGCATTGCGATTCACGGCTTCCCCAACCTCTTCACAATCACTGGGCCTTCGAGCCCGTCTGTACTGAGCAATATGTTGGTCTCGATTGAGCAACACGTCGATTGGGTCAGCGACTGTATAAAGTGGATGAAAGCCGAAGGCAAAGCGACCATCGAGCCCTCAGACAGCGCTGAACAGGAGTGGGCGGAGCACACCGAGCAGCTGGCCAATATGACCCTATATCCGAAAGCTAATAGTTGGTACATGGGCTCAAACGTACCTGGCAAACCCAGAATGTTCTTGGCTTATGTGGGTGGCGTCGGAACCTACCGACTTATTTGCGATCAGGTGGCCGCCGCTGGGTACCGGGGTTTCGAGGCCGCCTAATAATTACGACTCGCAATCCAATATAGGCTCGGCGATTGCCGGGCCTTTTTTTTGTCCTGTTAGAATGCCCGACTGGAGAATGCCCGCGGGAATAGATCACCACATAGGCGATCCTTCAACAGGCTGAAAATCATACGTCGTTGGTCGTTGGTCGTTGGTCGTTGGTCGTTGGTCGTTGGTCGTTGGTCGTTGGTCGTTGGTCGTTGGTCGTTGGTCAAACCTATTCTTCGATAAAGGCAGCTTTTCTGCACTAGATGAGTGACGATTGATTATCTTGAGAGAGCCATTTGCTGCCGCGAGGTTAGATCTGGCGACGAGCATGGTTGAGAAGGTGTAAAAGCATGCAAATTTGGGTAGACGCGGATGCCTGTCCGAGCGCCATTCGCGACATCATCGCCAAGGCGGCGCATAAACGAACGATCACTACCACATTCGTGGCTAACCATAGCTTCTCATTACCAAACTCGCCGTTCGTAAAGCTCTATCAAGTGCCATCAGGGTTCGACGAAGCTGATAAAGAGATCGAACGCCGAGTCACTGCCGGCGATTTGGTGATTACGGCAGACATACCACTCGCTTCAGACGTCCTGGAAAAACGAGCGCTTGTTCTCACGCCGCGTGGCGAACGGTACACAGAGAACAACATCAAACAACGTTTGCAGATGCGGGACTTCATGGAAACGATGCGGTCATCTGGGGCACAAACGGGCGGACCACCCGCCCTCAGTTTGACTGACCGTAAGCACTTCTCAGATCAGCTCGATCGCCTTCTTACGCGAGCCCTGAAGTAAAGTTAGGGCCCATCCTTCTTGCTATCTCGTGACACCAGTGGCTTTACCACTCGAGAAACCACCAAAGAAACCGCTGAAGGCACTAATACGCACACCCCGACAGGTACCACGGTAAGGGGCGCCGTATCAGGTTGCCCTGGATTAGTTGTTTGAATGTGTCTTACCCATCTAGAGGGCGCGGAAGGTGGCCTCGATATCTCAAACCGGGCAGTCAGTGAGATTTAACAGAGCAAACCTATCGCGATATGCTGATTAGAGACCTCATCGAGAAGGATCGACCATGAAAAAGATTAAGTCTGTATTTGATTTACTGCTAGCGGCAACTGTAAGTTTTGAAGCGTTAGCGCACAGCGCCCCTAACCTACCCAAGGTCATGACCGTACCCGAAGGTGTAGCGGCGTTTGGTTGGGACTTTGAATCTGCTGAAGTGACGACTCAGGACCTGGGTCAGGGACTACACGTGCTATTTGGCATTGGCGGCAATATCGTCGTGAGCCTTGGAGACGACGGTACCTTTATTGTCGACGATCAGTTTGAAGGCATGATCCCCAAAGTAGTCAAAACCATTGGCGATCTCGGTGGTTCGGAGGTCGACTTCGCAGTGACCACCCACTGGCATTTTGACCACGCAGAGGGAAACTTAGCTTTGGGCCCTCAAGGCACCTGGCTCGTAGCGCACGAAAATTCTCGTGAAATGATGAAAGACGCACACGTGGTCAACATGGTTGGACTTGCCGTTTTGCAGGAGGCTTACCCTGAGTCAGCGTGGCCCGACATCACGTACGACTCTGAGATGCGATTTCACCTTAACGGTCAAACCGTCGAACTCATGCATTTTGGCCCGGCCCATACGACGGGTGACACCGCCGTTTTCTTCCGTGAAGCCAACGTCCTGCACATGGGCGATGTGTTCAACAATACGGGCTATCCGTTTATCGATGCCGATAACGGCGGCACGCTCGATGGGCTCATTACGTTCTGCGAAAGCGTTTTAGCAGTTATCAACGATGACACCACGGTAGTACCTGGACATGGTGCAACAGCTTCCAAAGCAGACTTCATGCGATATACCCAGGACCTTGCAGTCATTCGTGACCGAATTGCGGCGCATGTTAAAGCGGGTATGGACCTCAGCGACATTATCGCCGCAGAGCCTTCAAAGGAATTTGATGCGCGCTACGGTGATAACACCATGTTTATTAACCGCGCAGTGAAGAGCCTAACCTACCGCTACCATCCGTAGAGCCTCAACGCTAAGCGGCCGTGTGCCGCTTTATGGTTCGATTGAACTCAGGAAGGGCGCCTTCAAAGCGGCCAAACGTGATCACGTCGTTGGCGCCCGATGCAAATCCGTTCTGGATACTTTCGCCAATCACAAAATCTTCATTGAGCGTGGTGGAGGTTATCTGATGGTTCTTTTCCCAATACGCTTCTTCGCCAAGGCGTGATTTTGGCGCAAGCGTTGCCAGTCTTAACTCTGTCTGACCCGCTGAAACCGGGCGGGAGTTAATCCACACAACATGGTCCTTCTGTACCAAAAGCTGAGTGGTTGGAAAGAAGGTGTAGATAATATTTGCGTGATCCCTCAATCGCCACTGATCGGTAGGCTGATCCCTCAGCACATGCATACTCGAGCGCATAAGTACCGAGCGCATGTGATCGCCGAGCATCTGGTAGGAAGACAAATTATCTTCAAAGTAAGGACCGATGGTTTTTCGGTGCGCCACCTTGAAGTGATAGGACTCGATACCTCCCTCGACAAGGATCTTCCAGTTCGAGTTATGAACCTTCTTCTCCTCGTGTGCGATGGCCATATTTGCGAGATCTAAGCCTTCCGCCTCTGCCGCGATGGGTGCGTAGTAAGTATCGAAGTCGAAGCCGACGTCTGGAGTAGCGATCACCCAGATAAAGCCGAAGCGTTCTTCACACTGAAGCGATTTTAAGGAGTATTGAGCTTTATCGAGATCGGGAAAGCCTGTATCCATGTGGGGCACCGATACGAGCTCGCCCGTATTGGCGTAAGACCAGGCATGGTAGGGGCAAGTGAATCGATGCTTACAGCCAGACTCGTCGTCCACTAACTGCGTCCCTCTGTGCCGGCAGATATTTAAAAACGCACGCACCTCGCCGTGAGCGTCTCGCGTCACCAGGATTGATCGCCCGGCGATCTCCCGCTTAACAAAATCGCCTGTGTTAGGGAGTTCACTGACATGTGCGGCGACAGCGGGCAAACGCGCAAACATCTGATCTCGCTCTCGCTGAAAAATTACTTCGGACTGGTACTGGTCGACCGAATTAAACTCAATCTCATCGTCGAGGTAATGGCTCTTCGCCTCGCGAAGTCCAAGTAATTCCTCGATTAAACCAATCTCTGTTTCACGTTCCATCACTCAAAGTCCTCTCGCGCTCTCGCAGGTTTGACAGGCTCAGCGCTGCCGGGGTCCCGAGACGCTCATCAAATCCTTATGCCTCACGCTTTTTACCAGCGTTTCGCAGTCTTGGTACGATCGGCAAGGCATAGACACAACTCATTCAAAGCGACCGCCTTACCAACCGGTAAGTGCTTACCTTACCATGTGGTAAGGTGCCTGCAAAGAGGGGTTTATGCAGACAGATACCAAGCACCGTTTGTTAAATACGTCCGAAGCACTGTTCGCTGAACGGGGCTTCTACGGCGTTAGCATTGCTGCGATTGCTAAAGAGATGGGTTTTTCGAAACAGGCGCTGCTTCACCACTACCCCACCAAAGAAAAGCTGTACGGTGCGGTATTACAAAGAATCTCTGACGACTTCCTCGAGCAACAGCTTGAAGCCGAGCAAGCCTCGCGCGACCCACTGGAACGGCTCAAAACGTTTTACCTCGGACTGGCAAAGCCCTCACCTGAAAAAGTGCAACGCACGCGCCTGCTCATGCGAGAGCTCTTAGATAACAATGGTCGCGCCAACAGCGCGGAAAACTGGTACCTCAGAGGCTTCCTCACGCGCATTATCCAGATGGTGAAGGCTGTTGAAGGACTGTCAGAGCTTAGCGACGAGCAAGCGTTGATTACCGCCTATCAATGGTTGGGGGCCGTGAACTATTTTCTCATTTCGCCGCCGACGCTTTCAGGTATTTTTGGCGAGGCTGCGCTCGAGCAAATGCACCGGGATTTCAATACCCAGCTCCTTGGCCTGATCGAGTCCGGCATCGACGCACATCAGCGCAAGTGATAAGGCCTTTGATTCATCGCATTAAGTGACGAATGGAGGTATTGGCCATGCTTGATCAAACCGTGAGACCAAAAACGGAATTGGCTGTTTCGCCTAACTCACCTCACAGGCGAACTCGACTTTGATCATGGATACCGCCAGGTGAGGCGAGCCCTCGGGTAGCGAGCCCCCTCTGTCGAACCCCCTAAGTCGAGCCCTCTAAGTAAAGTCACGAAACTCAGGCATTAGACAAATATCATTCGCTGCAGATCTCAGATGCCTTCGAATACTCGAAGAGCGATGACGACCCTCAGGAGCAACTTGCGCAAAAATATAATAAGGCGCCGCCCTGAGAGGACGGGACACCAACGGTTTTACAGGCGTAGTAGCGGGAGCACGCATAACGCACCTCCTCTTTAACCGACCCAGCCCCAGCCTCTCTCTGGTATCGGAAATTTCAGAAGTGCATCCATGCACTACCTAAGATACCCACAGCAGCGCCCGATCGCCACTCGCTTATCCACAGAATCGCACCCATATGGGTCAAAATTGTGATCAAAATCTCACTTTATTAACAGTTACGCCTGAGTTTCGATGGACTTTTCTAGTCGTAGAACGAAAACAAGCACCTCCGCAACGGCTCTATAAAGCTCCGGTGGAATCTCATCACCTAGTGGGATCTTGGATAATAAGTAGCTCAGCTTCGGGTCCTCTACGAGCGGAACCCCTGCAGCTTCAGCGCGTTCTTTGATCAATCGGGCGATCTCGCCCTCGCCCGTCGCAAGTACGGTTGGTGCACCCTTCTGATCATAGTGAAGCGCTACCGCTCGCTGAAATTCGTCGCTGTTCATGCTCGCACCTCAAAGCCGCCCGATGACTGCGAGGCGTCCTTCTGAGCTGTTGGCACCTCCGTCATTGCCTGCGCAGTAATCGAGGTCACACGAAAATCATTCAGAATCATGCGCTCTTTTAATTGACCAAACGATGAATCGACAAGACCGCGAACCTGCGAAGAGTCACTGTTGAAAACTACTGTTACCTCTCTGCCACTCATCGTTATGAGCACCCGTAGCGGCCCAATCTCAGGCAGTGTGAGCGATAGGTCAACTCGCCACAGTGCTTCAGCGTTGCTTGATTCGCCGTTTTTTTCATCTCGCTCTATGACCATATTGAGATCAACGAGATTCCCTTCGTAGGCTAAGGGGATGCCAAAACACCAGCGCTGTGAACCCGTATCCTGCGGCATAGAAATCAACTGCTGCTGCGTCAAATTCGCCAAGGCGGCATTGGTTAGATCAGACAAAGTGCTCAATGAGGCCCTAGCCTCTGTGTTCAAGTTCGTAGTGGGCAACTCACCGATCAGCTTTTGGAGCTGAGCGAGCTGGGTCTTGGATGAGCTGCTCGCACGACTGCCGCGATCCACCACTAAGTTGGCCTCGTTAAAAAGGCCCGATCGACTGATCGCCGCTGAGATAGCACCTCCAGATAGTGCGTTTGCTTGGAGGGTGTGGGAGGAAAGCGCGGATATAAGGCTGGCAAGCGCAGGCGCTTGAGAAACCAGTGCTCGAAGTGCTGACTGAGCGGATGGCGTAGCGAGCGCAACTAGCAGTGAGCTCAGCGGCGAAGGTTTGGCGTCGACGGAAAAAGCGGTCGAACTCGACAATAAGCTTTGCTGACTTGCCTGTGTCGTCGGCTGCGTCAATTGTGACGGTGTACCGTCACGCACATTTGTGAGCACCTTCAACATCACCTGTGGCTGTAGTTGCTGTACTTCTAATTGCAGCCGACTCCCCGCTTGAACGGGCAAATCCAAGGGAGTGACGAACTCTCGCCCCGCCACATTGAGCAGAACATTACCACTCGGCATCCGATCAACGACAAGTGCGTTTAGCACCTGACCGACACGCCAGTTGCTTAACATCACACCAAAATTTCGCTGATCGACGCGAGATGGTGTTAGGGTTAGTTGAAGCTCTTCCATGTTTTATCGAGAAAGCATCACATAGTTTTCCTATATTAGCGTCAGAAGATGTCGCTAACTAAAGGCAACGGTAGTTGTTTCGGAGGTTTAGGTGGATTTAGCCACACTCATTGGCATGCTTGGCGCGGCCGTTTTGGTCGCGTACATGATCAGTAGCACAGGCCAAGCCCCGATTTTCCTAGAGGACTGGTTCTCGCCCGTTTTTGTTCTATCAGGAACCATGCTGGGCGTAATGATCCGATTTTCCTTGGGTCACTTTTTTAGCTCACTCAAAGTCGTCGCCAAGACATTTGCAAAAACAAATGATGATCCACAAGCGCTGATTGATGAAATCGTGCAGATGGCCACGGTGAGCCGTAAAGACGGCCTTTTGGCGCTCGAAAAAATTAAAGTGTCGGAGGAGTTCCTCGAAGAAGGCGTCCAAATGCTGATCGACGGCAGCAATCCTGATGTCGTCAAACAGAGCATGACAAAAAATATGCGCGGGATTCTCGAGCGCAATACCTCATCGGAAAAAGTATGGCGCTCGATGGGGGAGGCGTCTCCGGCCTTTGGCATGATTGGTGCCGTGGTCGGTCTGGTTGCCATGATGGCCAACATGGATGATCCCAAATCAATCGGCACCGCCATGGCCTTGGCGCTGCTCACCACCTTATGGGGCTCAGTACTGGCGAATGTCGTCTTTTTGCCCGTAGCCGACAAGCTCAAATACCAGTCTGGATCGCAAAAATTAAAGCTGACGATTTGTATTGACGGGGTTATGGCAATCTCTGCCGGACAAAACCCTCGGGTTATCGCATCTGTTCTAGGCGCCTATCTCGACCCAACACAGCGGGTCGCCCCTGCAAAGGCGAAAGCGAAATGAATGACGATGATCTTTTCATTGAAGAGGACGATGACGAGGGCAAGACTGACGGGTGGATGGTCACCTACTCAGACCTCATGTCTCTACTCCTGTGCTTTTTCGTTCTTATCTTGTCGATGGCCGAGGTCGACATCATTCGCTACAAACAGCTCGCCGACTCAATGAGGGAAGCGTTTGGAGTACAGCGTGACCTCGAACTCGACTCGATTCCTAAGGGTACCAGTGTTGTCTCCACTGAATTCCGCCCAGGAATACCGGACGAGACAATCATTGAAAAGGTTCAGCAAGTCACGCAAGACCAAACCCGCAACTCGCTCCGGATCGGTAACCCCGATGCACCTGAAGCCGAAGAAAAGGATATTCGTGACGAGGTCATCACCTACGACGAGATGATGGAACTCATCCAGGAAACCGAGCTCGATGCAGAGATGCTGAAACGTCTTTTGAGGACCGAAATCGATCAAGGTCAAATCGATGTGGAGACTACCGCACGCACAATACTGATTCGTATTCGTGAAAAAGGGTCTTTTGACTCGGGTTCGGCACTACTAAATACCTCATTTGTCGGAGTTATCGATAAAATTGCCGGCGCGCTCACTCAGATTGAAGGTAAAATAGCGGTTGAGGGGCATACTGATAACGTTCCGATCAATACGTTCACCTATCCGTCGAACTGGGACTTATCAGCGGCGCGATCGGCGGCGGTAGTGAGACGAATGCTCGATATCGCACCTTTGACGCCCGGACGAGTGACTGCCTCCGGATTTGCCGACACGCGACCGCAGGCCATTAACAGCACCGCCGAAGGCCGAGCGCGAAATCGTCGGGTGGAGATTGTGGTCAAACAGCCACTGAGTGATGAAAGTAACATCGGGATTGAAGACGCTCTGCAATGACGATGACAGATTTAAGGATTGACGCTCGGATGAGCGTAAATCGGGGAGTAAATAAATGAGCGAGCATCAGCGTGACTTTTATCGTATCCAAGATCGCCTGCTTATGGCATGGCGTCACGCCGATATCGAGCCGGCGAGTGAGACAGAATCAGCCTTGCTATCCGTTAACCGTGAAATCGAAAACGAGCTACTCGAGTTAAACGACGAGCATCCGGAAATTGCGAAAGTGCTGACATTGCTCAATCGCAAAATCGAGCTACTAAGTGCAGCCACAGCCGGCGGCTCAGAAGGGTCGGGGAACCTTGGCGGCTTCTGCGATAAAGCCTATGTCGATGTGAGCTTGAGCGGTTCCGGTATGGGTTATTTCTCACTGACAAATGCAGACGAAGGCTCTGCCGTTGAAGTCATTCTTAACCTTGAAAGTATCGAGGTTGAAATCGCAGTTCGCATGATCATCATCGAGTCACGCGTATCTGCCGACGCTGAAAACCCTGGCTATTGGCTGCGTGGCCGCTTCCTAGAAGATCAAGAGAAACAAGTGGATGCGATTGTTGCCCACGTCAATCAACGTCAGTTCGAGCAGTTGCAACGCCGCTCGCAATCCAACGGCGGAAACCAAGAAGCAGAGGACTAACGCCAGTCGCTGAGTTTTGCTTTCAGCCTTGCCACGGCCTGACCGTGGATCTGAGAAACCCGTGACTCGCTGACGCCAAGCACAAGCCCTATCTCCTTGAGGTTTAAGCCCTCGTTGTAATAGAGCGACAGCATGAGCCCTTCTTTCTCGGGTAGATTTTCGATTGCGGCGATCAATGCCTCGCGCTTAGTCGCTTCAAAGAACTGGTCATCTGGCTCATCGGCACCGGGCGGTAATTCAGCCTCGTCAAGCTGTGTTATCCGAGCACAGGCCAGCTCACCTGCTAGTTTGCGATACTCCTCGACAGGCATATTGAGTTCATCAGCAATCTCTTTTTCGCCGGCCGGGCGACCCAGTCGTTGTTCACAACGCTCGATAGCGGAGGCAACCCGCCCTAGATCGCGCTGAACGCTTCGGGGTAGCCAATCTCGCCCCCGCAACTCGTCAAGCATGGCACCGCGAATTCGAATCGTGGCGTAGGTAGAAAACACAGCACCTGAATCGCTTTGGTAGTCGTCGACGGCTTTCAACAACCCAATTAAACCAACCTGAATCAGGTCGTCGATTTCGATATGCGATGGCAGTTTGACGGCTAGCTGGCTCGCAATACGCTTTACCAGCGGTAAATGCTGGTGGATGAGGTGTTCGGTCGGCTGACGCGAATGCACCTCATACTCAGATAGCATGGCTTCAGTGCCGAACCGCATGAGTTTGTTGACTCAAAAGCTGCTCGACGAAGAAACCAACGCCGGAGCTTTGACTGCGTGGTGCCTGACGATTCAGTCGGCGACCTGCATCACGAATGGCGTTCGCCGCTGGCGAACGAGGATAGGCGCTGACCAGAGCTTTTCGCTCCTGAACAGCGCGACGAAGGTACATATCAGTTGGGATGCCACCCAAGTAGCCGAGCTCAACATCGAGGTAGCGATCGCACACATTGGCGATTCGCTCAAAGAGTTGCTTGCCTTGGATTGGGGTATCCACTTGATTAGCCAAAATTTCGAAGCGACGGACGTCCTTCTTCGCACGCAGCACTTTCATCAGCGCGTACGCATCGGTTAACGACGCAGGCTCATCACAAACCACAAGCACAGCTGTTTGGCAGGCGGCCACGAAGGTTTGAACCGTCTGATCAATACCGGCACCGGTATCGACTATGAGTACATCCGGCGGCATGAGCTGATCGGACAGCTGGCGAATCAAAGTCTCCTGAGCGGCGCTTTGCATCTCAACCATTTGCGCCACACCCGAGGCTGCAGGAATAACTCTAAGACCCTCAGGGCCATCAACAACGACATCTGCAAGCGTCTTATCGCCGGAAACGACATCAGCAAGCGTGTGCTTTATTTGCATTCCCAAGACAATATCGACGTTGGCAAGACCTAGGTCGGCATCAAACAACATGACGTCGAGTCCTTCCATCGACATCGATACCGCCAAGTTCACCGCGATGTTTGTTTTACCCACACCGCCTTTACCACCTGTGACTGCGATTACTTGCATTGCACTATCCCTACTTGCCCTGCCAGCCGAACTGGCCTTATTCACTACTGAACGCATCGTGCCGCCGTGCCCAAAAGGCACAACGCTATTAGGCGCATCGTAGCTCATATGCTGCAACATAGTTATACCGCGACCTTTAGTTGTTGATTTTTTCGATCCAAATTGCGACGCGCCAGACGCTTTGACTGGTTTATCAGACCCTCGGCCGTGATCTGCGCAATCTCTGCATTCTCGACGTCTGCCAGACCAGCAACGGGCAGTTCGCGTCCCACCAGAATGCCTAAGACCGCACCCAGCGAGGTCGCCTCTTCAAGCTGAGTCAGAACAGCACCGGCAACAGGCAGTTGCTCCGCGTGCTCTACAAGCACATCCAAATACTCAGTTTGGGCAGTGCAAGGCAAAACTAACAACGCGGTGATACTGGCTCGCTGATTGAGAAGCGCCGTGAGCGCTGGGTCCTGCGAACCCTTTGAAGGCAGTAAATCGGGTGTCTCAATAAAGACTTGTCGGCTGCTCTTAACCGCTGTTAACGCCTTCTTAAGCGAGATGGCGTCAGGTGCCATGTAACTCACAACCTCCTGCTCGTGGCAAAACCGACCCAGTGCCGACGAGGGGTCGCTGAGCATACTAATTACGGCAATGTCCTTGGATGCAAACTCTCTCAACGCGCCAGCAACTGACTGCTGAATGGCGGTCGCTCGGTCTGCACCGCTTCCACCAATCAGTGCCTTAACTCGTAGCCCTGTTTGCTCAGCATCGCTGAGTACTTCGATACGCGAGGCCAATGTTGAGATAGCTTGTCGCCAGCCGTCATCGAGTTTTATGTCATTTTCGATGCCCTCTACCAACTCACCTATGAGTGGGCGAGGCAAACCGAGTGTCGATAATCGCTGCTCAATGGTTGCAATCACGGGACGCTTGCCCGCGCTGTCCTGCCACTGCCGCTCACCCAAGGCTGCATGCAGCGTCTCACGTAAATCAGTTAGTTCACGCTTTAGGTGTGCAAGTGCTATTTCGTTGGTACCACCGATCAAACTGTCACCCGCAGGCCGCGCTTGCTCGATCACTGACACAGACGATCCCGTCTCGAGCATGGCACAAATCTCAACACCCTCAGCTGTGCGCTTGTTCGAGAGGATGAGCGCCTCGGACCCCATGGCCGCACGCACCTGCTCCAAAGCAAGTTTGTTTGTGCGTCCAGTAAAGCGTTGTACGTTCATAGTGTTCTCCTAAAACGCCAAATCTTTGACGTCGATACCGCTAAACCTCTGTTTTTGCGCTACTTTTTTTGCAAAAACGTAATTTTCAATTAGTTACTGCAATTAGCAGGCCAACTTTTTAATTTTGTCCGCCCACAGTTGTGACCACCCGGATATTTTTATCGCCGGGGATCTCTTCGTAGGCGAGGATGTAGAAATTACTCATGCGCCCACGAAGCAATTTAGAGAGGAAGCCACGAATAATTCCGGAAACCAGAAGTACGGGGCTCGCACCTTCCGCCTCCATCTTCTCGGCAGCCTCACCAATCCCCTTCACCATGGTGTCGAGCAAATTGGGTTCTATGACACCCTGATTGTTTTGAACCGCACTGCTCATCATTTGCTCAAGCTGCGGGTCCAGCACCATGACTGGCAACTCTGCCGCTGTTCCGATGACCGACTGGAAGATTGAGGGGCCTAGCGCCACGCGGACCTGAGCCGTCAACTCATCCGGATTATTTTCGAGGCCTCTGTGAATCGACAGCGTCTCAGCAATCGTTCGCATATCGCGGATCGGCACACCCTCGTCGAGTAAGTTATGAACAACACGTGTGACGTCCGCCAAAGACATGGTTCCAGGCACCAAATTTTCGACCAGTTTTGGCGCCGTCTGCTTCAGCCGCTCGAGTAGCTGCTGAACATCGTCCTGTCCAACGAGCTTAGCCGCGTCGTTCTTTAGAAGTTGACTGAGGTGGGTCGCAATCACAGTAGAGCTATCGACCACCGTGTAACCGGCTGTTTGTGCAGCATCACGCTGCGAGGGAACGATCCACAGCGCGTCGAGACCAAAGGTAGGATCTTTTGTCGCAATGCCATCGACGTTGCCAAACACCTGACCCGGGTTAATCGCCAACTCGCGATCCGGAATCACTTCACCCTCACCCATGTTCACACCGTGAATACTGATGCGGTATTTGTTGGGGCCAAGATCAAGGTTGTCTCGAATGTGAACGGAGTCAACCAGGAAGCCAAGTTCTTGCGAAAGCTTCTTTCGAACACCTTTGATTCGACTAAGAAGGTCGCCACCCTGGCTCGCATCGACCAAGGGAATCAACCGGTAGCCCACCTCAAGGCCGATCTGATCGAGGCTGGACACATCGTCCCAACTGAGCTCGTTGGATTTGGGCTTGGTATCGGTTTCGGGTACCGCTTCGATCACCTCGGGCACCAGCCCTTCTTGAGATCTGAGGTAACCCGCCACGGCAAGCAACGTAGCAATCGAGAGAAAGACCAAGTTCGGCATGCCGGGAACAATACCCATGGTGCCAATAATCCCGGCCGCCACATAAAGTACCTTGGGGTTGTCAGTGAGCTGCTTGGAGACCTCGGCGCTCATGTCCTGCTCACCCGAGATCCGCGTCACGATGATGGCGGTTGCCGTTGAGAGCAACATCGAAGGGATCTGAGCCACTAAGCCATCACCAATGGTCAGAAGCACGTAGTTCTGTGCCGCTGTTGATGCATCAAGACCGTGCTGGAGTGTTCCGATGGCAAAGCCACCCAAAATATTGATAAACAAGATGAGGATGCCCGCTACCGCATCGCCTCGGACAAACTTAGAGGCACCATCCATCGCGCCATAAAAATCGGATTCCCGCGTAACCCTCTCGCGGCGCTCGAGCGCCTCATCCTGACTAATCAAACCTGCGTTGAGATCTGCATCGATTGCCATTTGCTTGCCGGGCATCGCGTCAAGCGTAAATCTGGCCGTTACCTCTGAGACTCGGGTTGCACCTTTGGTCACCACCACAAAGTTTATGACTACGAGGATGGCGAATAGCACGAGACCCACGGCATAACTGCCGCCGACCACAAACTCGCCGAACGCCTCGATCACGCGACCGGCTGAATCAGTACCCGTGTGTCCGTTAAGGAGTACCACTCGTGTAGAAGCGACGTTCAATGCAAGCCGCATCAATGTTGCAAGCAGGAGCACAGTCGGGAAGACGCCAAAATCCAAGGGCCGTGTTGCGTAGACCGAGGCCATCAGCACCATGATTGATAGAGCAATGCTCACCGTGAACAAAAGGTCCAAGGCCATGGCAGGCAGTGGCAAGACAATCATCGCCAGCATCATAAGCATGACGGCTGGCGTACCGAGACCCGTCAGAAAGTTACCGCGATCTAACGGTTGATTAAGGGTGAGCGTGTTGGTTGCCATGTCGGGTTAACTCCTAGCGGTACGCTGCAAACTCACTCGGAAGCTCAACGGCTTCAGGGCGAGGAATATAGTCAGTGGGTGACGACTTCCTGAGGTGGAAGACGTAGGCCAGTACTCGTGCTACCGCGAGGAATAGCGGCCCGGGAATTTCGTCGCCGATCTCCGTCGTGCCATGCAGGGCACGCGCGAGCGGCGGCTCTTCGTAAATGGTGACGTCGTGCTCGATAGCGATCGAGCGAATCTTGAGTGCAATCAGGTCCTGGCCTTTGGCAACAACCCGCGGTGCGCCCGAGCCATCGGTGTCGTACTTCAGCGCCACCGAATAGTGAGTTGGGTTGGTGATAACCACGTCCGCATCGGGCACATCCTGCAACATGCGACGCTGTGACGCCTCGCGCTGTAACTGACGAACGCGCGCTTTAACCTCGGGTCGTCCGTCGGTTTCTTTGCTCTCGTCTTTGATCTCCTGCTTGGTCATCTTCATCTGTTTGTTGTGACTCCACAGCTGGTAAGGCACATCGATGGCAGCGATTAAAACCAAGGTCGCAGAGAGTAAAACTAAGGCCAGCATGATCATGCCGCCCGCGCGAACAATGCCATCGATGACGTCGAACCGGATGAGAGCTATGACTTCGCGCTCCATAAATTTGTAGACGAGGACGGCGACGCCAAGTACGAGGAAGAACTTCAGAAGCGCTTTGACGAGCTCGATCAAACCTTTGGTTGAGAAGACACGTCCCAGCCCCTTAATGGGATCTAGCTTCTCTAATTTGAAAGCAACCGCCTCGGGGCTAAACAGTAGTCCACCCATCACCGCGGGGCCTGCCAAGGCAGCAACCACCGTGATCAACAAAAACGGCGTGATTAATACGAGCGCGGACAACATAACGTTACCCAAATGCGCGGGAATGAGCTCGGGGGTTTTAAGCACGTCGCCCTCAGGGCTCAACGCTGCACTCATGATATCGGTGATTCCTGAAATAGCCGTGCCACTAAATAGCCACAACGCAATGGCACTGGCCAACATCACTAACAATGTATTGAGCTCTCGTGACCGGGCGACCTGGCCCTTTTTGCGCGCCTCGTTAAGACGCTTGGCGGTCGGCTGTTCGGTACGTTCTTGTCCTTGCTGCTCCTCTGCCACGTTCGCCCCTTAACCCAAAGCACCCATACCGCGTTGTCCCGCCGAGCCAATAAGCTCAGTAAGCGCCGATATGAACCCGGGCATGACAATGAACATGATGAGCAAGCCGGCCAAAATCGTGACCGGGAAGCCAACCGCAAAAATGTTGAGCTGAGGCGCCGTCCGCGTGACGATGCCAAAAGCAATGTTGATTAGCAGTAAGGCTGTCAAGGCGGGTAGCGCCAGCAGAATGCCACCGGCGAAGACCATAGTTCCCAGGGCTACAACCGCAGAGAGGCTGGTGGCCGGAATACCCGTGACGCCTGCCGGAATCAATTGATAAGACTCAACCACCGAGGCGATAAGTAGAAGATGGCCATCGAGAGCGAGAAATAACAGCGTCGCCAAAATGATATAGAGCTGCGAGAGAACCGGTACTTGCACACCGTTCTGCGGATCAACCGCCATTGCAAAACCCAAACCCATGGTCATCGATATGGCTTGACCTGCAAAGACGGCAGCGCCGAACGCAAGCTGGATGACGAAGCCTAGGATCAGTCCCACGCCGATCTCACGAACAGCCATGAGAACACCTGCGCCTGAAAGCAAGGAGTCCACGGGTGATGGTGGTAGTGACGGTGCAACCAGCGCTGCAATAGTAATGGCGAACAAGGCGCGCGTTCGCACATTAAAACCCTGTGCGCTGAACACAGGCGCAACAGCCATCATTGCCGACAACCTAAGAAAAGGTGCGGCGAATAGGGCGATTGAGGACAGAATCGTATCGAAGGCGATCGGCATAGCTCAGCCCACCAACCCTGGTATGTCCATGAACAACCGCTGCGTGAACGTCACGATGATCCGCAGCATCCAAGGACCAATAATGAAAAGCACAATGACAAGCGCGAGGAGCTTCGGTATGAAGCTCAGCGTCATTTCCTGAATCTGAGTCGCCGCCTGAATTACCCCGATAAAGAGACCAACGGCAAGCGCAGCACCCAACATCGGTCCCGCAAGAAGCACGGCTAACCAAAGCGCTTCGCGACCAATATCCAGTACTGTTTCAGGACCCATCAGCCACCACCTACAACGCGAAACTGCTTACAAGCGTGGCAGAAATCAATGACCAGCCATCGATTAGTACGAACAGCATGAGCTTGAAGGGCAACGAGATAATGATGGGTGACAACATCATCATACCCATCGACATCAGCACCGCTGCGACAACTAAGTCGATCACCAAGAACGGAACAAACAGAAGAAAGCCAATTTGGAAGGCGGTCTTGAGCTCACTAGTCAGAAATGACGGAAGGAGCACAAATAAAGGCACATCGTCTTGCGAGGCAAACGCGCCATAACCCCCGAGCTCTGCAAACATAGCGAGATCTGACTCGCGCGTTTGCGAAAACATGAACTCGCGTAGCGGCACCTGCGCCGTACTCAGTGCATCTTCAAATCCTACTTGCCCGTCGAGGTAGGGACTCAGCGCCTGGGCCCAGACCAGGTCGATCACGGGCGACATAATGAACAAGGTTAAGAACAGCGACAGACCAAGAATAATCTGGTTAGACGGCGTCTGTGCCGTACCCAGCGCCTGACGAAGTATCGCCAGCACAATTAAAATTCGGGTGAAGGCTGTCATAGTGATCAACATGGCAGGCAGTAACGTGAGCACTGTCATAACCATGAGAATCTGGATGCCCAGGGCGTATTCCGTATTTCCGTTTGGCATCGGAGACGACGTGACTAGGGGAATCGTTTGCGCCGCGGTCATACTAGGAAGCAGGAGCGCCAAAAGTGGAAGCGCAACTCTCAGCGTTTTGAACACCGGTGAGACTCTCACTGCTCTGCTCCCGCTTTGCCTGTGGCGACTTTCCAAACGTCTGAAAAACTGGGGGTTGCGGACGACGTTGCCGAGACAGCAGGCTCGTCGAAAACATGAAGGGTGCGCACATTACCGGGACCGACGCCGAGGAGAACTTGTTGCTCGCCGACTTGTAGCAGCACTGCACGCTCGCGCTGACCGACGCCGACGCTAGAGACAACACGCATATCGCCACCCATCGACGTGCTGACACCGTTGAAGCGTTTTAGCATCACCAGCACAGCCACGAGTAATAAAATGACGACGACAAAGGAACCCACGACTTGCAGGAGATAATCGCCCGTAAACAGACTGCTGGGCGACACCGCTGGTGCCACCTCTTGGGCCCCCGCAGGTATCGCAAGCAGCAAGAAGGCTAAAGGCAAGATTGAGCGAGCTGCGAGGCGCATCATTAGCCCAGCTGCTCCAAGCGCTCTTTTGGGCTGACGACATCTACCAGTCGCAAACCGAACTTACCGTCAGCTGAAACAACTTCGCCGCGTGCAACGAGCGTTCCGTTGATCATGATATCCATGGGCTCAGTCACACTGCGATCGAAAGAGACCACGCTACCGGGTGTCAGCGAGAGCAATTCTTTGATGGTTAGGCTCTTACGGCCAACCTCGACCGTCATGGTCACCGGCACATCCATCAGCATATCGAGATCGATATCACCGGCAGCACCCGTGGGCGCATCGGTTAACTCGTTGGGTACTGCTGTTGCTGCGTCATCTTCACTCATGATTCACGCTCCTTAAAATGGGTAAATTGCATTGCCTTCAGTCCCTCGTGTGCGCCGTAGCGACCGCGCGCCACCGCTCTACCGTTAAGTAGCAGTGACATGGCATCAGGTTCTTCTATCGGAATCGTCATGCCCACCTTCATGGCGAGCAGACTCTGAATGGTTGTCTCGATCGCATCGATAGAGCCTCGGACTTCGACACTCACGTCTGTGATGGTCGAGCGAAGCTGCGGCTCCCAGGTTGCAGCCTCGGGATCCTCGGGAACAGCCTTTACGGGTGGCAGCAAAGCGGCGCTTTGTGACTCCAGAGCCTCGAAAGGAATGAGAAGATCGATCGCGCTTTTATGAGCATCACCTGCACTTAGCTCAACCGTGAAAACAGCGAAACCTTCGTCGCTGGGGATCAAAGAAAATCGATCGGGCGTCACGTCCACGTAGAGGTCGCCCATGCGCAGCGGCAAGCGATCGACCCAGATTTCTGCCATGGTCCGCAAATACTCTTTGGCAACACGCTCGCCTAGCCGTTGCTCTGACGGGGTCACTTTGGCGGTAAGCTTTGGCGGCGTAACAGACCCCCCACCAAAATACTGATTAACCAAAAATGAAAGCGTCTCGCCGGGTATTAGGAGGTGGCTTTCCCCTTCAAAAGGTCCGATCGGGGTACTGATCAGACACATGCGTTGAGGGAAACCGATTAATAGGTCCCGGGCTACCGCATAAGAAGAAGGCTGTGCCTCAACTGAAATATCAAGATCGAAAGCGGCCGTGAGCGCTTTGCCGAGCACTTCCGCATGATTGCGCTGAAGTCCCTCGAGCTCACTCCACTTCGAGATGGTGAGTGTCTCACCTGCACTGAAGTCATGAATGCGGAACTCACCGTCGTCAAAGCCACCGTCTTCAGCGTGCTCGACAAGCGCTTCAATCTCCTCATCCGTCAGTACCGGTTCGTTGTCGGACTCTTCAGCCACTCCATCCCCTATTGCGTGATGTACGCCGTGAAATAGACATCGGCAACACGCTCTTCACCTGTGGCGCCGATAATCTCGTTAACTCGCTGCAAGGTTTTGCGTCGCAACATCTCGCGACCCTCGTAGGTGTTAACCACTTCAAACTCCTGCTGATTGAAAAAGATCAGCAGCCCGTTGCGAATCGCTGGAACATCGTTTTCCACCGACTTCATGTACTTTTCCTCGTGACCCACGAGTTGAACGGTGAGCTGGAGATGACGCGTTGCACCGCGATGAGGCATAGCAATAAGTAGCTCGCCAACTTCCGCGTAAAACCGTTTTTTATCAGGCGCAAAAACACCCGCCATGGGCTCGAAGAGTGGAGGATCAACTTCTTGCATATCAGAAGCGTCAGCGACATCAGGCGTCGCATCTGAGCTATCCACACCCATACCCAGTGCCGCCAGCAACGGCTGGCCTGTGACCGCGCCTGCGCCATAGCCAATCAACAGGCTAAGCACACCGACGACAGCAATCTTGACGACTGATCCGCCCGACTTTTCGTTTTCACCTGCTACTTCTTCTTCGCTCACAACAACGTTCCTCGTTCGGTAACGCACTTCGTCGCACCGTTGCTGACAAGCTTGCAAGCAACAGACCAAAGCAAAAAAGTGCAATTAAATTAAGTACTTAAAAAACCTTTCGCGCGCAGTCAAAAGCTTGACGCGCTAGGGCTTGTTTTAGCCTATTGCAGAAAGAGAGTGGCTGATACCACTTAAGTGAAACGCAGGTCTGTTTTGAGACAGAGTTCTCAGGCGTAGGCGTCCAAAAGGCGGTTGGGGTCGAGCTCAACGGAGAGCGCCAATTCACTATCCCCCACTCCCGCGTCTGGAGACTCTAATGAGGGAGACGAGTGTGTACGATCGGCGCGCTTCTCGTCAGCGGACTGTTTGTGCTGTTCGGTCACATCGCTATCCGCGAGTGATAGCCCTGACTGCTCGAGGAGTTCTTTCAGTCGTGGCATTGCCGTTTCTATAGCTTGACGTGCCTGACTTGTTTCCACCACAAACGATACCTTTGTATCGGTTGCGTCGGTGGATACTGAAATGCTCATCCGGCCGAGCTCGGCTGGATGCAGATTAATTTTTGCCTCACCACCGCCCTGATTTTTTAGCACCCTAACGTGCGTTGCCATCTCGGTGGCCTGCTGCTGTTTGTTTGACTGGGTCAAGTCAAGCGGTTGTTCAATGAAAACACTCGGTTTGGCCGCGGTTGCACCCATGCCTGCTGTATTACTTGTGGCAGCGCCAACAACCGCTACCGCAGGCCTTTGCTCAGCAATAGATTCCGGTTGCGATTGACGTGTGGTTTCTCGAGCGGTGAATAACAAGGAGTCCGTCATCTTGCTATCTGGATTAAGAAAAGACTCTTGAGAGACGCTACCCGTTGCATCAACACTTGTTATGGAAGCTGTCATATTGCCAAGCGCATTACCTGCTGGGGTGATGCCCGCAGGCGTGGTACCTGGAGAAGCGGTACTCGCAGAAATGGTCGACACCGGCCTGTTCGATGATGGCTGACTGACTCGCGCTCCCTGACCTGCGGCCATCATTGAGAGCGTGAGCGCCTCGTCTGTGCGCGGTGTGCCCGCGGATAATGTTTGAACATCCTGGGCAGCCATTTCGGTTTCACCTTGAACACCAGTCGCCATCACGTCGCTTTTAGTCTCGGCATTTCCCGCAGCTCCCGATACCACAGTTGCTGCAGCGGAAGCTGACATTGATCCTTCCGCAGCCACCTGATGGCTAACGCCCGCGGGAATCTCCATTAGATCTGCGACTGGAGGTTCCTGAAGGCTCTCCTTTATGGCCTCAAATGCTTCACCTACCGCCTGCCTATGAGTGACGGTATCAGGGCTTGCAGCTTGGGCAGGCCTCTCCGCAGAGACGCCTGCGATATCAGAAGGGTTTCCTACCTGGGTCATGTTCTGCGTCTCCATCGTGGTCACTAGGTCAGCGCCATCTTTGGCGAATAAATTATGGGGGTCGGTCGTACTATCAGCCGGTATCTCTCTCAAAGAAGGGTCGATACCTACTGTGTCAGTTGAGGAAAGTGCTGCATCGAAGACCGTAGCAAATTCGGGATTAGTAGTTGAATCACTCGTGCTAGAAGTCGTGGGTTTTGTTACCCCGGATACGGCGGCTTCGAGAAGGTCTGAAAGCAGTGACATCATCAACTTATCCTCTTTATCCTCTACAACACGCTGCGCACTTTGGACACACTACTCTGCCCCTCTGCACTAACGTTGCGGCTGTTAAACAAGTCATCGAGCAATCGCTGGATGACTTTCTCTTCCTCCTTGGATCGCTCAAGAGCGCGAGACTCGCGTAATTTTCGAATCGCCGTTAGACGCCGCTTAGCCTCAATCCACGCATTACGAAATTGCTCGAGCTGCAATTCGCTTTGCTGCAACGTGGTTTGCTGACGCGCAATGATGCCGTCGAGTTGCGACAGAAAATGACGCGCAGTCTGAAGCTGATTGGTATCGATTGCGGTGTTGCCCGAACCCGTTGCTAAGGCGTAATAATCTACTCGATAGTCGAGCACCTGATTCAACTGACTCTGCGCAGACGCGACGTTTGCCTGTGCTGTCGACAACCTTCCCCCGGCCTCTTTCTCATGGCGCTCGGCAAGGGTTTGGACAATTTCGAGTTGATCTCGAGGCATGCGCTACTCACCTCGTTTGGGGTAATTGGGCTGCGGTGGCGTTCATTTCCTGGCCAGCAGGCTCAACAACTTGAGTGACCAAGGCCTCGTTTGCGACCCGTGACAAGGTCGAAAGCGCCTCGTCAAAGCCCACTCGCTCAGCAAGCGGCTGCGAAATAAATTCTTTGATAGGGCCCTGAGTATTGATGGCGCGATCAATATCCGGATCTGCACCCATACGGTAGGCGCCAACAGAAATAAGGTCTTGGTTCGCGCGATACGTAGCGAACGATTCTTTGAGCAGTCGCGCCTGTTCCTGCTGTTCGGACCGGGTAATCTGCAACATCGATCGGCTTATCGACGCCTCGATATCGATGGCAGGGTAGGTCCCTGCTTCAGCCATTGTGCGCGATAGGACAATGTGTCCGTCTAAAATCGCGCGCGCCGCATCTGCAATGGGGTCCTGGAGGTCGTCGCCCTCAACAAGCACGGTATAGACGGCAGTAATTGACCCCGCACCCACATTACCCGCGCGTTCGATCAAATTAGGTAGGGTGGCGAACACAGAGGGGGTGTAACCCCGTGATACAGGTGGCTCACCCGCCGCCAGACCAATCTCTCGTTGCGCTTGCGCAAACCGAGTCAGCGAATCCATCAGTAACAACACGTTTTTACCTTGATCACGGAAGTGCTCAGCAATCGCAGTAGCACGCCAGCAACCGGCCACGCGCATCAGGGGTGAGGTATCTGCTGGTGTGGCAACCACAACCGAGCGTGCCAAACCCTCAGGACCGAGACTCTCTTCAACAAATTCACGAACTTCACGACCCCGCTCGCCGACCAAGCCGACGACAACGACATCCGCCTCCGTAAAACGCGTCATCATGCCGAGCAAGGTACTTTTACCCACACCCGAGCCGGCAAATAAGCCCATACGTTGGCCTCTACCGATGGTGAGTAAGCTATTGATAGCGCGAACTCCCACATCCAGTGGCTGGGTAATACTTCTTCGCGACATTGGACTGATGGTCTCTCCACGGAGAGGGACCCGAGTGCCCGTTATTGCAGGTAAACCATCAAGCGGCCTACCAGCACCGTCGATAATTCGACCGAGCAGCTGATCATCGACCGTGACGGCATCACCGTCGCCAAGCACAGTTACCCTCGCACCGGGTGTCAGACCTGTGGCTGCACCTTCACACATCAGCACCAGCTGCTCGCCCTCAAAACCGACGACTTCGGCAACGGCACCCTCGCGACCCGCCATTTGAATCCAGCAGCGAGAGCCAATGCTGGCGCGTAAACCACTGACCTCAAGGCGCATGCCTGAAAGACGCGTCAACCGACCCGCAACCACGGGATCGGGCGCTGAAAGCACGTCAGGTATCCCAGCCAAGGTTGCTTTGACGCGTGATAATTGAGCGGACTGGAAGGTCTCGGTATTAGTCATCGCCATTACCGCTAAAGCGCTCGGCGATCGCTTGAATCCGGTCGGGGTCCAAAGTCGCAGCCGGTAAATCTTCGGACTCTTGAGAGGCATTTGTCTCAGCGATTGTTTCGATCAAGGACTTTATTCGTGACTCGATCGAGGCATCCACCAGGGCGTGGCCACGAGTGAGTCGACAACCACCACGCACCATGGTGGCGTCAGTAACCAACTCAGCTTCGATTCGTTGCTCAGCAAGCAATGTTTCTACCAAAGATTTGTCAGCGGGATGCAGGGTGATCACCAACGGCGCTTCACTCTCTGCCAAGCAGTTCAATGCCTGATCTAGGGTCTGTTTTATGAACTGGGCGTCGGTCTCTAACTCTCGGGCTAGGACAGATTTTGATATCGCCATCACCAATGAAAGTAAGTGCTCGCTTACTTCTATATCGTTATCTGAAATGGGCTTCTTCATGGAATCCCACAAAGCCGCTAGCTCGCCGGCAGTGACTTCGCTCTGTGCACGCGCCTCAGCCTGGCCTTTTGCTAGCCCTTCCGAGTAGCCTTTTTGCCTAGCCGCCTCTGCAACTTCCTCAAGGCTTTTACGGCTGGTTGGGACCGTCGTAATGGCCCGTGGCTGCCATCTCTCGAGCGCGGTCTCAGACATAGTCCCGCGCCGCCTTACCGATCATTAGCTCACCGTCATCGGCTAACTTTTTCGCTGTGCGAACAATCTCCTTTTGCGCGGCTTCCACGTCGGCCAACTTGACGGGGCCAGAGGCTTCCATATCCTCTCGCAAAATCTCCGCGGCCCGCTCAGACATGTTGTCGAAGAATCGCTCGGCAAGCACCTCATCGACACCCTTGAGCGCAATAAGAAGATTTTCCTGAGCCACTTCACGCACCAAGCGCTGGAAGCCCATGTTGTCGAGCTGCATGAGGTTATCGAAGATAAACATCTTCTCTTTAACGTCATCGCTGAGCTCTTCATCGACCGACGTGAGTGCATCGAGCATTTCTTTTTCAAGATCGCTATCCGTTGCATTCAGGATCGCCGCCAAATTATCGGGGCCAAGCACCTTTCTGGGTGGCGTCCGCTGTAATTTTCCAAGCTGACTCTCGAGTACACGATCGAGCTCTTCCATTGCACGTGAGTCCAATTCTTCCATGCGCGCAATTCGTAAAATCACGTCCTTTCGCATCTCATCAGGCAGTAACTCCAGGACTTTGGCCGCTTGCTCGTCATAAAGCTGAGTCATCACCGTCGCGGCGATTTGTGGGTGCTCTTCTACCAGTACTTCGGCAATCGCTTTTGGCGCCATCCACTGTAGCGCTTCAACGCCGTTGTGCTCCTCAGGCTTCTCTAACACCTGAGAAAGAATATTTTGCGCTTTATCCTGGCCAAGCGCAGACGTCATAACACGGCGAGTAAAGTCTGGCGCCTCTAGCCCGAGCGGGTTTATCTCAGCGGAATCCTCGTGAAAGTCCGCTAAGACGCTCTCAACTTGCGCGTTGGTTAATTTGGAAATGGTGGCCATGGCTTCGCCAACCTGCTGCACTTCCTTTGCACTCATGTGGCGCATGACTTCGGTGGCAGCCTCTTCGCCGACGCCGAGTAAGAAGATCGCGGCGCGTTGCGCGCCCTTTAAATTGAGTTCATTAGCCATCTGCTGCTATCCAGTTTTTCACAACGTAAGCTGCCCTGACGGGTTGCTCAACCGCCGTGTTTCTCGCCATCGCCACGCTCTGATGATAATTCGGCTTGGGGGGTGCCATCGTTCCCGCACTTGGATTCGAGAGCGCCAAGGTCTCACCTCCGGTATTTGCCTCAGCCATCGCATTTTCAAGCCGCGATGGGGCTGGAGGTGGCGGTGGGATGTAGCTTGTCGAGTAGCGAATCATGGGGCGAAGGACCGCAAAGATCAGCGCTAAGACCGCTATCGCAGCCAAGGCACCGCGTCCCACCTCCCAAACCCAAGCTTGCTCAAGAAGACCGGGCTCGGGTAAAGGCTCAAGAGGTGCAGGAGCCACGAATGGTGAATTAATGACCTGAACACTGTCACCGCGCTCAGCAGAGAAACCAATCGCCTCACGAACCAGCGCTGTAATTTGATCAATACGTGCTTGATCAAGCGCAATACGCTCGCCGTTCTCGTCGAGCACATAGTCTACGACGACCGCCACGGAGAGCTTTTGAATGGTTCCGGGAACACGGCGCGTGTGTGAAATCGTCTTGTTAACCTCGTAGTTGCGTGTCTCTTTAAGGCTCTCGCGGTCCGGAACGTTTTGCGCCACGTTTTGCGCGTTAGGGTCAGGGACAGCGCCTTGCTGAGGCGGCTGTGCAACCAGGTCTCCCGCGTTACCACCACCAGCTCCGCGATTCGTAATATCTTGCGTTGTCTGCTCTGAACGCAGCACTGTCGTCGGGTCGTAAATCTCGTTGGTACTCTCGATACGGGTAAAGTCCATATCGGCCGTGACCTGTGCGCGGACGGCGCCGGGTCCAAGAATAGGCTCTAAGATCGCCATGATGCGATCGTTCAACGAGTTTTCGAACTGCTGTGCCAGGCGGAACTGCTCGGACGTGTAGCCAAAGTCAGTGTCTTCACCCTGACTCGAGAGTAACTTACCTGCCTGATCGACAACTGACACACGGTCCGAGTCTAGATTAGGGATGCTCGATGCAACCAAGTGGATGATGCCCGCGAGCTGACGGTCATTGAGACGCACGCCCGGGAGCAAGTTAACCATCACTGAGGCAGAAGGTTCATTACCGCGGCGCATGAACGCCGACTGCTTCGCAATCGCTAAATGCACGCGTGCCGCAGAAACAGAGTCCATAGCGGCAATCGTCCGCCCGAGCTCTGCCTCAACCGCCCGGTGATAACGAGCCTGCTCCATAAAGCTCGAGAGTCCCATCTCTTGCTCTTCGTAGAGTGATTCAAAGCCAATACCTCCGCCGTTACGCGGAAAGCCCTCGCTGGCAAGTGCCATGCGCGCTTGAAGGACATCGTCGTAGGGGACTTCCAACAACCCGGTACCGGGCTCCATGCGGTACTTGATGCCGCTGGTCTGTAGAACATTAATCGCTGTCGCGTTGTCCGCAGGCGACATCGCGCCATATACAGGCTCATAAGAAGGCGTGCTCGCCCAATTTACGACACCGATCGCGAGCGCCACGCTCGCTGCAAAACCTGCCAGTAGACTCAGCTGCCGCGTCACTGGCTGCGCAGCAAATCCGCTTAATCGATCTAGAACCGGGTTATCCGCCATACGTTGCTATCCCTTTGTTATACCGGCATGTTCATGACTTCTTGGTAGGCGTTCAGCAACTTATTGCGCACCTCGGTCATGCCTGTGAATTGAAGACTAGCCTTCTGAGCGGTGATCATTACTTCAGCGAGAGACACTGACGGATCGCCACTTTCAAAGGCGGCCGTAACGGCCTTGGACTCCTGCATCGATGCGTTTACATCCGCAATCGACTGGGTCATCAGATTTGAAAATTGTGAGCTAGACGCGGCCTCGGTTGCACCCACCCCAGAGCCAACACTTTGCCCTTGGGCAAGTGCTTGCATGCTCCGCATTTGGGAAAGAACCTGATTTATCGCTACATCACTCATAACTCATCACTCAATCTGTTCGTGATCGGCGTCAAATTTGACGCGCACTACTATCAGTAGATTGATTAGCTAACGATGTGCCAATAGGTTATTTATGAGGAATTACAGCGACTTAGCGATTATTCGCTTGCGGCGTGTCGAAATTCTGACGAGTCAGTTTCCTGTTTGATGTCGTACTTACGCATCTTCTCAACCAGCGTAGTGCGTTGCAGGGTGAGGAGCTTAGCGGCATGGGCATTTACCCAGCCTGTTTGTTCGAGCGCAGAAATAATGAGCGAGCGCTCGGTATCTGCCATGTGCTGCTTGAGATTAATCGGCTCATCGATGTGCACAGGCGTAGGCGGAGCCACCGGTATTGTTGGCGGTGGCGCAAACAATGCTGAAAGATCTTCAGGCTCATTCTCAGGCAATGAGTCCAACTGGTCATGAAGCGGCTCGACGTTCTCAGGCCGCTCCGCAATAGCGAGCTCAGAACTCTGATATTTGATCGGCAAGTCTGCAGCGAACACCATCTCGTCGGTGTTCAGAATGATCAATCGCTCGATCAGGTTGCCCAACTCTCGGACATTACCCGGCCATGCGTAAAGACGCAGATGTGCGAGCGCATCGTCTTGTAATCGAATACCGCCGCGACCTTGCGCTGAAAAACTATCAATAAAGCGTTGGGCCAGCCCATCGATATCGGCCGTTCGCTCTCTGAGGGCGGGCACTTCCAGCGGGAACACGTTCAGCCGGTAATACAAGTCCATACGGAACTTGCCTGCTTCTACATGCTGCTCAAGATTTTGGTGTGTCGCTGCCACAACCCGCACGTTGCACTTGATGGCTTTACCGCCACCCACGCGTTCAAACGTTCGTTCTTGAAGGACACGCAGTAATTTGACCTGCATCTCGTAGGGCATGTCACCGATTTCATCAAGAAAGAGCGTGCCACCCTCGGCGAGTTCAAATCGACCTTTTCGGCTGGCAACAGCACCCGTAAACGCGCCCTTCTCGTGGCCGAACAATTCGCTCTCTAAAAGTTCGCCAGGAATGGCGCCGCAGTTAACGGGGATAAATGGGCCATCTGCGCGTTCAGAGCAATCGTGAACCAAGCGCGCAATGACTTCTTTACCGGTTCCGGATTCGCCCTGGAGTAATACAGTGGCTTCGGTGGGGGAGACTTTAGTGACGAGTGAGCGCACATCGATAATGGCATCGCTGATACCCACCAACCGTCGATCGAGGTGCTTAAGGTGGCGCTGCGCTGTGGTGTTCTTGGCCGTCACGGTCACGTGTCGATGTCCCCAGATTTTTCCACATCCGGCGTCCCCGGATGGCTCACACTACCAAGCTATCAAAGCAGATGGAAGCGCGCGCCAGTTTTTTGACGCAAACATGAATGAAGTCTCACTAATTTGGAAAGAACGTGACGGAGGTCACATCGCGGCAAGCCCTTAAGCTACAGCGACGTCTTAAAACTAAACCGTCCGTTGCTCTCTTTTTTCCATAGCTGTACTTCAGCGCCATGATCTTGCAAATATTCAGGCACAACATACAGCGCTTGACTACCTACCCCCCGGACGCCCGCTTTCTGCATAGGGCGATCCATAATGCGCGCACGTTCTCCGACGAGTGGCATTACGGTTGACACCTTACCATTACTTTGGAGGGTGATGGCCAGTAGGGCGTCATCTCGGAGTCGGTTGATATTGCTGTTTTCGCCAAGCCATTTGGCTGTTTTCGCTAACTGCTCCTCACTGCGCAGTGATTTCTCAGCAGTCTGCGAGGCGGCAGGATTAGGCGCCGCAAGCACCGTAACAGCACCTGTTTGCTGATTTACCAATAGCTCTACTGCATGCGCTTGCGCGACGAGAAGACCCAGCAACGTAGCAGCGATTAGCAAACAAGCGCGAGTCTGTCTGTGTCGTAAGGCGGACATTAAAAACACTCCCTAAAACTTCGACCAATCGATCATAACTTGTGCACCGAGGCCCGAGCGCTCGATGAAGTGAGTGAGATTTGGGTAGCTCGACACCAGCGAGCCGCGATTGGGCGCATCAAAAACAACCGTGCCGTCGGACAGGTACGCGCTCAATGTGATGTGGCAGTATTGCTGAACGACGCCTTCCCAATCCGTATTGTTCTCAGGGCAAGTGTAGAAGCCGCCTTCAAACGAGAAGCGTCCTCCATAGACGTCAGCGAAGTCATCTAGCGCGTCCTCAACCTCGATCGCGGGCTCGTCGTTGAGGTCACGAATACGGTAGGCGATTGACGTCTCGGCGCCCGATGAGGGTCGAGGAAACGTTAGTTTTTGCGCAAAGTCATCGTTGGCTGCACCTTCTGAGAGGCTTGCACCATAAGCTGACCAATCCGTCACTAACTCGCCATTCACAAACCAGTCGATGGCAAATAAATCGGTCGGGAGGCGCGCCGAATGCGCAACCACCAAGCCCTCCGACGACGTCTCAGGAAGCGTGACTTCGATAGACTTGGCGCCCTGCAAATGAATTGCTCGAAGGTACTGTGCTTCTTTTGCTACCGGGTCGTAGCTAAACGCATCTGAAGTGGCTCGGAACTCCAGCCAATTGGCGAACTCTGCACCTGAGGTGTAGTCGCCGTTCATAATGCTGTTGTAAGAAGTCCTAAAGCAGTTGGTGTCGTGGTAGTAACAACCTGTCCAATAGCCCACGGCCTCGTTAGTCGTATTGTCGGTCGTGTTCCAACCCGGAACCGAGGTTGTTTCTAAAAACTTATGCTGCCATTTGACCTTCTCGTACTCGTCCTCGGTAGAAATATCCGTGTACCAAAAATCAACCGTGCCCCATAAGTTGGAGAAGTCGTTCGCGGGCGTCCCATTCGACTGTTCTGCCAAAAAATCACTGGTGTAGTGATCACCCAGCCAGCCAAAGGAGTGGCCGAGCTCGTGCTTCAGCACCCATAGCATCTCGTTGGGCCCGTATGCGCCTGGCTCGTTGCTGACGCTTACCAACGGTTGAATGTTGTAGCGGCCCAAGGCCACTCCGCGCCCGGGAACGGTGGTTACCACCGAGAAGATATCCGCCGCCAAGGTCACATCGACGAAGGCGTCGTAGAGTTCCAAATCCGCCAAAAAGGGGATGGCTTGCCCGGCGACATCGCCAATGCAGTAGATGGTCTCGTCGACGCCATCACAACCCGTGGTGACCTCAATCGGGTCGACTGCACCCTCGGGAAAGTCGATGACGACGAGGTTAAACATGCCGTCGATCAGCGCCTCGCGGCTCGCGTCACCCTCTGGCAAAAACTGGTCGTAAAAATAGGTCAGCGCTTCCCATGAAGCAGCCAACAGCGCGTCATCCGAAATGCCGTCGAGATACACGTAGTGATCAATTTGCCGATTTGGGTTTCGAACGTCCCCAAACAGTTGGGTGACCCGAGCGCGATCAGGGCTATTCGACATGATTTGCGCGCCCCAGAAATCAAGGCTGGCTTCAACCTCATCAGTGCCGTCACTGACTACAATGTCTACCATGCTTGGGCCGGCAACATAGTCCGCAGGCACGCCGAGGGTGATCACGCCTTCAGCTGCATCAATCGTCACCGTAGTCGCGTTCAAGCTGCCGCTGTAAATAAGCTCACTAACCGCGTTATCCACGTCGGTAACCGTTGCCGCAATCTCAAAAGTGGGATCAGCCCACAGCACATCGAGCCCAGTGTCAGTGGGTAAGCCATTGGCCGTAAGTGTAATAACGGGCGCATCGTTCACGGGGCTCACGGAGACGCTGTAGCTCGCAACCGCAGTCACGCCCTCTGCATTGGCGGCAACCTCAAAGGTGTCGCTGCCAAAATAGTCCTGCGCTGGCGTATACGTGAGCTCTGCACCGTCAAGCGCAACGCTGCCGTTGGCAGCCTGGGTACTGACCGAATAGACCAGCGACTCAAGGGCATCGCGGTTGGTAGAAAAATTATCGATGGTCGTAGAAACCGACGTGTCTTCCGCCGTAGACAGCGTGCCAGCTGCAGCGCTGACTTCAAGAACAGGCAATACTTCAACGCTTACGGAGCGGCCGTAGGCCTCGCCCTCACCGCGACAACTTACCGAATACTCAACGGTTCCTGCACTCTCGGGAGTGACAGTCTCGCTGCCAGAGGAAGCCTTTGCGCCCGACCAGCCGCCCGAAGCCGTACAACGCGTCGCGTTTGTGCTCGACCACTGAAGAGTTACGGGATTTCCCGCAACCACCGTTGAAGGCGAGGCTGAAAAAGAGACTGTGACGTTGGGTTGGCCGTCACTGCTGCCGCCGCAGGCCGAGAGAAAAAGGGGCAAAAAAAGCTTTGAATATGAACCGAGTCGGCGAAATTCAATCACGGATGACTACTCCCAAGTCTTTAACCTACCAACGACGCAGTGGACCCAGCCTAGTCATGCGATCCGGAGTCTTCTCTGATATCGAGATAATGGGCAACTGCGTTGATACCCTTGCGCTCCTGAGAAAAGCTTACTGAAGCCTCGCTACGAGCGTTTGCAAGCAACGCCATCAACTCCTCGTTCATGTGAAGCATGGCAGCAATCGCCTCGGAAAATAGCTGGCTGTTGTGCGGTTGAACTTCGCTCTCAAAACAGTCATTAAGCAGGCTCTGACGACACCGTTCTGAATCAGATACCTGATCCCAGTCACCTGCTTTAGCCAGCGTCAGCATCCGCTCTGTGAGTAACACAACAGCGGCAAGTCGCTCGCGCTGAATCCGCTCGATTTCTCCCAGTAAAACGGGCTCTGAGGCCGATGAATTCATCCGTCACCTCGTGAGGGGGCAATTTGAACCCAGGCCTCATGAATAGTGCCGATAATTTCACGCGCTGCTTGTAATTTACTCGTGTCAGATTGCAAATTTGCATCGAGTAATTGATCCAGCACAAACTGATAAAGGCGATCAAGCTCCGCGGCGACATCCCCTCCTTTCTCCACATCGAGTGTGCTCTTAAGTTCAATTACAATATCAATTGCTCTAGCAATAGAAGCAACTCGGAGTTGAATATCATTGCGTTCTACAGCTCCAACAGCGACTGACAATTTATCCATTGCTGCTTTAAGTAATAGCTGCGTGAGTTGGTGCGGCGACGCATCCATAACTGCGGTAGCAGCATTAGTTTGTTGGTACTCGGTAAAAGCCTTAATTCCCGCGTTCACTGTTTACTCCTTTTCCCCGTCACTCCGCTAATCGGAGTTCTGCCCCGGTATATTCTTCAGTTGATTAGTTAAGAAATCACTCGTTGATTGCAATTGGCCCACTAGGGCATCCATTGCCGTGAACTGGCGTAAGTAACGAGTTTCAAGGGACGCCATACGCCGCTCAATGACCAAGCGATCGTCGTCCACCTTATCGAGTAAGGACTGGATACTCGTCTCACGTGAAACGATCAGACCTGTCGAACTATTGGTGTAAATATCAGCGGTATCGAGTATCCGTTTAGATAGCCCATCGTTAGTGCCATCACCTGCAAAAAACTCTCTAACAGCTGTCGCATTGGTAGAGAGTGCGCTTGTTAGCTCAGTTGAGTCGATCGATAACTGGCCATACCGATCAGCCGTGATGCCAATGGTTGAGAGCAGTGTCGTACTCCCGCTAAGGCCCGTTACCTCATCCGTTAGGGATTTCCGAAGTGCAGCAGATAATTGTCGGGCCATCGAGTCGCCCTGAAAGACACCACCGCCATTAACCTCGTCGTAACTCATCGACCTCGCGAGACTCGATTGATAGGCATTGTATGCATCAACGAAAGCTTCAATATCGTCGATGATTGCAGCTTGATCCTGCTCGACTACGACATTAACCGCTGAAGTGGTGACATCATTGAGCGTAAAATCTAAACCGTCGATCAACCCGCTGATTGAATTGCTAGCATTAGTCAATGCGATTCCGTTAAGTGAAAACGATGCATCTTCCGCTGCCTGGCTTTCGGTTAAATTACCTACATGTGCTGCGGTCGTACTGTCGTAGTGATAGGCCAACTGAGACAAACCCGAAGCATCTGTGTTTGCACCGTCTCCATCGGAAACACTAATGGCTACAGCGTTTGAAGCGCCTGTGTCATTTGAGGACACAACCAATCTGACATTACTGCCATCTAATAAAATAGCCGCGGTAACCCCAGCGTCGGCATCATTAATTGCGTCTCGTATACCCGCTACCGTGTTGTTGGTTGAATCAATTGTGATGTTCGTTGTGGTGCTTGAAGAAAAGCCCGAGTAAGCGCCTGCCGAACCCGAAACGTACGTCGGTGTGCCAATATCAATGGTAAGCGTGCCTGTGCCTACCTCAGTTGTGGTTGCTGCAAAAGAAGCCGAATAAAG
The DNA here is from genome assembly GCA_000227505.4 of gamma proteobacterium HIMB55. NCBI lineage: Bacteria > Pseudomonadati > Pseudomonadota > Gammaproteobacteria > Cellvibrionales > Halieaceae > gamma proteobacterium HIMB55. The sequence continues at coordinate 2,570,425 of AGIF02000001.1, read as the reverse complement.
TGAGTGTGCCGAAGCCAGGTTTGTGACACTCATCTCAAAGCGACCCGCAGAGGCAGTCCCTGACTGAGTCACGGAAACCTCGCTTGGTGACGAGATAGTCAAAGCATCAAACGCCGTACCGTCTTCTAGCGTTTCTAACGACGATTCGATGGAAGAGAGCGATGCTTTCAAACCACCCAGTGAGGATAATTCGGCGTTGCGCTCCCGCTCCTGCCGATCCAGCCTTGCCGTTAAAGGAGCGACCTCCGCGTTTACCAAAGCGGCAACAATTGCGTTTGTATCTAAGCCGCTTCCGTAAATTCCAAGTGTTGGCATTCTTCCTCCAGACGAGCGTCAAATTGCCGTCTCACAGAGAGTGAAAGCAACTATCAGGCCAACTTTCCAGGCCTACGTTTGAGAATCGAAAATTAAGCCACGAACGGTGCTAGCGCGCTCAGACTCGGCCTGTTGGTTTTTGAGTAGCCGCGCGACCTCTAATAATTCCTCAGAGGGAATTTGGCGAACAAGCGACTCCGTCTCCGAATCCACTACAGTTATCACAGAGCGCTTCAACTGATTATCAATTGAGAAATTCAGGGCTCTACCCGAGACCATGTCCGAATATTCCTGAACTCTTGCAACCGCCTCAGCGAGCGCTTCAAAGTCAAAGGTTGACTCAACCTTCTGTTCTGCGTGTCGCACTTCTGCAGACCGGTTCGAAGGCTTCTGTACCGACTGTTGTACGGGTTGCGCTGTAATGGGTGGCTTTTCAGCGACGCCACTGACTCCGTCAACCATATACACCTCCCACTATCGTTATGTTGAAGCCGAAAAAGGGGCTGAAATCAGCCCCATAATTTTATCGATCAATCGACTACTGAAGCAGTGCCAATACTGACTGAGGCTGCTGATTCGCCTGAGCAAGAATCGACGTTGAAGCCTGCTGCAAAATCTGGTTTTTAGTCAGATTCGCAGTTTCAGCGGCGTAATCAGTGTCCATGATTCGCGATCGGGCAGCTTCTGTGTTCTGCGTTACGTTAGCGAGATTTCTCACCGTCGACTCAAATTCCGACATTGCCGCACCCAAGTCAGCGCGGAGGCTGCTGATAGCATCGATTGCGAGGTCGATATCAGCGATGGCTCCATTAGGACCCGTGCCTCGCGCATAAGTGTCGTCAACACCTGACGATGTATCATCTGTGCCATCCGGCGCGACGTGAGCACTTCCTGAGTTAGCCTCGGTCAAGTCAATGAGTGAAAGATTGATCGTAGCTTGTACGCCCGCAGTTTTCTCGTAGGCGATATCAGTCGAACTAATCACCTTGGTTGTGAACGACGAGGTATCACCGCGTGCAGCACCTGTTTGGAAAGTAAAGCCAGTTGATTCGGCGGTTGCGCCGAATAGCGCGGTGTCGCTGAACTTGGCAGCACCAACCACATTATCGAGAGCTGTTTCAAGCTTCACCTGCTCAGACTGCAGAAAGCCCTTCTCAGTAGATGACAAAAACCCTGTATTAGCTTGCACAGCCAAATCACGCATGCGCTGGAGAATGTCTGTTACTTCTGCGAGAGCACCCTCGGCAATTTGAGCGGCGGAGATGCCGTCGTTAGTGTTACGAATGGCCTGATTCATTCCGTTAATGGATGAAGTGAGTGACTGAGAAACTGCCAAACCAGCTGCATCATCTGCTGCGGAATTAATTCGCTTACCGGTAGAAAGACGCTCGAAAGACGTTTCAAGAGCGCTGTTAGTTGAAAGCATCGACCGCTGAGCAGCGAGTGATGCAACGTTTGTATTAACTGTGAGTGGCATGACGCACCTCCTAAGTTGTTAAAGCTTAGGAGACCCCATGTCTCCCGTTGCTCACTAGGATTAGCGGATGCTTCCAACGAATCTTTAGCGATATCGAAAAAAATGTGCGGTCACTCACAAGAGAAGGATCGGACCACCTTCAGAGAAACCCGATTTTTGTAAGGTCTGTCGCCTGAGACCACAGGTGATTTTAGAAATTTGCTGCAGAGAACGGGTGTTTAACAGGAACTAGCGCAAATAGTCGAACAGAGATGTTGACTGAGATTGCGTATACGCCTGCTGCGCGGCTTCCAGTGCGACTAACTGCAGGTTCATGTCACTGATCGCCCTTGCATAATCGAGGTCTTCGAGGCCGGATAGCGTCTTGGTGAGCTGGAGGTTAAAGCTCTCGTTGAGCGACTGCTGCTCGCTAACCTGGTTCATTCGAACACCCAGCGTGCTTCGTGCATTTGATACTATGCTCATTGACGCATCCAGTGCGTCAAAGGCCGTTTCAAAGGTCACACGATCATTCGATCGTAAGCTCGCTGCGAGAGAGGTGAGCGCATCGAAAAGCCCAGCACCGTCAGCACCGAAGATCTGAGTACCAGAGAGTCGTGTTTTGATGGTTGTTGACGTGGACAAATTGACCTCGCGAGCGTTGTCATCGCCTTGATAGCTTATGACGCCGTTATCCTCGGTGTAGGCCGCCTGATTAGAAGAAAAGCCTGCAAATATGTATTCACCAGAGGCACTCTTACTATTGGCGAGTGACATGATTTGAGTCCGCAAACCGTCAATTTCGGCAGCAATCATCGCCTTTTCTTCAACACCCAATGCATCGTTATTGCCGCGAATGGCAAGCTCTCTAACTCGCTGCAGGGCATCTTGAACACCCCCAACGGTGCTCTCTGCGAGTGAGAGCTCTGAGTAAGCGTGATTGGCATTCTTTTGCAGCGTCTCAATACGCGAAAGTTCGCTTTGGATCGTCATTATCTGACTTGCCGCAATAGGATCATCGGACGGGTTGAGCACACGCTTTCCAGTAGCCAATTCCTCCTGAGTCCGCTGAAGCCTTGCCTGCGCATCAAGAATTACATCGAGACTGCCCTGGTGCAGCTGCATTGAAGACATACGCCCAATCATCGTGAAGTCGCCCTCAATAAGGTGTCGAACATATCGTTCGCAGTAGTAATGATCTGTGCCGCTGCTTGGTAGGCTTGCTGGTAACGAATAAGGTTCGCCGCTTCTTCCTCAAGGTTCACTCCGGTAATGCTGGCGCGTTGATCCTTCACCGAGTTCAATAGCGATTCTTCGGTTTCTGCGTTGGCCTTTGCGCTGCGTGTGTCCACGGCAACCTGCGAGACGGCATTGTTGTAAATGTCGTAGACGCTTTGCGTGCCACCCTTAAGGTTGTTGGACTCGCGAAGGGCAATGAGGCTGAGCATGTTGCGGTTATCACCCACGCTACCGCCCAGATTTGCCGCGGCGATCTCTGACGTGTCGGTGATATCAACACCTATGCTGGCCGCCGCTCGCCCTGTCGGCTCAACAACGAAACTGTCACCGTCGGTTAAGTTTGAAAACGGACTCACTTCGAAACGAACGCCCTCGAGCGTTATGACCGTTCCGTTTATTTCTTGTGCGTCGCCCGTTACGAGGTTCGTCACGGTAACCACGCTGTCGGTGTAATCCACGCGGTAAGACGCACCGGTTAACTCCGACGTATTATCGATCGTCGCCGAGACGTTAGTCGTGCCCGAGTTGCCAATGGCCGCAGTGGTCACGGGAAGAATCGAGGAGAAGAAATCGCCTCCTGCCGTTTGATTAAGGGTGGCGCCCGCTTTGTGCTGAATATTGAAGTTAGCGCTGAGGCCCATTGCAACGAGACCTATTTCTCTGCGTGCGCGATCGATCATATTGGTCGATACATCGAGGGCCGCCCCCAACTCACCGCCCAATGAGTGATCGGTCAGCTCTGACAGTGCTTGTCCTGCGCCCGAAACAAATATTTGAACGGGACCGTCGGCGAAGACGCCGGGGGCTATGCGCAGTGTCTCAGCACCTGCTTGGCTAACCAGCCGATGTCCGCTCGCTGAATACAAGTTGATGGAGCCATCTTCCTGGCTTCTAGCGTCTACCCGCATGATTTTCGAGAGACTTTCGATGATGCGATCACGCTCGTCTAACAACTCATTTGGTGAGCCGGCAGGGCGGCGCTCTAGACGCTTAATCTGCTCGTTAAGTGCGGCCACGTCGCTTAAGTGACGATTAATATCCTCGACAAACACACCCATGCGCTGGTTCATGTCCTCAGCGAGCTCACTTAACCGTGCGTCGACATAATTAAAGCGATTAGCCAAGGTTTGCGCCTCGGACAGCATGACCTGGCGTTCAGGTTGTGAGGTCGGGCTATTCGCGACGGCTTCCATGCTGGCAAAAAACTGATCCATGGCAGAGGAAATACTGGTCGCAGGGTCGGCCATCAGATTATCGATTTGTGAGGCTGTGCTGGCGTAAAGGCTGTAATAGCCTGAAGAGCTGGCTCTCGCCTGAATATCAACAGTAATAAATTGATCGTATGCACGGCGAATCGAGGTGACCTCGACACCTGTGCCAATCTGGTGACCGCCTAATGAATCAGGGTTACGCGAGCGAAACTCGACTTCCTGTCGGCTGTAGCCCTCTGTATTTACGTTGGCGATGTTATTACCGGTCGTCGAAATAGCGCGCTGCAACGCTGTGAGCGCGGACGAGCCGACATCAAAAATATTAGACATTAGTCATCGCTCCTGAGTTCGTAAGCATTAGCGACTTCCAGACGGAATTCCTTACTTCTAGGCGCTGTTGATTCCGAACCTTTTAATTCAAAACTCTTTGATTCAGCGCTTTTTAAGTCAGAGCTTGTAGCCCCATCAGAACCCTTTGCTTCCTCAACAAGACCACTGGTTTGCATTTGCTCAACCATCATGCGCGCAAGGCCAATACCGCCCTGCTCGGCTAGCTGAAGCGCAAGCTGCTGATCCGCCATGCTTTGGTAAGTCTCCATTTGCGAAGAGTCGAACAAGTCACTTTTGACGGTCGCATCGCGCATAGACTTCAGCATTTGCTGCAAGAAAATAGATTCAAACTGCGCGGCGACTTCCTCAAGTGCCGCGTTCGGGTTCTGCGCTGCGTCTGCTCGAAGCGCCGAGAATTGTGAGAAATCGTTGTAGATTGCGCCGCTCATCACACGTCCTTAGATCACAATGATCTGTGCACTAAGTGCGCCAGCCTGTTGAAGCGCTTCAAGCACGGCGATGAGATCACCTGGCGCTGCGCCCACTTTATTAATGGCGGCGACGATGTCTTGTAAATTGACACCGCCTTCCATCACGAAGAACTTCGCTTCCTCCTGCTCAGCGTTAACCGTGCTTTGCGGAACAACTGCAGTATCTCCGCCGGCCGCAAAAGGCCCTGGTTGCGACACCGCGAAGGACTCATCGATTGTGACCGTGAGGCTACCTGTTGCAACCGCAGCAGGTTTAACCACCACCTCAGAGCCAATAACAATGGTGCCGCTACGAGCATTCACAATGATTTTTGCTGCGCTGTTAGCTTTGCTAACTTCGATGTTCTCCAGCTCAGCGAGGTAAGCCACCTTCTGCGCGGTATCCGTGGGTGCCAGTACTGAGATAGAGACTGCGTCGAGCGCCTCAGCAGTGCCGGGGCCCATCATGCGATTGATTTCAGAGGCCATGTTCTTGGCTGTGGTGAAGTCGGCAGAGTGCAGGTTAAAGGTAATGCGGTTGCTGCCATCATCGAGCGCATTGCCTACCTCACGCTCAATAAGCGCACCGTTAGGAATGCGACCGGAGGCCTTCGTATTCACACTGATGGATGAGCCGTCAGTACCCTCCGCACCAAAGCCAGAGACCACCAAGCCACCTTGGGCCACGGCATAGACCTCGCCGTTACCGCCTTTTAACTGAGTAAGCAGAAGCTCGCCACCACGTAGACTTTTAGCGTTACCAATCGAAGAAACCGTGACGTCCATTCGCTGTCCGGGCTTGGTAAACGCCGGGAGTTCTGCGGTAACCATGACCGAGGCCATGTTCTTCGTCTGGGGGTTTACGCCAGGAGGCAAATTAACGCCGAACTGCTGCAACATGCTGCGCGCGGCCTGAATCGTAAACTGGGTCTGCGTCACCTGGTCACCCGTGCCGTCAAGGCCGACCACCAAACCAAAGCCAATAAGCTGGTTGGTTCGAGCTCCTTCGACCATAGCGATATCTTTAATACGCTCGGCGTGGGCCGCTTTCGGCAGCGCCAGTGCGAGCACAGCCAACAAGGCTAAATAACCCACGAAGGTCAAAAAGATGGGTTTGGAGAGATGCAGTAATGAGCGTTTCAACATGATCGTCTCCTTAGAAAGGGTTCAGTGGGCTGTTAAAAAACTTAGAGAACCAGCCCGGTGAATTCACGCGATCGATGATGCCGGTGCCGCCATAAGAGATGCGGGCATCAGCCACGAGCGTTGAAGGAATGGTGTTGGTAGCGCTGATGTCCTCGGGTCGGACAATGCCACGGAGCTGAATAAACTCCTCGCCCTTATTGAGGGCCAGCCACTTCTCGCCTTGCACAATGAGATTTCCGTTAGGCAGCACACGTGCCACCTGAACCGCAATCGCACCAGAGAGTGAGTTCGACTGGTTACTGGAGCCGTTGCCCGTGAATTCTGAATTTGCTGCGATATTTTGCTCAAGCGTTAAGTTGGTAATGTCGTTAACCGCAAAATCCGGGTTTGAACGGCCAAACAATGTAGGCGGAGCAACGTAGAGACTCGACTCTCGACCAACCGCGGTCCCTGCATTTTTCGAGGCTTGCGTTGATTCGGTGAGCACAATGCTGATGATGTCGCCTACTGAGCGCGCGCGCGTATCGGCAAAAAGGCTCATGCCGCGCTGCTCGTTGTAAAGACTGCCGGCACTCTCACCCTCTTTAGGGTCCGTGTAGACAATAGGCTCCATTGGCGCATAAGCCGGATGAGATCGCGTCTCGATGCCACCGCACCCCGTCATGATCGAAGCGGAGAGCAAAACCCAAACTGTCGTTTTTAGCGTGTCCATAACCATTCCTTGGCCAAGGTAACTACCTCAGCGAAAGCTCCTTAAAGATTCTGCGAGACGTACTGCAACATCTGGTCAGCGGTTGAGATGGCTTTGGAATTCATCTCATAGGCCCGCTGGGTCTCGATCATGTTGACCATTTCCTCGACCACGTTGACGTTTGAGCCCTCAACGAAGCCCTGCTGGAGTGTCCCGAGACCGTTGAGTCCCGGGTTACCGGGCAGTGGCGTGCCGCTCGCACCGGTCTCCAGGTACAAGTTCTCACCTCTCGCTTCTAAGCCAGCCGGATTAACAAAGTCGGTCAGCTGAATCAGTCCGACCTGCGTGGTCTGCGGTGATCCAGGCTGCTGCACTGACACCGTACCGTCAGGGGCCACCGTAATGCTCAACGCGTCCTGCGGGATGGTGACAGGGGGCTGAAGTTGATAACCCGCAGACGTCACCAGAATGCCTTGATCGTTAAGGTGCATTGACCCATCACGCGTAAACGCCTGCGAGCCGTCGGGCATCAAAACCTCAAGAAACCCTCGACCTTGAACCGCAAGATCGAGCGCGTTACCTGTTTGCACCAAATTCCCCTGAGTAAACAGGCGCTCGGTAGCGACAACGCGCGTGCCTGTTCCCACCTGAAGCCCCGAAGGAAGCATCGTGTCCTGCGAGGACTGTGCACCGGGCTGGCGAACGTTTTGATACAGCAGGTCTTCAAAAATGGCTCTACCACGCTTAAAGCCGTTTGTACTTGCATTGGCGAGGTTGTTAGAGATCGTGGCCATCTTGGTCTGCTGCGCATCCAATCCCGTTTTAGCGATCCACAATGACTGACTCATTTCCGTGACTCCTTATAAAGGCTTATTCAAGCCGCATGAGGCTGGCGCTAGACGCGTCCAGCTCATCGGCGGTTTTCATTGTTTTGATAGTGCTCTCGAACGACCGTGATAACTCGATCATTTGCACCATGCTGGCAATTGGGTTGACGTTTGACGACTCAAGTGCGCCGACTGCGAGTTGCACTTCGGCGGAGGGCTCGAGGTTGGCCGTGGCATCGGCTCTGACATAACCATCCAAACCTTTGGTCAACGTATTAGGGTCTGGATCAACCAGTAAAATGCGGCCCGCGGTGCTGGTGCTTAGCGATGTTTCACCAATAGGTACAAATGACACGGTGCCATCGGCACCGATGGCCACTCGACTTCCGGGCAGCACTGTAATCGGCCCGCCATCACCCAGGATTTGGTTCTGTAATGCGTCGACCAAATTACCCTGCGCGTCAACTCGCAAGTCACCACGTCGACTTAGAACCTCTTCGCCTGTCGGTGTTAAGACTTGCATCCAGCCAGGCCCGGAAATCGCGACATCAAGGTCGCGTCCTGTGGCATACACATTGCCCGCACCAAAATCGACAGCGGAGGAGCCGCTTTCATTCGACCCCAAGTACTCTTTCTCCGCGTAGTAAAGATCAGCTTTGAAGGCTGTCGTACTCGCGTTCGCAAGATTATTGGTAACTGCTGCCTGAGCATTCGCAAGCTTGGCGTTAGCCATGGCAGCAATTTGAAGGACCGTTGTCATAAGTACTTACCTAACCACTGCTTAACGAAGCTGAAGCACAGCATCAGCGGCTTCATTCGCGTTTTGAATAGCCTGCGCATTCGTCTGGAAGGCTCGTTGAGCTTCGATGAGCGCAAGCATTTCCATGGTCAAATCAACGTTTGCCGACTCCAATGTCGAAGGTCGGATAAGTCCTTTACCGTCGATAGCTGGCGCACCAATTGAAGGTGTGCCCGACAGCGTGCTCTCGGCAAAGTTGGTCTTACCTTTTGACTCTAGGCCTCCGGCATTGGTAAAGGTCGCGAGCGCAACCTGGCCAACTGCTCGGGTCTCACCGTTGGTGTATGAGGCATAGGCAATGCCAGCTCGGTCGAACTCAAAACCGGAGAGCTGACCTGCGGCATAACCATCTTGCGTCAAGCTAGAGGTGGCAGAAGTTGCTCCGAATCCCGTCGTACCGGCAAAGTCTATGACGATATCTTGGGCATCAGCGTTCGCAGGCGTGTAATTGAGCGTCAACTCTGTTGCTGACCCGGCCACGATGCTCCCGGTATTGTCGAAACTCAGTTCGAACTGGCCCGCTTGCACCACATCGTCAACGGCAACGTGAACCGTGTACTTATTATCAGCCGCTGCATCCTGGGCAAAGTACAGTGTTACTTGGTGTGCTGCGCCTGCTGAATCATAAATCGTTGTAGCTGTTGCGAAATTGTACGTGGCAGGGTTAGTAGCATCGAACACTACTGCCGGGTCGGGCGACTCGGCTCTGGAGTCGAGGTTTCCGTTAAAGGTAATTGTGGATGTGGGGTTTTGAGACAGCAGCGTCGTCGTAATTTGAAGATCTGTCGTGTCCGCCTTCACAATATTACCCGTGGCGTCCGCGGGGAAACCTTGCAGTCTGGAACCACCCTCGGTAACTACGTAGCCGTCAGGAGACAAGCGAAAATCCCCAGCGCGGGTATAGAGCGTATCTCCCCCGCTTTGGATGATGAATAAGCCGTCTCCGTCGATGGCCAAGTCAAGCTGACTCGAGGTTTCTCGGAAACCACCCTGTGAAAAGTCTGTACGCGTGCGCTCAGCGGCAACACCCGTGCCTGGCTGAGTTTCAGAGAAGCCTAGCGAAGCGGAATAAAGTTCAGCGAATAAGAGATCGCCTCGCTTAAACCCCGACGTGTTGCCGTTAGCAATGTTGTCACTGATGACGCCCATTTCTTGCTGAGCTGCCTGCAACCCCGAAATTGATGTAGTAACTGCCATGATTATTTCCCTCTCTTAAGTCAGAAAAACTCTTTAACGTCGCTCACATCAACAGAGCGACCGCTTGCTAAATTCAATGTCACCTGATTCCCCGAGCCGATCGCCACGGAAATCACGGTGTCGTGTCCATATACTTCTGCATCCCTCAACTCGCCGCCGCGCTCGACCCGAGCTGAAATCTCGTAATCACCTGGCGGTAGACGACTGCCATCAGACCCCTCGCCATCCCAAATAACGGGCATGCGTCCAGAGCCAGCAGGTAATTGACCGGAGAAAACGAGGCGGCCCGCAGTGTCTCGGACCTCGAAAATGCCGCCATCGCTGCCCGCGCCCATGTCCACCGACGCCGATAGCAAGTTGACGGTGTTACCGTTTTGATCGCGCCCGGCAGGTGCCAGCGACGCCATCTGAGTGTCCATTGCCACGCTGCGGCCCACTAGAGAGGAGGCCTGGACCGCTTGAGCACCCGTCAAATTAGTCGACAGCTGGCCGAAAGAGCCGTTGAGTTCTTGTACACCCGACAAGGTTCCAAACTGTGCGAGCTGACTCAGAAACGCCATTTGATCCATAGGCTTCGTCGGATCCTGATTCTTCATCTGCGCAATCATTAGCGCCAAAAAGTCGTCTGAACCCATATCTGAGACATCCCGAGAGCGTGTCGCCTCAGTCGGACTATTCGGGTTAAGCGTTCTGAAAATATCGCTGGGTGTGTTGTTAATCATGGCCGTTATTTCCCGAGCGTCAGCGTGCGAAGGGCGAGCTGTTTAGCTGTATTAATCGCTTCGACAGAATTCTGGTAAGAGCGAGACGCCTGCATCATTTCCGCCATCTCGGTAGAGGCGTCGATATCGGGCCTGTAGATGTATCCGTTTTCATCAGCCAGTGGGTGCGCGGGATTAAACTCCTGACGCGCTGGACCACCTACCTCAATAATGTCTTCAACCTGGACGCCCATCTGAGACACGTCATTGGGATCAATTTGCCCATCGAGGATGGCCTTAAAGAGGGGCGCCTGAGCGGTGTAGGTTTGCTCAGGTGATGAGGCCACCGTATTCGCGTTCGCCATGTTCTTTGCAATGGTGTTGAGCTTGGTGGTTTGCGCCGTCAGCGATGTGCTGGCGATTGTCATGGTGTCAAACAAGCTCATTACGAATCTCCTTTAATGGCGTTTCTGATGCCTTTGATGCGGCTATCGAGCAGCTGAAGACTCGCCTGATAGCGAAGTGCGTTGTCCATAAACGTCGCATGCTCAAGTGTTGGGTCCACCGAGTTGCCATCCGGTGCCACCTCGGACGGAACCCGGTATAGCGCGTCCGGCTGACCCATTGAGCCGCCAAGAGGAATGTGGGCCGAATGGGTTTGTCTCATCTCTCCCTGGCTAGCCGTCGCTTGCTCGAGGGCAGCGGCAAAATCGATGTCGCGCGCCTTGTAACCTGCCGTTTGAGCGTTGGCGATATTCGAGCTCAAAAGGTTCATGCGCTGCGCACGCAAGGCCAGAACCTGTGGCGAAATACCCAATGCTTTGTCGATTGCTGTCATGGCTGCTTCCATGTCTTTATTCGATTGGTTACATACAAAAGGTGTGCCAATCTAAAAAATCTAGCAAAACCAGTTAGTTATGAACATAAAAAGAGAGCGGCGAAGTTTTGACGCTCAGTTTTTAGCTAGGGCAAGTGACGTTTTTGACGGAGCACTGGGGATGGCTGGGACCTTGGTTTAGCCGAAGGACAACCTCACCGGGAGAGATTGCCAGGCAACGCCACGGTCGTACTCACGGTGGACCTGGCGGCCTCAGCGACGTCATCCGACGGCTATGCTTGAAACAGGTGCTTGAAGGGAGGTGGGAGAAGAGGTGCCAGAAAAAGCGGCGTGACCAAAACACCCAAAGGGACCTCGAACGAACCCTTTAAACCGAACCCTTGGAAAGAATTCGACGAGCGACGCACTAGGACGCGCTCGAGAACCAGAGACAGACCCACAAGACAGACCCATAAGACAGACCCATAGAGAGACGCCTTAACAGAGCGTCAAAAAAAATTGGCATCCGTTTTGCATTGTCACCATTGAATCAGTCATGACCGTCAAAAATGCCGGCAAGTAGCAAGACGAGTGTTAAGGCGAGCGAGGAGAAATCAGCATGACAAAACGAATGACAATGTACGCTTCGACGTTAATGGGTTTTGGCCTCGCACTTGTTGCAGGCGCAGCGTTTGCGGGACAGTCGGTCTCGTCAATCGCAGCGGCGGCGGCTTTGCATGCAGAAGCGCGGGCAGTTGAGCAAGGGTATAACGGCGTTGCCGTTGATCTACGACCACTCGACGCTCGCATTCAGCTTGCCGCCTGCACAAAACCTCTGCAGGTAACAACCGCTAGTGAGCGAGCACTGGGACCTGTGAGCATGAGCGTAAGCTGTAATCATCCAAGCGCCTGGCGGGTTCAGGTGAGAGGCTCTGTGAGCGCCGTCGCAGAGTTGCCCGTCCTCGCACTACCGGTAAACCGCGGTGATGTTATTGGCTCAGGTGATATCGAGTTGCGGCAGCAACGCATTACACGTGATCTCGTTGGGTATCTAAGCGATGAGCAGGATATTGTGGGTAAAGAGGCGCGTAAGAATCTGGTTGTGGGCAGCAGGTTACGAAAATCTGACCTTATTTCCCCGCAAATTATCGATCGCGGACAAACCGTGGCGCTGGTCGCTCAAAGTGCCGGCCTGGTGGTGAACATGAAAGGCAAGGCTTTATCGAATGGCGCTGCTGGGGATCGTCTCATGGTCAAGAATCTCAGCTCTGGGCGACGTATCGAAGGACTTGTTCAGCGGAACGGCACAGTGCTGATTCAGTAAGAAGATTGAGTAAAGCAAAGGGTGATGAGTTCGACGGCAATACCGGTGCCTATCGCCAGAAATAACGACCTATCGACCACAATGATCAGGATGAGTGAAAAAACAGTAAAAAATGCGGCAGAAAGCCCTAAAGTTTTAAGGCAAGCTGTCGCTACTCTAAACGCAGAAAATTTTTGCAAGCGAAAAAGCTTGCTTAGCCGCTGGGTAGTTTGCGGCAACAGTGCGGTGAAAAGCCGTGGAGAATGACATGAGCCCTATAGACACATCAGGAATTAAGACGAGCTTGCGCATCGATCCCGAGCGCCCAGACACTCGCGTTCGTGGTGATGAGAACGCGTCGTCTAGCTCAGTGGCTTCAAAGCCAGCAGATTCAGTACAACTCACCGATACCGCTGCTCGATTGGCGGAGCTTCAAGCGGAAGTCGCCGCTGCAGACGGCGTCGATATCGAGCGGGTCGAGGCGATTCGCCAGCAAATTGCCGATGGCAGCTACGAAGTCGACGCTGACCGAATTGCGGACGCACTCATGACCATGGAGCAAGAGCTGCTGTAATGATGTTTAACGCTGACAGCCACGCATCAAGCGCCGAAGCCATTTCAGAAGCACTGGCTCATGAGCTTGAGACGCTGACCCAAGTGGTCGAGACCCTCGATATCGAGCATGAAGCGCTCATGGGGTCGGATGCTGAGCGACTCGAGCAAGCAGTGGCGGCGAAGCAGCGAGCCATCGCGGCGCATGCTCAAGCACGTCACGCACGCGAGGCATTAGGGCTTAAAGACAACCTTCAACAGCAAGTCGAGTCTCACCCGGGCTTTTTCAATGGCCTAAAGGACGCTGCACTGGCAGATATTGAGGCGCTCCGTGAGAACGGTGCTCGCAGCAAAAACGCTAATCAACGAAACGGCATGCTCATTGCAGGCTTGCGAGAGCGCACGCGCACAGCCTTGGGGTTGTTAAGACCAGATGCGGCAAACGTCACCCTCTACGGTCAGCGCGGATCCGCCGACGACACAATGGGCTCGCGCCTACTTGGTAGTGCCTGATTCAGTCACCGACGTACCGAAAACGCGGTACTTCTTGACCCTCTATCTCTACAGACTCAACAAACATCTCAAGCGGTCTCACCCAAAGTTGGCGCTCGCCATACTCAGCACGGTAGAGAACGAGGGTTTCCTCGGTTTCCGAGTGATAAGCAATATCGATGACCGTATAATCATCCCCACGCTTGTAGTGCTTGTACGGACCGGGCTTTGGCGCCTTAGTCATTTGCCAAGCCACCGAACTCTGACGTAATAGCTTTTTGAAGCGTTTCTAAGGTTTCGCCCATAAGTAGACAATCAGCATCGCGCTGCGCCAACTTGTCTTCGTGAAGCTCATCATTCACTTCTTTGAGCTCGTCGCTAAAGCGAATGCGGCGAATACTCAGGTCCTTATCCAGCACAAAATCCACTTGGTCCCGCCAAGATAAGGCCAAACGCACGACCTGCTTACCGCTCTCGATATGGCTTCGGATCTCGTCAGACTCGAGATAGACGCCCCGAGCACGTACAACCCCGCCCTCTTCATGTGGGTCTTCTAGGTCGGCGTCACCACCGAGGCTTAAGCCCTCGGGAAGGCCTCCGTTCAGCACCCACTGACTCATCGCCACAACCGGTGACTTTTGCGTGTCGGGAATCGTGACTTGAAGGTTGCCCAGGCCCTCACGCAATAGAGACAGGAAATCCTCGGCCCGAGCCGCACTTGCCGTGTTTACCCACACCCAACCCTCGCGATCATTGATTAGACCCTCAAGGTGCTGCGATTTTGTAAACGCGCGAGGAAGCAGGTCCTGCGTGACCTCATCGACAATATCAAGCCGCTCTTTACGCTGAACACGTCGGCCCTGGCCCGTCTGTATTTCTTGGATTCGGTTATTCACCTCGCTCCGAATGACAGAGGCCGGTAACAAACGCTCTTCGCGCTGCAATCGCACCAACCAATAGTCCCCCGACTTGTGCACAAAGTCGGTGGCATCGTCTGACAATGCGGCAACCCAGCCGCTCGACGTGGGCTGGCTAGGACGGCACGGCACAAAGGGCCGGCGCGAGAGTCGCTGTGACAATTCGCTGGCGTCGATGCCTAGACGACCGGGTAATTTGTAGGGGCGTGCGTTGCGAAACCACATAGGAAAAGCTCAAAAAATTCGGAGCGCAAGTGTAGGACGAATTAAGGGAAATTGCTCTGGCGTAGCCGCGAATTTTTGATCTTATGTTTTGTCAAAAGAGGGGAGTAACAATCCCGTAGGCTCTTCCCGCCCCTCCCCTAGATGAGGTTGAAGAAATTCATGATGCGCGCACGTAAGGTCGTTTTACCCTGCGGGACACGGCCGCTTCGCTCAAGACAGTTTGCACAGACGTAAACACGATCGAACACCCAGTCCTCGCGGCCAGAACGAGGGACGCGTTGCAGACTCTCGCTACCGCAGGCGGGACAGGCTTCGATGTCAGAGATAATTTTCATTTGTACAGCGAGCATCACACCAAGCTGGACAAGAAAAGATAGTGACTGGTTGGTTTGTGGCAAAGGATCTGAGAGACATTAACGAGGATTCGTGACAAATCTGACTGCGGCCCACGTGTTTTGTCGTAATTGCCCTTTTGGGGCGGGCAGGAACTCTCTGTCTGAGGAGAAACCTGAATTCGCTAGAGACTCTCGCATGCTCCCGCATCGATGCGCGTGTGCGGTTTCAAATACCTGTTTGCACTCGTCGACTGGCAGCATCATCTACTCAACGTCACCCAAGCAAGCTTCGTAATTTTAGCTTGCCACATTTGGGGCACACTGCCTCCCCAGCTACACTTATGAAACAGCGAATACTGCAATAAATCTAAAGGACTAAACGATGCGCTACCTCCACACAATGATTCGAGCCGCTGACCTAGATAAGACTCTTTCTTTTTTCGTCGATCACTTAGGGCTGGTGGAAGTGCGTCGTTACGACAGCGAGCAAGGCCGTTTCACCTTGGTTTTTCTGGCGGCTCCTGATGATGCAGACGAGGCCGAGAGTAAGCAGAGCCCACTGGTGGAGATAACCTACAACTGGGATCCTGAGACCTATGACGGCGGTCGCAACTTTGGCCACCTTGCCTATCGTGTTGATGATATCTACGCGACGTGTCAGCGACTCATGGACGGCGGCGTAACCATCAATCGACCACCCAGAGACGGGCGTATGGCGTTCGTAAAATCACCCGATGGTATCTCTATTGAATTGCTTCAAGAGGGTGAGGCGCTTGCAGCGCAGGAGCCATGGGCGTCGATGGAAAACACTGGAACCTGGTAGCAGACATATCCTCTCAGCGAGGATTTTTGGAAAAATAAGTTAGCGCTTACTTCTACTGAAGACTGCTTTTTCAAGTCACTTCATTAACAAGGGCCAGGGTTAATTCCATTCTTCTCTAGTGTCACGTGTCACTTAATCTGAGAAGAAATCGATCATCCAATCGGCAACTTTGGCGCCTTCATGCTGATGCGTCTCTAGCGACTCTCGGCCCTGGGCAACACGGTCGCCGCCAATCATATCGAAGCGGAAGGCCATGATGGCTTCGGAGTAATCGGGCACGAACTCGGGGTGTCCCTGGAGGGTAAAAATATGGTCGCCCATGACAAATCCCGCGTTCTCACAATGCGCATTGGTGACGACGTTTTGTGCTCCGGGCGGTAAGGCATGTACTTGATCTTGGTGGGACGCAATGAGTTTGAGTTCACCCGACTCGCCACCCTCGAAGGGAGCACCTCCGAGGTTGTAAACATTAATACCTACACCCCAGCCTTTATCCGATTTTGACACTACGCCACCCAGTGCCTGCGCAATCACCTGATGGCCAAAACAGATGCCCACCATCTTCTTTCGCTCGGCGTGTAATTTCTGGATGAGACCCTCAAGGTCTCGAATCCACTGCTTGTCATCGTAGGCTGAGCTTTTGCTGCCAGTGATGATAAAGCCATCAACGCTATCGATATCGTCCTGAGTTGGGTGTACACCCTCTTCAACATCCCACGTTGAAAACGTTGCTTCAGGGTCTGCCTCGCCTACCAGACGAACAAACATATCGGGGTATTCACCAAACTCACCGACCCATTCAGACCTAACTGCATCTGTTTTTAAAATTCCGATGTGCACCCGCTATTTCTCCACGTTCATAATTCTGTGACATTTACCCTTCAAACTTGGTTACAGTATCAATTCAGGGGGCGTTTATATGATTCCTGCGACTGGACTAAAAACAAGCTTGCTTAGTTTGTCATTGCTACAGCAAATAGACCTAGCCTTATTTAACAAAGTATTTGGCTACGGCAAGGCGCGACAGGCGCTAACCCATACTGCACTGGCAGTTTCCAAGAGTGGGGATGGGTACGCGCAACTGCTCTCACCTTTCATTGTTTGGCTATCAGGGTCGGTACTCGCGCCCACGTATGCTTTCGCGCTTTTGATAGCGTTCAGCATCGAGCGATGTAGCTATTACGTTCTGAAGAACTCGCTAAAGCGCCTCAGGCCCTGCGATTTGAGACCCAGCATTCATTCACTTATCGTGGCTTCTGACAAGTTCAGCTTCCCATCAGGCCATACCTCGGCCGCATTCTGCCTCTGTGTCATGACCTCGTTAGTGTTTGGCGGAGTGGCGAGCGTCCTATTCATATGGGCAGTTGCCGTAGGCTTGTCGCGCGTCATTGTGGGTGTTCACTTTCCCGGTGATATCGTTGCAGGTGCGCTCCTAGGATCAAGCGTGGCTTTGGGTACCGCCTCCCTTCTGAGCCTCTGGTAACACTAAAGACCGATGACACGAAAAATTCTCTACGGCGTTCAAGGAACGGGGCAAGGTCATATTAGCCGCGCACGCGGCCTGGCCCATGCACTACGCGACTTCGATGTCGATGTAACCTGGCTTTTTTCAGGACGTGAAAAATCGAAGCTTTTTGACATGGAGCCTTTTGGTAACTTTAAGCACCGCGAAGGCATCACAATGGTCACCGAAGCCGGGAGAATGCGATACCGGAAGACGGCCTTTAACTTAGCGCCCGCCACCTTCCTAAAAGACGTAAACCGCTTAGATTTAGACCCCTATGACCTGATTGCCTGTGACTATGAGCCGGTCACCGCTTGGGCGGCAAAGGCGAGAGGGCGAGAGGTTATTGGCATTGGCCATCAATATGCCTTTGGAAAAAACACGCCGCTCTCGGGTGATAACGCAGTGAGTCGGCTTGTGATGAATCAATTTGCGTCTGTGGATATCCCCGTAGGGCTTCATTGGGCGCCTTTTGAAAATAATATTCTTCCACCCATTCTGGATTTACCCGATATCGACCCCGATGCAACAAAGAACCACGTGCTGGTTTATTTGCCTTTCGAGGATCAAGACGCCACCACTCGATGGTTGCAAGGGTTCGCTGACAAATCCTTTATTCAATATTCACCGGCAGTCAGTGATGAACAGCAGGGCAATGTGCTGCGCCAAAAGGCCAACATCGACGGATTTAAGCGCGATCTCGCGACAGCAAAGGGAGTTATCTGTAATACAGGTTTTGAGCTGATCTCCGAATGTCTTCAATGGGGCAAGCCTGTTTTAACCCGGCCACTCGCAAAACAAATGGAACAACTTTCCAATGCAGCAGCGCTTGAGCAGCTTGGCTATGCCACTACAATGGAAGCATTAAATACTTCTAAGGCGCGTGCGTGGTTAGACGATATGCCTTCGGCACCCAAGATTCACTTCAAAGACGTGGCAGCT
Source organism: gamma proteobacterium HIMB55 (assembly GCA_000227505.4). Taxonomy (NCBI): domain Bacteria; kingdom Pseudomonadati; phylum Pseudomonadota; class Gammaproteobacteria; order Cellvibrionales; family Halieaceae; species gamma proteobacterium HIMB55. Next base: position 2,552,133 of record AGIF02000001.1, on the reverse strand, counting down.
ACGCTTGCAAGATGGTTAGCCCGTGGGGCCAAAGAGCCTGTAGAGCACTTAAGTCACGAGCTCTGGGGCTAGGCAGACGTATGTCTGTGAGCAGCCCCGCCCGGCTGCTGATGCTAGGTCACCTTCTTTTTGTAAGCCATCTTTTTGCTCATGCCACTGCGGCAGACGATGCCACGTTTCTTGGTAATAGCGCCTGCGCGAGCTGCCATGAATCACAGGTAAAGGACTGGACGGGCTCGCATCACGACCTCGCGATGCAGGAAGCTACTGCCGAAACCGTGCTCGGTGATTTCGATAACGCCAAGTTCGTCTACCAAGGCGTAACCACTACCTTCTTCAAAAAAGAGGGTACGTACTGGGTTAATACCGACAATGAAAAGGGTGAGCTCGCAGACTATCCTGTGGAATACGTGTTTGGCGTCTATCCACTTCAGCAGCTGTTATTGCCCATCAAAAAAGGCAGCCTCAATGCATTAAGTATTGCTTGGGATAGTCGTAAAGCAATCGAAGGAGGTCAACGCTGGTATCACATCTACGAAGACCAAGAGCCTGTCACTTCGGACAGTCCGCTTCATTGGACGGGCATTTATCATAACTGGAATAGCCGTTGCGCCGAGTGTCACAGCACTAATGTCGTCAAAGGCTACGACGCCAAAACGCGTCGTTACCAAACTACGTATGACCAAATCGATGTTGGCTGCGAGTCTTGTCACGGCCCTGGCTCTAATCATGTATCGCTGATGAAAGCCCAAGGCCAAGCAATGTCATCCGCCAACGTTTCCAGCTTGGTATCGGCCAAGGAACGTCCGAGAGAAACACTAGCTCGCCCATCCGCCGCCGACATGGGCTTTGAGTTAGCACTCGCTGCTCGTGGGCAGTGGGTACGATCTGCCGAAGAGGATATTGCGCACCGATCGACGCCCCTAGAAAACACATTACAAGCGGATAACTGCGGACGATGTCATTCGCGACGCGCAACGCTTGGCGACTATCACTACGGACAATCGCTATTAGACACGCACCGTCTCTCAGTTCTTGAGTCACCGCTTTACTGGCACGACGGCCAGATTCGCGACGAGGTCTACGTATACGGCTCATTTATGCAAAGCAAAATGGCACAGGCGGGCGTCGTATGTAGCAACTGCCACAACCCACATAGCAATGAGCTCGTTGCACAAGGCAATGGCGTCTGTACCCAGTGCCACAAACCCGAGACCTACGATGCGGTTGCCCATCATCGTCACTCGGTCAGTAGCAGCGGCAGTGCCTGCGTGAATTGCCATATGCCCTCGCAGGTCTACATGGGGGTTGATGCGCGACGCGATCACAGCATGCGCATACCGAGACCCGATATTTCGCTCTCAACAGGGAGCCCAAACGCCTGCACGCAGTGCCATACCGATGAAAGCGATTCGTGGGCCTACGACGCACTTCGCGATTGGGGCGTTGAAGGAGACCTCAAAACACTCAAACAGGTGAAGGCACGATTTGCGGCAGATCATGGTGACGTGAGAGCCCTTCCTACCTTAGAGGCCATCGTCGCAGACGATACACAGTCGGCGCTTATGCGCGCATCGGTCATTGAGCAGCTCAGCAATCTTGGCGCACCTGCGCTGCCTAATATGAGTGCCATGTTGCTTCGAGCCGATGACCCTGTTCTAAGGACATCTGCAGTTCGTGCCCTTCGCGGGATACCGCCTGCACAGCGCTACTTGATGTTGCGACCGTTCATTAAAGACCCGGTCCTAAGCGTGCGCATGGAAGTCGCACAGGTGCTTGCAGGGGTCCCCGAGGCGGAGCTTCGTCCGCAAGATATTGCGCTGTTGGAACCCCTTTTCGCAGAGTACCTCGATGTACAGAACGACCACTTGGATATGCCCTCTGTACAGCTCCAGCTTGCTAACTTCTGGACTGACCGCGGGGAAACAGAGAAAGCTGAGGCCGCACTGCGTGAGGCACTGGTGCTGAACGATCAACTTGAGCCCGCCTTTGTGAACCTGGTGGATTTATTGCGTCGCGACGCGCGAAACGAGGAAGCCTCAAACCTCCTAAGCGATGCAATAACGCGGATTCCTGACTCTGGAAGTCTGTGGTTTTCACAAGGGCTGCACTTCATCCGTCTCGGTGATACCAAGGCAGGTCTTGCATCGCTTAAAGAAGCAGCGGCGCTAGAGGAAGAAGGGTCACGCCATCGCTACGTCTACGCCGTAGCGCTGAACGATACTGGGAATAAAGCCGAGGCGATGGCGATGCTGGAGTCCGTTAACGCGAGCCACCCCGGTCAACCTGACATTTTGAACGGACTGCTTGCCTTCGCTCGCGATGCCGGAGACCGCAGACGTTACGAGCGATATCGCACGCAACTGATGGCTGTTATGCAAGCAACAGGGCGTCGCTAAGTATCAGTCTGCGCTGAGCTGTAAATCCACGGTAACGGGAATGGATCGGCTGATCGCATTGAGTCCCGCAATGTTCTGGAGCGCGGCAACACCGGCCTCCAAATCAAATTCCGCAGCGGTAATAACAATAGGCTGCGTTGTCGTCACGCGAACCATGTCGCCACTTTGAGCGGCCGCTAGTTCCACTTGCTTCGAAACCGTTTTCCCGTGCAATGCGACAGAGACCGATACAGATTCAGCAACACTGCCACCTGACTTCAACGCCATTAACTGTGCATCGCTGAGCTGAGCAAACACTGTTGCCTGCGGGAAACTTGCGACATTGAATAGCATTTTCTGCAAACGCTCATTGCGGATCCCAACGCCTGTTTCCACCGAGGTCAAATCGATATTCACCGTCACGGCACCTGCCTCTGAAATACCGCCGGATACGCGCTGAAAAGCATTGTTCTCGCCAATGGCGTTATTTTTTATCGATATAAAGCCGACGCGAGAAGTGTCATTGATCGACCAATCAGCTTGGGCGGGCAGGGCCGCTAAAGCCGCAGTCATAAACGTTGTCGTCGCTATTAATAAAGCTCTCATCGGATTTACCTTTTAACTACTTACAGTTGAACATCGGTACGCAAAAACGCGGCAAACGCCATTGCTCGGGCATCGTTCACGTCAGCGCTCTACAGGGTACATGGCCTGCCTCAGAGCTGATCAGGGAGCGGTGCTTCCTCCAAGTTATAAACGCTGTGAGCGAAAAACAAAACTCTAGTGAGTCTTATACGTCCGCGAGGTCACCCTTAGATTCGAGCCACTGCCTACGATCTCCCGAACGCTTCTTAGCAAGCAACATATCGAAGACGCTATTGGTGTCGTCATCCGCATCAAGCACCAGCTGAACTAAACGTCGCGTATCGGGGTCCATAGTGGTCTCACGCAGCTGTGAAGGATTCATCTCACCCAAACCCTTAAAGCGCTGCACGTTGGGTTTTGAGCGCGAGTTCTCGGCGGCAACCCGCTCTAGGATGCCGTTTTTCTCCGACTCATCGAGTGCGTAATACACCTCTTTAGCCACATCGATCCGGTAAAGCGGCGGCATTGCCACAAACACGTGACCTGCACGGACCAGTGGGCGGAAATGGCGAAGGAAGAGCGCGCAGATCAGTGTTGCGATGTGGAGGCCATCAGAGTCTGCATCCGCTAAAATGCACACCTTCTGATAGCGCAGACCGTCGAGATCATCGCTGGCAGGGTCAATCCCAAGCGCCACGGAGATGTTGTGCACTTCTTGCGAGGCCAAAATCTCGCCCGCGTCGACTTCCCAGGTATTTAAGATCTTCCCGCGAAGCGGAAGGATGGCCTGAAACTCACGATCACGAGCCTGCTTCGCCGACCCCCCCGCAGAGTCACCCTCCACAAGGAAGAGTTCGCTGCGCGCCGGATCTTCGATCGAACAGTCGGCGAGTTTTCCTGGCAACTGAGGCCCCGAGGCAACCTTTTTGCGCACCACCTTTTTAGCGGAACGCATACGCGCCTGTGCTCGATTGATGCAAAGCTCAGCCAGGAGCTCTGCATCAGACGTGTGCTGGTTTAGCCAAAGCGCAAAAGCGTCTTTCGCCACACCCGAAACAAAGCCCGCCGCCTCGCGTGATGACAGTCGCTCTTTGGTCTGCCCCGAAAACTGAGGATCTCCCAACTTGGAAGAGAGCACGTAGCAGCAGCGATCCCAAACGTCTTCCGCGGTGAGCTTTACACCGCGCGGCAGCAAGTTACGAATCTCACAAAACTCGCGCATGGCCTCGAGCAAACCCGAGCGCAAGCCGTTCACGTGGGTACCGCCCTGCGCAGTTGGAATCAGGTTTACGTAGGACTCCGCTGTTATTTCACCGCCCTCGGGCAGCCACTGAATAGCCCAGTCGACTGCCTCAGTTTCACCGGTGAAACTGACAGTAAATGGCTCCTCAGGAATGACCGGGTAATCGATAGTGGCATCCGCAAGATAGTCGGAGATGCCGTCCTCGTAGAACCACTCCTGTTTCTCACCCTTTTTCTCATCGTGCAACGTGACGCGTAGGCCCGGGCATAGGACCGCTTTTGCGCGCAAGGCGTGAATGAGTCGTGACATTGCAAAGTTTGCACTATCAAAGAAGCTTTCATCGGGTAAGAACCGAATGCCGGTGCCCGTATTACGTTTGCCACATTGACCCGTAATGGCGAGGTCTTCCACCTTGTCGCCATTCTCAAACGCCATGCTGTAGATATTGCCGTCACGGCGAATCGTAATGTCCACACGCTTAGAGAGCGCGTTCACCACCGACACGCCTACACCGTGTAAGCCGCCGCTGAACTGGTAGTTTTTATCCGAAAATTTTCCGCCCGCGTGCAGTGTCGAAAGAATGACCTCGACACCTGGCTTTTTCTGCTCGGGGTGCAAGTCGACCGGCATGCCCCGACCGTTATCAGTCACCGTGATAGCGCCGTCTGTGTGCACCACTACATCGATTTGATTAGCGTGGCCTGCAAGCGCCTCATCGACTGAGTTATCTATCACTTCCTGAGCAAGGTGGTTGGGCCGAGCGGTGTCGGTGTACATGCCAGGGCGCTTTCGAACGGGCTCTAGGCCAGTCAATACCTCAATGGCGTCTGCGTTGTACTGCGTCATTACTTGAAACTACCTTGACGATGAGTGGAATCGGGCTTTATTCGGAGTGTCTAATGATAACCCGAGGAGCCAATGAGCGGTCGGTTATTCTCGTCCGAAATACGAACAACTTCGGTTTGTACCGAGCCGTCGGCATACAACCGTAAGCTCCGATAACCTGGAGAGAGATCATCCAACGCAAAGTCTTCCGACCCAGGCGCAAACTGAACACAGGTCGAGGGTGTTGTCAGCATTCGGATACCTGATATCACCTCATCGCTCTCCTGATGAACATGACCACTGATCGTCATAACACGATCAGCATGCGGCGCTAGCATGTTGAGTGCCTCGTCCGCGTTGCGCACCGATTGCTCGTCGAGCCAGGCAGACCCCATCGTTCGCAAGGGGTGATGTGTTGCGACGAGTAAATACTTATTCTCAGCTACAGCCTGGTCGATCGCCGCTGCAAGCGCAGCTAACTCAGACGCCTTCAACGCGCCACCTACCTCACCCTGCACCTGCGTCTCGAGCATCACTACATCCCAATTTGGCGTTCGAAGACGTCGTCTCAAATGCAGTTCCAGCGGTTCTAAGTGCGAGCGTATATCGTCATGGTTACCCGGCAACCACAAACTGGGTGTGTCCTGACCAAGCATCTCCTCTAACTGAACATACGCCGTAGGCTGCTCGTCAGCTGCGATGTCGCCGGTAACGAGAAAGCCATCAATATTACCCGAGCTTTTAGCTGCATCGATGACGGCACGTGCGGAGCGCGCCGTGTTCATCCCGAGTAACTCCCCGTCGGGCGTTCCAGTAAGGTGCGTGTCGGTCACCTGAACCAACCTGAGCTCACTAGCGTCTGTTGGGAGAAGCAAATCCCCCTTCAACAACATCGAACTAGACATCACCCGCCTCGAAGACGGTCTCATCGGCGTGCGCATCAGACAAACAAAGACTCAACAGCTCCGACACAAACATATTCTGCTGACGCTTTTCGTCCGGTTGGTGCATGTCAGAATTAGGGTAGTCGTATCGCGACTCCAGTCGACGCCCGGATCGAAGCTTTACCACCTCAGCCATAGCCACATCGTGATACATCCGCAGATGGAGATTGGAGTGCATTAGTTCAGGCAGATCCGTCGCGTGGTAATCAATGCTTAAAGTAGTGGTGTGACGATCACGCTCGATCACCGTCATTACGATCAGTCGAGAGCCCAACTTAAAGCGCCGGTCATTCGCTTGTTGATAATCGGGAAACAGTCGGAGTAGGCGCACATAGTTGGCTTCACAGAGCGCGTGAAGCTCCGTGAGATCCATATGAAACCGCTGCCTTTTTCGACTCTTTTGCACCAAAACGATGTTGCCTTAACTAGTTTCGACTTGATCTACTGCCTGTACCAATAGCAATTACGACCCATAGGTATTAGGACACAGAGTGTAGCAATCAGCGACGGTAATTGTGCTCATACAGAAGATGAACGTATTTTCGCCGCCGCAACGTATACGATGTTAAACTCCGCGCCTCTTTAGGTCTAAGACACACTCAAGGAAATTTGAATGGTTTCTCATCTTGTAAGACGAGCCACCGCAGCGGCAATTGCCGGCACCACGTTATTGATGGCCCCTATCGCATTAAGCGAGAGTCTCCTCGATATCTATGAGATTGCGCTCGATAACGACGCTCAGCTCAGAGCTGAAACAGCGCAGTACCGTGCAGACCTAGAGTTAAAGACACTTGCGCTTGCGCCCCTGTTACCGCAGGTGAATACGGGCGTATCGCGCTCGATGCGCGATAGCGAAAACACCCGACTCAGCATTGTTGACTTCGACAATGGCAACGTGGTGATTGCCGATCAGACAACAGGTTCTCGAACTTATACGACTCGCTACGACATTAGCCTCTCTCAAACACTTTTCGACCTATCGGCATGGTTTGATTGGAAGGCAGGTAGCGAGCGCAGCAAGCAGGCAGAAGCGACCGTCGCCGCCGCTCAACAAAATCTCATTGTCCGTGTCTCAGAAGCCTACTTCGGCGTCTTAAGAGCGCAAGATAATTTGCGTGCAGCAAAGGCACAGGAGCGAGCGCTCGCTCGACAGCTCGAGCAAACTCGCCAGCGATTTAACGTGGGCCTCATTGCCATTACTGACGTTTACGAAGCTGAGGCACGACACGATCTAGCGGGTGTGACTCGCATCGTCGAAGAGAATAATGTTGCCGTAGCGCTCGAGCGCCTGTCGGTACTCACAGGCCAGCAACACGGACAACTCCAGTTATTGAGCGACGAGTTCACGCCTGAGCTGCCTATGCCAACCGATCGCTCTGCCTGGGTTGATTTCGCACTTGAGAACAACTACGAGTTGGCTGCTGTGCGTTTCGCAGAAGAAGCGGCGCGTCAAAACGCAAAGTCTCGACAGATGGGACACGCACCTCGAGTCAGTGCTCAAGTCAGCTACTCCGAAAGCGACACTACCGGTACCGTAACACCGCCTAACGCCTTCAACCTGCCGCCCAACTCAGAGGGTGAGGACGAATCTTTCCAAATCCGTCTCGACATGCCGCTTTACGCCGGTGGCGCCATTAGCGCTAATCGCCGACGTGCAGCTGAGCAGTTCAACGCAGCCCGTGAAAACCGAATCAACCTCACGCGCAATACGATTACGGCGTCGCGCTCGCTCCATATGACGGTCAGCTCCGATGTCGCTCGCGTGAAAGCGCGCAAGCAAGCCATCAAATCAACGCAGAGTGCGCTCGATGCAACGGTTGCTGGCTACGAGGTGGGCACACGCAATATCGTTGATGTACTGAACGCGCAAAACGCCGTTTTCGCAGCACAGCGCGATTACGCAAACAGCCGTTATGACTATGTACTCAACAGCATGCGTCTGAAAGAAAATGCAGGTACGTTGTCACCTGAGGACATTGCAGCACTCGAGGCCTACTTAGAAGAGCCCGAAGCCGCGTCTGCCTCTGAAGAAGGTTAATTAACCGCTGCTAGCCGCTATTTACGTGCGAGACAATTAGCTTGTCGTAGCAAAACACGACAGACTTATCCTAAGTCGCCCCACAGAATGAGCGCTCTAGAGAAGCGCTTTCAATAAATCGAGCTGACGCCGCGTCGCACCGCGGCGCGTCTCAATGAAGGTTTGCGCCCGCTTTGCATCGCTATCCTGTTTGTCGCCTTCCCAAACACTCGCCAACCGGTCCGCAAGCTCTTTCTGATCAACAACAACTCGGATCGCGCCGCCCCGCTCCATGTCTCTGACGATGGTGGCGAAATTAATCACATGTGGGCCTGTGATCACCGCACAACCCCAAGCTGCCGCTTCGATCGGATTGTGGCCACCTCGGGGCACCAAACTACCGCCTATAAACGCGGCGTCAGCTAAGCCCAAGAAGGCACTTAACTCGCCCAGAGTATCGATTATTAAAATATCCGTATCGGCATTGATTGGCATTTTATCGCTGCGTCGCTGATAGCTAAGACTCGCCCTCTCGAGCAACTTAATGATGTCAGCAGTACGATTCGGGTGTCTGGGAGCGAGTAATAGCCGTGTCGCGATGCCGCGCTGAGTCAGTGCCTGATAAGCATCGATAACTAGCTGTTCTTCACCGGGGTGGGTACTGGCTGCGGCCCACAAGGGTCGGGATTGAATATCACTGCCCAACTCACTTTTAATCACTTCGAGCTGGCCTCGCCGGGCCGCCAGATCAATATCAAACTTAATGCTGCCAACCACCTGCATCGCATCGGGTTCAGCACCAATTCGGCGGAAACGTCGGTCGTCTGACTTTGATTGAGCGGCAATCAGGCTGAAACCTTTCAAAGTCTCTCGAGTGAAGTCACCCAAACGTGCATAACCCCGAGCAGAGCGCGATGACAGTCGAGCATTCACCAGCGCAACAGGAATACCTTGTTCATGGGCCGAGGCCATGACGTTTGGCCAGATCTCGGTCTCTACCATGACAACAAGTTGGGGCGACCAATGACGCAAAAAGGCACCCGTGACAAGTGGCGTATCGAATGGAAACCAGGTGTGTTCAACACGGTTACCAAAAAGCTTCTGCGTCTGCTCCGAGCCAGTCGGTGTTGTGTTGGTGATTAAGACGGCTTTGTCGGGCCACTCTTGCAGCATGCGCTCAACCAAAGGCGCAACGGCCAATAACTCGCCGACCGAGACAGCATGAACCCAAATTAAGCCATCACCCGAACGCACGCGGCTCGGCATGCCGAGTGCAAAGCGGCGCCACCACTGACGACGGTAGCCAGGTTCGTTCACACTTTTCACCAACAGTCGCAGCACAAAGAGTGGCGATAGCAACGAAATCAACAAACTGTAGAGAAAACGCGCCATAGTGATTAGGGAGTGATTAAACGTGATGAGAGTTCTAGGATTCAGCCGTTACGCCATATACTGACGCTTTTTATGGAGCCTATCATGACACCGACCCGGTTTGCCGACGTAAAGGGCTTCCTTCCCGAAAATGAGGCTGCACAACTTGCGGATTGGGCGCGCGAGGGCGCTTCTCTAGGTCCACTTCTCGAAATAGGAAGCTACTGCGGGCTGTCGACACTATGGCTCGCAGAGGTCGCGCGTGAGTCGAACACCATTGTTTTCGCAGTGGACCATCACCGGGGTAGCGAGGAACATCAAGTTGGCGAATTTTTTCACGATGAGGCGCTGACGGATGAGGCAGGGCGATTTGACTCGCTTCCTGAATTTCGCCGCAATCTTCTGGTACACGACGCGGAGGATGTTGTTATCCCCATTGTCGCGCCAGCAACGCTAGCCGCTCGGCACTGGACGACGCCCTTGGGCCTTTTGTTCATAGACGGCGGGCACAGCCTCGATGCGGCGCTCGCTGACTATCGGAATTGGTCGCAGCACGTAGTTAAAGGCGGACTATTAATCATTCACGATGTTTTCCCTCACGTCGCAGACGGTGGGCAAGCACCGCACGCGATTTGGCAGCTGGCAAAACAGTCTGGTCTGTTTGAGCCCGTAGGCAGCTGCGAGAGCATCCGAGCATTACGAAGGCTATAAACAGGCTGTAAGGGCGAGAAGGCGTCAGGTTGCGAGCTTTCGATGTTCCGCAGCGCCGCCCTTCGACTCATTCACCTCAGTGAAAAGATGGGACGCCGCCGTGTGCTGGCTTAACGCATCTGCCGCCAACAACACAGCGCCCGATGTCCACGTTGGCTGTTCGAGCGGCCACAAGACTTCTTCTACAAATTGGTAGCCAGTCCAAAAAACACCGGCTTCATCGCGCCATTGCCATAGAGAGTTAAACAGTGTTTGTGCTCGCGCGGTCTCGCCTACAGACAAAAGCGCCATCGTCAGCTCACAGGATTCAGCCACCGTTACCCACGGCTGATGATTTTCACAGCGGCAACCCAAACCGTCTTCGACAAACTCATCCCAGCGCGCGTTGATGCGCTCCAAACCTTGCTCATTCTGAAAGACGCCTGCTAAGACCGGATAGAACCAATCCATCGCGTATCGCGACTTACTTTCCCAATTGCGATCAAAGCGCTCGGGGCGGTGTCGCAAGGCAGTCCCCAGCTTTTGCCGAGCCATTCGCCACTTTGGACGAAGGACGCCCACTGCACGCGCAATGTGCAATGCGCACTCGAGCGACTTGTATACGGAACTACTACCCGTGACTAAGGCATCGTCCATCGGCTCACCGAGCGTGTCACAGGCCCAAGCCACCTCTCCGTGTTCGGATTGCATCGAAATAACGAATTCGATTGCTGTATCCACCACGGGAAATAAGCGATCCAAGAAGTCGCGATTCCGGGTGATCAGGTAGTGGTGCCAGACACCCGTGGCAATGTAAGCAACATAGTTAGTCTCGCGACGAGTCACGTTCGATGGCTCACCATCCACATAAGAGGCCCACCAACTGCCGTCTTCGAGCTGCTCGTCAGCCAACCAGTCGTAAGCCCGCTCCGCCGCCGCGTATTCACCCGCAATACTCAGACCCATGGCGGCCTCAGTATGATTCCAGGGGTCAGTATGCTCCCCTTCAAACCAGGGGATCTCGCCGTTTTCACGCTGCGCGGCCAATAGGTAGTCGACCGTTGGCTGTAATTCTTTTACGGGATAGGGGAAGGATTTTTGAGGAGTGATAGCCATCGACCTGATCTACCTCATACCTTGAGCGTCTGACGCATGACGGCCAGACGTATCAATATCTGATCTATCAAAGTAGAGCGCAACACTCTTTCCCATCCACGGATTCATTAGAGCATCGAGGGTGCGCGTGAGTAGCGGTCGCTGCATTAAGTCCCATACCAAAAACTGATGATAGGCGCGCAGCAACCACGGCTCTTTTTCAGCATTCCAAAAAAGACACTTCAGCCACCAGTAAGGCGCGTGCAGTGCGTGCGCACCGTGACGCCGTGTGCCCTCAAAATCATAGCGCTCGACCTCACGTTGAAGATGCTTAGCGTTGAAGATCCGAATATGGCCACCGGGTGTTTTGGGGTATTCGTCACTGAGGAGCCAGCAAATCTTTTCAGGCCACGCCCTAGGGACAGTGATACACAACTTGCCGTCCGGCTTCAGTATCCGATCAATCTCTTCGATAAAACTGATGTAATTCGGTATGTGCTCTAAAACCTCGGAACAGATGAGTCGATCCACGGAGTTATCTGCCAACGGCAAACTCATGCCGTTGGCCTGAACAAAGCTCACGTCGCCCGCTGGGTTGTGAGGTTCCATATCGGAAATACGGGATTTTGCCGTTTTAAGGTCTGAGAACGCGAGATCGAAGCCGAGAACGGTTACACCCTCAGCCATGTGCGCCGTCAGCGAATGTCTGCCCTCACCGCATCCCAAATCAACGCAGATATGGCCGGGTTGAAGGTCAAAATAATCAAAATCAACGGTCAGCATTGGCCAATGCGCTCTCGGTAATACGCTTCCATGCGCTCAGCGCAACGCTCCCAACAAAAATGCTGTTCAACCCGCTGAAGCCCCCGAGAGGCATACTCATCTCTTAGTGACGCGTCGTCAAATAGTCTTTTGATCTGCTGCGCCAGCGCATTGCCATCACCCGGCGAAACAACAAGTGCGGCACCTGCTACCACCTCTGCCAACGCACCTCCGCTGGTCGACACCAAAGGCACGCCGCAGGCCATTGCCTCGACAGCAGGTAGTCCAAAACCCTCATACATTGATGGCACAACCGCGACCGTTGCTCGAGCGTACTTTTCTACCATCTCTTCGTGGCTAATGCCTTTGCAACAGTCGATACAATCAGCAAGCCCCAATGCGTTGATCAGCCTTTGTGTCTCACCATCGGGCTTAGGGCGACCAACGAGTGTCAGTCTGATATCAGGGTAGTCTGGCCTCAATGCAGCAAGCGCTCTCAACAGATGCGACAAACCTTTAAGAGGTGCATCCGCAGATGCAGTGGTCATAAGCCGATACGGATCTCGGGTTATCGCCGGAAGCGGGCGAAACATTTCTGTATCCACCCCCAAATGCATCACTGATATCGCCTCGGGCGTAACACCAAAATCGGTTGCAATATCTGTGGCAGAGGCACTCGAGACAGTTACCACTGACTTCAACTGCGGTGCTACTCGCTTTTGCATCCTTAGAAAGCTGTGCCACCGATGGATTAATAGACGCATGTACCACTTGGGTTCCGACGCTAGCGCAACACGGTAATCGCGGGTAATGGGGTGATGAATGGTGGTGACCAGAGGCAGACCGCGAGTTTGTAATTCAAGAACACCGTCCGCAATTGTTTGGTTGTCGTGGATGATGTCGAAGTCATGCTCACGACCAACAAACCACTTTTTGACGCGCTCCCCAAAGGTATATGGCTCAGCAAACCCACCGGTTAACTTACTGAACCACTCGATACGCTCAAGACGCGAAAAGAAGTGCCGAGGCTTCACAGACCCCAAGCCGTTGGCGTACAAGTCCAGACTCTCGAGTTTCACCAAGTCAATGTCATCATCCAGGTGCGGATAGGGAGGCCCGGAGATCACAGTAACACTGTGCCCTCGACGGCGCAGATAGCGCGAGAGGTAGTTGAGATAGACACCTTGACCACCCGAGTGCGGTGCAGATCGGTAGCCCAGTAGCGCAATTCGCAGTGGACTTTCGGCATCGTTCGACGACGCAGTCACGGTGTCAGGCAATTGAGAATTCACGCGGGGGCACCCACCAAAGTTGGCAGGGAGTATGCCAATACAGCTCTAGCGAAACAACAAGGTTCTAGCGGGTGACTGGCAGGTACAGCCTCATTTAACGTCGCTGTATCAGCCGCTCTACGACTCGCTACTTGTAAGGCGTGTTGTTATCCATTCGCAGCAGGTTTTGATAATCGCTTCCTGCTCCGGTTCGTTAAACAGTTCGTGATACATGCCGTCATAGATCGTGCACTGCTTGTCGCTCGAGGCAAGCATGTCAACAAACTCAGTGGAGGCTGAAGCGGACGTAAGCTGATCTTCCGCCCCGTGGAGTAACAGCACTGGCAAGCTGATATCTCTCGCACGGGCCATAACCCGCGCGCCCTCATCAAACAGCGACACGACCATTCGCGCAGGGATGTTCTCGTGATGAACAAGCGGATCAGCGACGTAGTCTTCGACAACGGCAGGGTCTCTGCAGATAGCATTAGCGTCGAGTTCGAGCGCTTTGAATCCTGGCGCCACAGCGCTGAACACACGAAGTAAAAGAACTTGCCAAGCCGGGGGCGGGGTGGGCACCCCTAAGGCCGGACCCGTCATTAACAGCCCTGCATAATCCTGAGCTGCACCCAGAACAGTGCTTGCCGCAATAAGACCACCCAAACTATGCCCAACAAGGTAAACCGGCATCGAGGGATAATCCTGGGCTATGTGTGCTCGAAGCTCGGCAACACCGTCCGTTAGCTCACTGAATCGGCTCACAAAGGCGCGTTTACCGGGGGATTGTCCGTGTCCTAGGTGATCAAGTGCGAATACGTGGAGTCCCGCTGCGTTGAAAGCAGCTGCCACATGCTCGTAGCGACCAGAGTGTTCGCCTAAGCCATGGCTAATAAGAACAACCGCACTGGCTTGATCGGCTACAGGCCACGATCGGTAAAACAGTCCACTTCCTAGCTTTCCTGTTGATTTATCCATCGTCGCCCCCGTTTTATCAATTATTGGTTTTAGCGTTGATCAGTTTTAGTACACGCAAGCTTTAGACCACGACTTTCGGCCACTTTCAGCCCCTGTCAGCTCCTTTTGGCCTCCGCCGATTAGCTTACCGAGGTCAGCCAATCACCATACTGCGCTTCACGACCACGGACTGTGTCGAAGTAAATCGATTGTAATTTTTCAGTCAGCGGGCCGCGCGAACCTGATCCGATAGGTCGGCTGTCTAGCTCACGGATTGGCACTACCTCTGCCGCAGTACCCGTAAAGAAAGCTTCGTCGGCCACATAAAATTCATCGCGAGTAATTCGGCGCTCCTTAATTTCATAACCAAGGTCGGCCGCAATTCGGAAAATGCTGTCACGCGTAATTCCCTCGAGGCAGGAGGTCAGTTCGGGCGTGTAGATTTTGCCATCTCGCACGACAAAGACGTTTTCACCACTTCCCTCAGCCACATACCCTTCGTTATCCAAAAGGAGCGCCTCTTCGCAGCCAGCGTCCAGCGCCTCTCGAAGTGCAAGGATTGAGTTGATGTAGTTACCGTTAGCCTTGGCTTTACACATGGTGATGTTGACGTGGTGACGCGTGTAGCTCGATGTTCTGACGCGAATACCGCGGTCTCTCGCCTCAGGATCCATGTAAGACGGCCAAGACCAAGCGGCGACCATGACATGCGTCTTCAGATTATCTGCACGGAGGCCCATACCCTCGGACCCGAGAAAACACATGGGTCGTAAGTACGCTTCATCAAGGTTATTGACTCTGACAACCTCGCGCTGCGCCTCGTTGAGCGTCTCTTTGTCGTAAGGCATATCCATCTGCAGAATCTTCGCAGAGCGGAACAGACGGTCGGTGTGTTCTTTCAAACGGAAGATGCAGGTTCCCTGATCTTGGGTGGCGTACGCTCTAACCCCCTCGAAGACACCCAGTCCGTAGTGGAAGGTGTGTGTGAGAACGTGAACTTTTGCTTCCTCCCAAGGAACAAGCTCACCATCTAACCAAATTGATCCCGTCAGCTTAGACAGATCCATAAATATTCCTTACATCCACCGCGCGGCCGCTACGTCGCGCATTATAAATTCGGCAATAAGTTCGCACAGTTGGCCCTCGCTCTGGCCATCGATTCCGTGGCTTGGGCGAGGTCATCCTCCGTATCGTAAGACATGGCGATACGATGCGTTGCAGCTCTCAATTGTAAATACGCATCGCGCAAACTATTAGCATTATCTTTGCTCAAAATGCCCGCCACCTCGAGCGAATCCAAAATGCGGACAACGTCAGACCAACGGCAGATTTGCGGATGGCTGGCCGCGTGTTTAAGCACCAAGTATTGGACCACAAATTCAATATCGACAATACCGCCTCGGCCGTATTTCAGATCTATTTGCTTGGACTTTGCCCCGACATCGGCTCGATGATCGCGCATTTTATGTCGCATCGAAGTCACGTCATGGGTTAGCAAGGCGTCGTCTCGATGTTTTGAGAGCACTTCAACGCGCAATGCCTCAACCTTCTTTACCAACGCCGATCCACCGGCAATGACACGTGCACGAACCAAGGCCTGATGCTCCCAAGTCCACGCATCGGACTCCAAATACTTTTTTAGCGCAGAGAGCGAGGTAACCAAAAGCCCAGAGTCGCCGTTAGGCCTCAACCTAAGGTCTACCTCGTAGAGCCGACCACCCATCATATTCGTGGAGAGAATATGGATTACACGCTGTGCCAGGCGCGTGAAGAAACGCTGGTGGTCAATCTGTTTAGGGCCCGCAGTAACACCCTCTTCACCCGATGCGACGAAAACCAGATCGAGATCAGACTCGTAACTCAGCTCGATACCACCCAGCTTACCGTAGGCTAATACACAAAACTCTGAGTCGTTCGTGGGCTCACCGTATTTTTTTGCAAGATCGCGATACGCCACCGCTACCGCGCGCTCGACGATAACCTCCGCGAGAAAACTCAGATTGTCACTCACCTTCATCAACGGAATCGAACCTTCGAGCTCGCTAACAGCAACGCGAAAGGTGATCGCTTCCTTCAGTCGTCGCAGGTGCTGCATAACAGCCTCAAGATCATCAGGGTCGACATACGTCGTTAACGCATCGAGCTGCTCGCGGATATCTTCTTTGCTGGGGACAGTGAATAAGCGTTTCGGGAACAGCAGTTCGTCCAGTAGCGCCGGGGCGTCTCTAAGCTTGTTGGCAATCGAGGAACTCCTAGCCACTAAGCTCACAAGGCGTTCACGCGCCTGTGGATTCTCAGCCAACAAAGAGAGATAAGCACTTCGCTTCAAAATTGCGGTAACGATGGAGAGCACTCGATCTAGCGCGGCACCTGGCTGAGGGTGCTGGTCAACCTCTCTAACAAGGAGCGGTAAAACCTTTTGCAGCCTCTGGGTGGCCTCGGCATCCATCACACGAAATCGGGTTCCGTCGATAAATGCCGTCAATGTCTGGGCCAATATCCCATAGGATGTCAGCGACAAGGTCTGCAGCGCGCCGGTATCAAGGGTCGGGGTCTCCGAATCAACCCCCAAAATAAGATCTTCCTGCGCGCGTGAGTCGCTTAACAAGGCGTCAAATTCACTGCCAATAGCCGACCGGCTGGCAGCTTCCGCCGCCATCAATGTGTCCCAGTCACTAACCCCCAAAAGCATACAGAGGGCGTTTTGATCGTTTGGATTTGAGGGAAGTTCATGAGTTTGCTCGTCTCTGAGCGCCTGTATCCCATGTTCGAGCTGCCTTAAGTATCGATAGTCAGCGTGTAAACGCTGGGCGACTTCTGTCGATAAACAGTCCTCACTCACCAGTGCTTCTACAGACTCCTGGAACCCCACTGTCTGAACGCTGGGAACACGCCCGCCCCGAACGAGCTGGTGCGATTGGACGATAAACTCCGCCTCACGAATACCACCTGGGCCCCGCTTCACGTCATTGGCCAAGCCCTGTGTGACCCTTTCTCTATCAATCAGCGCTTTCATACTGCGCAGACCGTCGATGACGCCGAAGTCGGTGTAGCGCCGGTAGACAAATTGTTTAGCCAGCTGCTGGAACGGACGAATTTGATCTGGCGTGCCTGTGATACACCTCGCCTTCAGTAGCGCGTATCGCTCCCAATCGCGGCCGTGTTGCTGATAGTAATTCTCTAGAGATGGATAACTTGCCACCAGCGCACCACTATCGCCGAAAGGCCTGAGCCGGGTATCAACTCTGAAAACGCGACCGTCTATCGTCACTAAGTCGATGAGACGAATTACCGTCTGCGCAATGCGCGTGAAGTACTCATTGTTGCTTGTGCTAGAGCGGCCGCCTTGCGTATTTCCAGCCTCGTCGTAGATAAATATGATATCGATATCTGAGGAGAGGTTGAGCTCGCGTCCTCCCAGCTTGCCCATGCCGACAACAATCAGTTTTTGGACAGCTCCCGTGTCGTCACCAATGGCTTCGCCATAGCGCTTACTGACAAGCTTCTCGGCATAGCTCACTGCGCACCGAATAACGAAATCCGCCAGCGTGGTCATTGCGTCCAAGGTCTCATTCAGCCCATTGTCGCTAGTGAAGCTTCGCCAAACGATGTGCAACATTGCACGTTGTCTTAGTACTCTGAGACTTCTTAGAACATCTTGCTCATCCTGTTCACAAAGGCTCTGCTGGTTAACACTTTCCAACAGCGCATCGATGTTGGGCTGACGAAGGTCCGCCGCTTCTTCCAACCAGTCGATCTGGCGCTCTACTAAGGTGCGGAAAAACTCGCTGGCTGCCAGCATGCGAAGAGCTGCGCTTTCATTTGTATTTTCTGCGGGAGCACCCTCGAATGTTGCATCAAGGTGTTCAATCAAGCGCCGGTATCGCTCACTTCCGAGTCGATTCTCTAACAAACCTAGCTGATCGTGCTGCATCATTGATATCTCTATCGATCCCCCCAGCCATCTGCGTTCACATGCCTGCCTCCGCTTCGAGGTGATTCTAAGGGCGTCTAGCGGTCCAAGCATCCAAATACAAAGGGTATGAACACAAACTAAGTCCGAATATACTCTGCCCGGCGGGCGGGGTGCAGTGATGAATTTACTGCAATAGTCCTGCAACAAACGCTCAATAACCTAAGAGAAACTAACCCGGTAGGACGACAACATGGAAATGCTCGCCGCTAACAGCGGGATCATATTGTTTCTAGTGCTGGGTTTCGGCATCTTCATGGCCTGGGGCATCGGAGCCAATGACGTTGCCAATGCGATGGGGACCTCTGTTGGCTCTGGCGCCCTAACGCTCAAGCAAGCAATCATCATTGCTGCCGTATTTGAATTTCTGGGTGCTTTTCTAGCCGGTGGCGAGGTCACGAGTACCATCCGAAAGGGCATCATCGACCCGGCCCTGTTTGAAGCGATACCCGATAAGTTTGTACTTGGGATGTTATCCGCCCTACTGGCAGCAGCAACCTGGCTGCTCGTCGCGAGCAACCGTGGCTGGCCCGTGTCGACAACACACTCTATTGTTGGAGCCATTGTCGGGTTCTCGGCAGTTGTTGTGTCAGTCGATGCTGTTAACTGGGGTAAGGTCGGCGAAATCTCAGCTAGCTGGGTGGTATCACCGCTTCTTGCCGGCAGTATTGCCTGGTGCCTGTATAAGAGCGTAGAGGCACTTGTGCTTAATTCGAGCGATGCCCGTGCCAGCGCAGCACGATGGGTCCCCGTTTATATGTGGATGGTCGGCTTCATGATCTCAATGGTCACGATGCTTAAGGGTCTCAAGCACGTGGGCATCGATATTGACCTTGGAACGGGGTCAGCGTTTATCGACTCAGCGCTGCTTTCTGCATTGATTGGCCTATTAGTCGCAGCAGCGGGTGGCTTCTTCGTCCGTCGACAACTGGCGAGCAACGCGAATTTAGGCATCGAGGGCATCTTCGGCATTTTGATGATTTTCACCGCCTGCGGGATGGCCTTTGCACACGGATCCAACGACGTAGCCAACGCAATTGGTCCCGTCGCTGCAGTTGTGCAAACCGTGCAAGACGGTGGGGCTATTGCAGCGAAATCTGGCATGCCTTGGTGGGTCTTATTGATTGGCGGCGCAGGCATTGTTCTTGGCCTTGCCACCTATGGCTGGCGCGTCATCGGAACAATTGGCTCAAAAATTACTGAACTCACACCAAGCCGTGGCTTTGCGGCAGAACTGGGCGCAGCAGGCACAGTTGTCATCGCCTCCGGAACAGGGCTACCTATTTCAACAACGCATACCCTAGTTGGCGCGGTGCTAGGCGTCGGTCTAGCGCGCGGAACCGCGGTAGTGGACTTTGAAGTCGTCAAACAAATCGTTGGGTCGTGGCTCGTTACACTGCCAATCGCAGCAGTTCTCTCAATCAGTTTCTATTTCCTGCTCAACGCATTGCTCGGCTAATCGGAGCGAACAGTCAAATGAGCAATACTGACACCATCGATTGGTTCCGAAATACGGCTCCGTATATCAACACACATCGCGGCACCACCGTCGTCGTTGGCCTCAGAGCTGGCGCCGTCGCTCAAGCCAACTTCATCAATGTTGTGCACGATCTTGCGCTGATGCAATCGCTTGGTATGCGCTTGGTAATCGTTCACGAACAAGCTGATCTCGAGAATGCGCCCATAGCGCAAGATGCGATGGCAAACATCCTCGCTGACATTGCATTCGAGCGCAGTCAGATTGAACGTATGTTCTCAATGGGGTTGCCAAACTCGCCACTTCACAACGCAAAATTGCGGGTTATTAGCGGTAACTTTGTAACAGCCCGCCCTGCAGGCGTGCTCCGGGGAATAGACCACGGCGCATTGGGTGTTGTTCGCCAGGTTGATGTCGCGGGGATAACCCACGCGCTAGATGGTGCGGCCATATGCTTATTGTCTGCCACAGGGCATTCGCCCGCCGGCGATATATTTGCCGTCAACGCATTGGAGCTTATGCGCGTCGTTGCCCGCAGCCTCGCTGCTGAAAAACTGATCGTGATGTCTGAGCACGAGGGTGTTGCGCGGGACGACGGTTCACTGATGAGGCAGCTCACAGTTGAAGACGCACGCTGCTACAGTGCTCAGGCAGAGAGTGGCATGGGCGCCAACATCACACTTGCATGCGATGCCTGCGACGACGGTGTGCCAAGGGTTCACCTTGTCAGCTACAGCTGTGATGGCGGATTGATCAAAGAGCTTTACACACACGACGGCGCCGGCACGCTTATCTCGTCTGATGAATACGAACAAATGGTGACTGCACAGAGCCATGATCTCGCAGGTATCCTCGAGCTGATCAGGCCGCTCCAACAAGAAGGCATTCTCGTCGAGCGCTCTAATGAGCAAGTTGCGGCAGACCTCGATCATTTCACGGTGATTACCAAGGACAGCCGGGTCATCGCCTGCGCGGCGCTGTACCCAAACCCTGACGATGCCATTGGCGAAATTGCTTGCGTAGCCACCCACCCGGATTACAGAGACTCGGGACACGGCGAGCGCCTTATCGAGAAGCTTGTTGAAGCCGCACAAGAACTGCACCTAAAACAGGTCTACGTGCGTACTACACAGACCGGACATTGGTTCCGCGAATTGGGCTTTCAACCCGTCGAGCAAACCACACTGCCAGCTACTGAGCAGGCAAAGTCGTCTCGAGATCGAAATTCAAATACGCTGATACGCGCAGTCTAATAGCGCTGTTCGCGACCACAGGAGAAGCAACATGCCCGAGTATCGTTCTAGAACCTCCACCGCCGGCCGAAATATGGCGGGAGCGCGAGCGCTGTGGCGTGCAACCGGCATGAAAGATGGTGACTTCGAGAAGCCAATCATCGCCGTCGTCAACTCGTTCACTCAGTTTGTTCCCGGCCACGTACATTTGAAGGATCTTGGCCAGTTGGTGGCTCGAGAAATCGAAAGTGCGGGCGGTGTTGCCAAGGAGTTCAATACCATCGCGGTCGATGATGGCATCGCCATGGGACACGACGGCATGCTGTATAGCCTACCGTCGCGCGACATCATTGCCGATTCGGTTGAATACATGGTGAATGCACATTGTGCCGACGCGATGGTCTGCATTTCTAATTGCGACAAGATCACACCCGGAATGCTCAATGCGGCGATGCGACTAAATATTCCAGTGGTCTTCGTATCTGGTGGCCCGATGGAAGCCGGTAAGACTGCCTTGTCGGAACACAAGCTAGACCTCGTGGATGCGATGGTTATTGCAGCTGATAGCAGTGCAGACGATGCCAAAGTTGAAGCCTATGAGCGCTCTGCGTGTCCAACCTGCGGTTCCTGCTCGGGCATGTTCACTGCCAATTCCATGAACTGCCTGACCGAAGCACTGGGACTTAGTCTTCCAGGCAATGGCTCTCTTCTGGCGACCCATGCAGACCGAAAGGCGCTGTTTTTAGAGGCTGGCAGATTGGTGGTTGAGCTTACTCGACGCTACTACGTTGAAGATGATGACTCTGTGCTGCCTCGCAATATCGCTAATCGCGCCGCCTTCGAGAATGCGATGAGTCTGGACATTGCGATGGGCGGATCGACCAATACCATTTTGCATCTCCTAGCCGCGGCGCAAGAAGCTGAACTCGACTTCACCATGGCCGATATCGACGCGCTCTCTCGGAATGTGCCACAGCTCTGCAAAGTGGCGCCGAGCACGCCGCTTTACCATATGGAAGATGTACATCGTGCTGGGGGTGTTCTTGCAATCCTGGGTGAGCTCGCGCGCTCGGGCCGACTCAATAGTGATTGCAACACCGTCCACAGCGGCACTATCGGTGAGGCCATCGCGAATTGGGATATCACCACCACAGATAACGCCGTTGCGCTGGAACGCTTTAAGGCCGGACCTGCCGGCATCCCCACGCAAGAAGCATTCAGTCAAGCAACACGTTGGCCTGCACTCGATCTCGATCGCGAGGGTGGCTGCATACGCTCAGCGGAGCACGCTTACTCCGAGGAGGGTGGCTTAGCCGTTCTATTTGGCAACATTGCCGAAGACGGCTGCGTAGTAAAAACAGCGGGTGTTGAGGACGAGCTCCTCGTGTTCGAGGGTAGAGCGCACGTCTGTGAAAGCCAAGAAGACGCAGTGGCAGATATTCTCGAAGATCGTGTACAAGCCGGTGATGTTGTCGTTGTCCGATACGAAGGCCCGCGTGGTGGCCCCGGTATGCAGGAAATGCTTTATCCCACGAGCTACATCAAATCCAAAGGACTGGGTAAAGCGTGTGCACTGATTACCGATGGACGCTTCTCAGGCGGCACGTCAGGGTTGTCTATTGGACACGTTTCACCTGAGGCCGCTGCTGGAGGCGCGATTGCCCTCGTACAAAACGGTGATCGCATCCTAATTGATATCCCCAACCGCGCTATCAACGTTCAACTTGATCAAGCTGAGCTCGACGCGCGGCGTGACGCGCAAGCGGCAAAAGGCTTTAAGCCCGCGAAGGACCGACCGCGGAAAGTCAGCCCAGCGCTGAAGTTCTACGCCAAAACAGTGACCAGTGCGGATCGGGGTGCGATAAGAGACTTATCCCTGCTGGACGACTAAGCGCTCTGCGGCAACGGCCGCTGTTAACGCATCAATATCATCAACAAGGCCTTCCAAAAACCGCCGCATGCGGCGGTCTTGCCGTTCCGTCCGCGAATTGATGATATCGACTAGGAGCGCGAGGATAACGTCTCCATTGTGCTCTATTCCGGCAACATACTCTGGAATTCGAGCCTCTGATCGTGTTTCTCCAAGCCTACGAACTTCCTCTTGCCAGCCCGGGGCTTTCGCCTCGAGTATGACTCTCAGAGCGCTTCCCCAGCGCGCGCGATCGTCGTGCCAAAGACCGTCAAGTCGTGTCAGGTCCTTGCTACGTTCCGCTATCTCCGAACGTTGATCGCGATTAAGCCGCCCGATTAAGCGCTTCACCAAGTCTGTCATCGTTTTGGTTGAGTCGGCGTAATACGCCTCCTCGTCACGAACGAGACGCGCATCTGCGTACTCGGTCTGGTTCCGTTCAAGCTCCGTTAGAAAGTCCTGGATCTGCTCGTCTGAAAGATCCGCTGCCGTTGCTAGGAGTAGCTCGATAAATTGCGCTTGAAATCGATCGGCAGCGAGGTCAATTTCCTCGGAAATCGCAACAGCCTCCTCAAGCGTAACCCCGCCTTCAAGAGTGCCCAGCGAAGTAACAATAAACTCTCGATAGCGCGGCAGCTCTTCACTGCGGTGCCAAGCCAGGAAGTCATCGAGGCGCTGATCAAACGCGGCTTGTTGCTCACGGTCTAGGGCCACGTAGTCGTCTGCGGCCCACCGAATAAAGGTATCAGCTCTGTTGTAAAGAAGACGGTTAGCCGAGCACCCTACCAGCGTCATGACTATGAGGAGCATCAGAAATAGTCGCATCGTTTTCACTCCTAAATTACTCCTTTACGCGGCTAACTGGGCGGTATCACCGCCTTTACTTTTAGCGGCGTAGAGTGCCTCATCAGCAGAGTCCAACCAATCCTCGGGGGATGACGAGTCGTCGACTGCGCAGACACCAAACGAGATAGAAAAATCAGGTAGCTCGCTGGGCTTTTTGTCTCTTATGAGACCTCGGATTTCGTTGGCTACATTAAGCGCAGCGTGCGCTTTAGCACCGACAAGTATCAATGCAAACTCATCTCCGCCAATACGGAATAGTGCATCCGTGGCGCGAACCCGTTGCTGAATAATTTCAACAATAAATTTGAGTGTATCGTCGCCAAACCGATGCCCAAATCGATCATTTATCTCCTTAAGACCGTCAACATCAAAGAGCATCAAACTCGAAAACCGCTGATCTCGGGTGAAATCGGCGCGACGTGCACTCAATTGTGTCAGTAGATACCGTCTATTGAGTGCACCCGTAAGGGCATCGCTTGCTGCAAGGTGCAAATGATTTCTCAACTGTTCTTTAGCGAAATGGACAACCATTGCCGACGCAAGCGCCAACATGTAGTTGGTAGGTACCGGCGAATGGTCATCTGCGAGAAAAGTCGTTATCAAGGAAACGGTCAAGCCAAAAATAGCGACGACCGTTGTAGGCAACATCATGATCCAAATTAAATAGAAGGGCAGTGTCCATAACAGCAGCTCTCTAATCCCGTGTACTACTTGCACACAGATAGTGAGAACCATGATAGCCATGAGCAAATGAAGCCCGGCAAATAAATGACGGGATGAGGGAGATAGGCGCGCCGCAGCAATCAGTGCAACACAGCTGGGAGCCAACGTCAGCCACATTTCGATGTGCGGCTCCCCTCTGTTGTGCACATTTAAGAAAGCGCCAAATGTCAGCAACGTAGAGAGATAAAGGACCGCCTTCCGCATGAGATCCCGGAATTCGAAACTATCCCTCAACGAGGGCTCATAGACGCTAAGCTTGGCTCTCGGTTGGTCCTGACTAGCGTTCGAAAACAGATCCCGCATCGAGCTGTATCCCCAAATCCTTATCGGTGGTGACTGCGCGTACCACCATATAAGGGTTTAGCTCGCATTAAAACTAGGCCTGTCTCTATAGCGGATAATCAATCACTACGCCGCTGTTAAATACGCATTACTGTGGCGACCCAAACCTGACAAGATCGCGCCCATCGTAGCGTGCACAATGTCTGTACTTCGGCCCACACCACACACGCGCGTACCGTCGATCGCTAATTGCACATAGCAAATGGCTTCAGCGTCACCATCTGAACCCAAGGTGTGCTCACTGTATTCAACAACAATGATTTTGTGTCCTGTTTGCTTTGAGATGGCATCGGTGAATGCACCGACCACGCCGGCACCTTGGCCGGAAAGTGTAGGCGAGCCATCGAGACCTACAATTTGAACATTAAGCTGATCAACAGTGTCGTCACGCGACAACTGATACTTACCTACCTTAAGCGCAGGCTCATCTAGTTTATAAGTACTCAAAAAGAGACTGTAAATGTCGTCTGACTGCACTTCAGACTCTGATTGCTCCGCCAGCGCCTGAACAGAAGCACTGAAATCGACCTGCAGCCAGCGCGGTAAATCGAGACCATGATCACGGTTTAAGACGTAGGCAACGCCACCCTTTCCTGACTGGCTATTGATACGGATAACTTCCTGATAACTCCTGCCAATATCAGCCGGATCAATAGGCAGATAAGCCACCTCCCAAAGACTATCGCTATCTCGGCGCGCCAAGCACTTGTTGATGGCGTCTTGGTGGCTTCCGGAGAATGCGGTAAACACCAGTTCTCCAGCGTAGGGATGACGGGGATGGAGCGGCAGTTGCGTGCACTCTTTGCAGGCCGCAATCATTTCATCCATCTGCGAGAAGTCGAGCTCTGGATCGATGCCTTGGCTGTACATATTCATCGCCATAGTGACGATGTCCATATTCCCGGTCCGCTCACCGTTACCAAGCAGCGTCCCCTCTACCCGGTCAGCACCTGCAAGCAAACCAAGCTCGCCGGCTGCAACTGCACCACCGCGGTCGTTGTGTGTATGCAACGACACAAGCAGCGAGTCGCGATGATTTACGTTGTCGCAGAACCACTCAATTTGATCGGCGTAGATATTCGGTGTGCTGACCTCCACGGTCGCCGGCAGATTGATAATCATCTTGTTATCGGGTGTTGGCTTGATGACATCAATGACTGCGTTACAGACATCAACGGCAAAGTCCATCTCGGTGCCCGTGAAGCTCTCTGGGCTATATTCGAAAACCCATTCAGTTTCTGGGTACTTGGCTGCGGCAGATTTGACCAGTTCAGCTCCGTTCACAGCAATTTCTGTAATACCCGCGCGATCGAGACCAAATACATAATCACGCTGGACCGTGGATGTGCTGTTATAAAAGTGCAAAACAGCTCTGCGACAGCCCTTCAGCGCTTCAAAGGTGCGCGTAATCAACTCCTCTCTGGCCTGCGTGAGCACCTGTACGGTTACGTCGCTGGGAATTCTGTCTTCTTCGATGAGCTTTCGCAGGAAATCAAAGTCATGGGACGAAGCCGAGGGGAAGCCCACTTCGATTTGCTTAAATCCAAGGTCAACGAGAAGCTCCCATAGGCGTAGCTTCTTGTCAGAAGTCATAGGTTCAATCAACGCCTGGTTGCCGTCACGCAAATCGACACTGCACCACTCGGGTGCCTTTGTCAGAACTTGATCCGGCCAACGGCGATCGGCCTTTTTCAGCGGTTGATATATCGGGTACTTGCGGTGATCAAAAGCACCAAAACCTTCACTGCTCATAACACGTTACTCGTCAATTCTGTGTTCTCGGGCGCGAGTATACGCTGGCATCAATAGCGAAAGGTGTTAAATGTGTACTTGAATCGGCACATTAATAGTTATAAATGCGAATTCAATAGCGTTTTTTAGTGAAAAAAGCTATTTTTGTAAATATGGATGATATAAATACATTAGACCGTGTTGATTTGAAGCTCCTCGCACAACTACAGCGAGATGCGAGCTTGAGTAATTTAGAGCTCGCTGAACGCGTCGGGCTTTCACCAACACCCTGTGCGCGTCGAGTAAAACGACTCATGAACGAGGGCTTCATCGAGCGACAAGTAGCCGTGCTAAGCCCCGAAAAGCTGGGCTACGACCTAACGGCGCACGTCAGCATCTCCATGGATCGGCACACACCCGACCGCTTTGAAAATTTCGAGGCGGAGATCGCGAGCTATGATGAAGTTGTCGACTGCTCAGTTGTAACAGGTCAAAGCGCCGACTACTTGTTACGCGTCGTGGTCAAGGACATGAAACATTTCGAAGCCGTATTGCTGGGTAAGCTCACCCGGATTCCCGGAGTCACCGGTGTGCACTCGAGCTTTGTATTGAGGAAGGTGATCAGCCGAACAGAGATCCCACTCGGCTAATTGATAGACGCCTAGCGCTTATTCGGCGGCACTCGCTGCCTTGTTCATACGAGCCAGCTCTTTATCTGCAAGGAATGCAGCGATCTTTAGCATGTTGGCTTGGCCACCTGCTTGGCGCGTGTCGATTCGGTACTTGCCGTTGACCATTAGCGATGGTGTGCCATTGATGCGCGCACCCTCAGTGCGAGCAGCAGCTTGTCTGACCATGCTATCGGTACCAAAGGACTTGAACGCACGATCAAATCTTTTGCCATCAACACCGCTGTCAACAAATACCGCACGAACCGCTTCGGGTGTCGCGATGCGCTTACGCTGTCGGTGAATAGCATTGAACATTGCACCGTGAACAGGGTCGAGCACGTCCAAAATTTGCGCCGCGTAATAGGTCTTTGCCAGAAGCTTCATGCCAGCGTTGTTATTCCAAATAACCGGAATACGCTGGACTACCACGCCCTCGGGTAAACGCGTCTCAAAAGACTCCAAAAGCGGTTCGAAGTTGAAGCAATGTCCACAGCCGTAGGAGAAAAACTCAGAAACGACGACTTTGTCGCTGATGCCAGTGTGGACGGTAGGTTCGATCAACTCGTAATGCACGCCTTCCTGATACTGCTCTTGCGCAGTTGTTGCGACTGAAAATAGTGCAACTGCAATCAATGAAACGGTACGTAGAAGGCGTAGCATGTTGATCTCCCCCGAGCTCGTTATTGGACCTTATTGAAGACCCGAAACATAACTTGCGACGGCTTTGATCTCAAGATCACTCAAACCAAATGCAATGGTGCGCATAATTTTGCTGTCACCACCGTTGGTTCGACCGCTCTCGTCTTCATAGCCAAGTCGGAACATTTCGAGCTGCTGCTGTACGTAGTCAGCGTGTTGACCGGCAAGACCTGGATAGCCGCCAGGGCCGTTACCTTTACCTGAGGGGCTGTGGCAACCAGAACAGGCAGCAACCTTTCGCTCAGAAACACCCGCGAGGTAGATCTTACGGCCCAACTTTACGAGATCTGGGTCTGCGGTACCCGATGTTCTCTCGTGCGAATCATAGAACGCCGCGAGATCTGCCAACTGCTGATCGGTCATGTTGTCGACCTGACCCGCCATAAGCGCAACCGGACGACGTCCATCACGGATATCTTTCATCTGCTTCAGAAGGTAACGCTCACCAAGACCTGCAAGCTTTGGAAACGTTGGTGCGAGGCTGTTGCCGTCGGCACCGTGGCAGGCTGCGCAAGAAGCAGACAAGGCTTCACCCGCGGCCGCATCGCCCTTCAAGACACCGTCAGCTAAAGCAGCGTTGGCAAACAAAGCGAAAGCCACTGCCGCGATCGCGCGATTAAAGATCATCCTTAACTCCTTGTTCCGCTTTTACTGCGGAGTAGACATATATGTAATGAGGGCTTTGTAGTCGTCATCGCTACAGCCATTGCAAAGACCGCCGGGAGGCATAACGCCCAAACCGTTCTTCACTGAAGACACGAGCGCTTCCATACCTTTTGCCAAACGTGGCTCCCACTGCGCGGCGTCACCTGTCTTGGGTGCACCGGCAACGCCTACTGCGTGGCAGGCACCGCATGATGCTGCGTACTGTGGAGGCTGCTCTGCTGCCTGAACTGAAGTTGCAGCTACTGCCGTCGCGCCTGCGATCAGTGCGAATTTTAAGATATTTGCTTTCATGATTTCACCCTTTGTACCGGCGCGAAGACCGTTGAATCCTGTGATTTTGTGGCTGTACCCACGTCATCTGGCCCGGCATTATAGTCATTGAGCCGAAAACACCAAACTTTACGTGGATTACTGTCATTAATACGCCCAATAAGTCTCAAAAGCTTAATTTTAAAAGCGCTGAATTTTTACAATCTGCGAGTGCCTTGAATAATGCACCTGCGGACCTTGGCTGCGAGGTCGCCTTTGCCGGGAGAAGTAATGCAGGAAAGTCGAGTGCGATCAATGCGCTTACGGGCAACAGCAAATTGGCGAGGACGTCCCGCACACCGGGTAGAACACAGCTTATCAACTTCTTTAGCGTCGCCGATCAAATTCGCCTTGTCGACCTGCCGGGCTATGGCTTTGCCAAAGTGCCGCTCAAAGTAAAGGAAGAGTGGAACAAACAACTCGAGCGCTATTTGCAATATCGAGAGAGCCTAAAAGGGTTGATCCTACTCATGGATATCCGACATCCACTCAAGGATTACGACCGACAAATGATCGAATGGGCCACCATCAGTGAAATGCCGGTCCATGTCCTGCTGACAAAGAGCGACAAGC
Organism: gamma proteobacterium HIMB55; assembly: GCA_000227505.4. NCBI lineage: Bacteria > Pseudomonadati > Pseudomonadota > Gammaproteobacteria > Cellvibrionales > Halieaceae > gamma proteobacterium HIMB55. The sequence goes on along the minus strand of AGIF02000001.1, from coordinate 2,522,847 downwards.
TCAAACGCGGCCCGGCGAAAAACGCCCTACTTGCCGTCAAAAAAGAACTCAAGGAACACGAGCGCTGGATTTCGGTTCAGCTTTTCTCATCGCATAACCACGACGGCATGGACGAACTGCAACGAACGCTTAACTGGTGGCTGACATTGCCCGATGACGATATTGAGCCGATTGAGAGCACACCCGATGAAAATGTCCCACTGGAATGAGCGCCTAAGGAGTAGGGCTGCCTGCCACTGAAGCCATAGCATAATACCGCTGACTCATTTCAGCGGGCAGATAGGGTGGCCAGCCGAGCCAGCCCGATAAATACATGCGCTACTCGGTGGCTTAGTGCGCCTCGTCCCAGTTGTCGCCCACGCCCACCTCGGTAAGTAGTGGCACTTTTAGCTCGATAACATTGGCCATGCGGGTGGTTACTTCGCTGCACAACTCGGCGCAGACATCTTCTGCAACCTCGAATACCAATTCATCGTGAACCTGCATGATCATCTTCGCATCAAGCGCAGAGTCCGCAAGCCAACCATCCACCGCTATCATTGCCAACTTGATAATGTCCGCCGCGGTACCCTGCATTGGAGCGTTAATCGCCGTTCGCTCCGCCGCCAACTGACGCTGCTTATTCCTCGCGTTGATTTCGGGCAAATACAGCCGACGCCCTAACAAGGTTTCGACATAGCCCTGCTCGTGAGCAAGTGCTCGCGTTGCATCCATGTAATCCGCTACACCGGGATATCGAGCAAAGTATCGATCGATATACTCCTGGGCTTCGCCTCGGGCAACACCGATCTGTTTGGCGAGCCCAAATGCGGACATGCCGTAGATCAAACCGAAGTTAATCGCTTTCGCCTTCCTTCGCTGATCGCTGCTTACTTCATCTAGAGCGACATCGAAAACCTCTGCCGCTGTCGCACTGTGGACATCGAGCTCATTGGCAAAGGCGTGGAGCAAACCCGCATCACTCGATAGGTGCGCCATGATTCTCAGTTCGATTTGAGAGTAATCCGCGGCAACAATCTTTCTACCCTCAGGCGCAACAAAGGCCTGACGGATGCGACGGCCCTCGTCGGTTCTTACGGGAATGTTTTGTAAGTTCGGGTCACTCGACGATAAACGACCGGTTGCCGTAACCGCCTGATGGTATGACGTGTGTACACGACCGGTTCTTGGGTCGACCATCTCTGGCAGCTTATCGGTGTACGTGGATTTGAGCTTGGCGAGTCCGCGGTGCTCGATCAGCACGGCCGGTAGCTCGTAGTCATTCGCAAGCTCGACCAATACCTCTTCTGCCGTCGAAGGCGCGCCCTTCGGCGTCTTCTTAATTACCGGCAACTCGAGCTTCTCAAACAAAATCTCACCAAGCTGCTTCGGTGACGCCAGGTTGAACGGCTGCCCCGCGAGATCGCAGGCCTGAGTTTCCAATTCTGCCAGTCGAGTTGCGATTTCGCTGCTCTGTTGTCGCAAGCGATCTACTGAGACATAGGCACCGTTGCGCTCGATCTTTGATAGCACAGGCACCAAAGGCAGCTCGAGCCCCTCGTATACCTCACGCAATTTGGGCTCTGCCTTGAGTTTGGGCTGGAGCGCTTCATGCAGCCGCAGCGTGACATCTGCATCTTCAGCGGCATATTCAGCGGCTTGTTCGATGGGGACATGGTCAAAAGTGATCTGTTTTGCACCCTTTCCAGCAACCTCTTCGAAGGAAATAACCCGCTGACCGAGATATTTGAGCGCCAAGCTGCCCATGTCATGGCGACTTCCCACTGCGTCCAATACATAAGACTCGAGCATGGTGTCGTGCGCTATACCGCGCAGCGTAATGCCATGGTTAGCAAGCACATTCGCATCGTACTTAAGATGCTGACCGACTTTCTTTACCGCATCTGACTCCAGGAGTGGTCGCAGCTGCTCGAGCACTGATTCACGATCGAGCTGTCCTTCAAGCCCGGGATTAATGTGCGCTAGCGGCACGTACGCGGCTTCGCCTGCCTCAACCGCAAAAGAGACCCCCACAATTTCAGCCTGCATGTAGTTCAGGCTGGTGGTTTCCGTGTCAAACGCAAATAAAGACGCACCCTGAAGAAGGCCTAACCACTCATTGAGCACACTCTGCTCTGTAATGGTGACAGTATTCAGCTCTGGCGCACTGGCAACGGGCGCCTCGGGCGCAGTGTCTGCGAAGAGTCCCGGACTCAAGAGCTCATCCAGCCATGACTTAAACTCGAGATCGCGATAAAGCGCTATGAGCCGTTCGTTATCCGGCGCAGATGAGCGCAGATCTGTCTCGCCCAAATCGAGATCGCAGTCGGTCTTTATTGTTGCGAGCACGTAGGATAGCTCGGCCATTTCCTGGCTCGCGAGAAGCTTGTCGCCCAGTGACTTTGCACCACGAACAGGCAGCTCTGGCACGCGATCTAACTGTGCGTAGATATCAGCGACGCCACCCAAATTCTGAAGTAATGCCAAAGCCGTCTTCTCGCCGACACCAGCCACGCCCGGAATGTTATCGACCGAGTCACCCATAAGCGCCAGTAGATCAATGATCAACTCTGGAGGCACACCGAACTTTTCAATGACGCCCTCACGATCGAGCACGGTCTGTGTCATGGTGTTTACAAGCGTTACGTGGTCGTTGACCAGCTGCGCCATGTCTTTGTCGCCCGTGGAAATGAGTACCGGTCTTTGCTGCTCTGCTGCCATAACAGACAGTGTTCCGATAACGTCGTCCGCCTCTACACCTGAAATCGATATCAGCGGGAGGCCCATAGCACGAATGACATTGTGTATAGGCTCGATTTGCTCGCGAAGCTCTTCAGGCATGGGAGGCCGATTGGCTTTGTACTCAGAGTAAATCTCGTTTCTAAAAGTGGGGCCTTTTGCGTCGAAAATAACAACCAACTGATCGGCAGGATTATCCGCTTGCAGGCGCTTCAACATACCGATCACGCCCTTGGCCGCACCGGTATTCATTCCTTTGCTGTTGGTCAGTGGAGGTAGTGCGTGAAACGCCCTGAACAAATATGAAGAGCCATCGACCAGAATTAGGCGGGACGCGTCAGTCATATTGCTGGCTCCAATAGTATTGCGCTGAACGCAAGGTCACTTTGACCTTGGCCAAATCCAGTGGTGCTCGGAAAAAGCCGTGGAAATCACCTTTTGGGTTAATCAAGACCACGTTCGCGCTGTGATCAATCTGGTAATCGCCGTCTTCCATAGTGACCTTACGAAAAGGAGCGTTAAACCGACGTGCGAAACTCAAAATATCGGGGAAGTCACCAGTCACGCCTAAAAACTCCGGATGGAAGTAGGGCACATATTGCGCGAGCTGCTCGACCGTGTCGCGTGCGGGATCAACGGACACCATAACGACGCGCGTGCTCTCAGCCTCAGTGCCCACAAGATTTTCCTTCACCTCAGCGAGGAAGGACATTGTGGTGGGGCATACGTCAGGGCAATAGGTGAAACCAAAAAAGAGCAGGGTCCAATCGCCTTGTAGGCTGTCTGCAATAAAGGGCGCGCCGTGATGGTTAATCAACTCAAATGCGCCCGGGTCTCTCGGCGTGTCAAAGATAAACAGTCCGTTCGCCCGCATCTCAGACACGGTCATAATTCTGGGTTGTTGAATCCGATGGACAAACCCCGAGACGATAACCGCAATTCCCAACAGAATCGCGGCAACGGTAAGACCTACACGCTGACGTTGGGTAAAGCTCACGCAGGCGCTCCTAATATCCAGTGATCCGCCAACATGGCGACAAATAAAAGCAGTAAATAGTTGATTGAATACTTGAAGGTCTCCATGGGCGCCTTGGGATTCTTTTCACGAAGAATCTCAATCGACCAGTAGAGAAAAATCACACCGAGTACGACGGCAGAAACCAAATAAATCCAGCCGCTCAACAACGTTGCAAACGGTAACAGCGTTATTAGGAACATCAGGATGGTGTAGAGCAGGATATGCAGTGCCGTGAACCGGTTGCCGTGGGTTACTGGCAGCATTGGGATGCCTACCGCTGCGTACTCTTCTTTTCGGTGAATAGCCAGTGCCCAGAAATGGGGGGGGGTCCAGGCGAAGATGATCAGCACCAAGAGAAGTCCGTGCGCATGGATTTCACCGGTTACAGCTGTCCAGCCTAATAGTGGTGGTGCCGCACCCGCCAAACCACCAATCACAATATTTTGCGGCGTCGCCCGCTTTAGGAACATGGTGTAGATGAATGCGTATCCCACCAAACTTGCAACGGTCAAAATCGCCGTTAATACGTTGATGGTCCATGCGAGTAACGCGGCACCCAGCACAGCCAAAAGAGCTGCGAATATCAAGGCTTCTGTCTGACTCACGCGCCCGGTTGCTACAGGTCGGTTGGTCGTTCGCGACATCTTTTGATCAATCCGCTCGTCAACCACATGGTTAATGGCGGCGGCAGCACCCGCGCAAAGGCCAATACCTAAATTACCTAAGATAAGTGGCTCCCATGGCACAAAGCCCGGGACCGCCATACACATCCCAATCAGCGCTGTAATCAACATAAGTGCAACCACGCGCGGCTTGGTAAGTTCTAGAAAATCGGGCCATCGGGCCATCAACGTCTCGCTCATGATCAACCCCCTGAGTTCTTAAGCAAAAACTTAAGATCTCCGATCACATCTTTGTAATTAACCTCGGTGGAGTACCGCATCATGACCCAACCAGAAGGATCGACCAGGTACCAAGAATTAGGCATCAGCTGCCCATCCGGCACCACCGCCTGACCATTTCGACGCCAAACCTTCAGGTCGACATGCTCGCGTTCAAGCTGGGGCAGTAACGCCCCTGCCAAAGTGCTTTCACTATTACTTCCACTCTCACCGGCACCCGCTTCACCGCTCGATTGCATGGTTTCTATAGGTGTGTCGACAACAAGAAGTCGTTGCGTGCGTTGATAATCTCGACCGATCGCAATACGAATTTGGCGAGTGAGATATAGCAGTTCATTACAGTCGGCATCGCAACTGGGGCCGTCATTCACCAACATCAAAGTCCACTTGGGCTCGTCGCTGGTGGCAAGACTCGCTTGCGAGCCGTCGGCGGCTTCGAACTCGAGCGCTCGGATATTGAGTGGCTCGGGCAAAAGTTCACCGCTGTTTGCCGTGCCAAGTGCGCCGATAATGTCGATGTCGCCGCGCTCGACGAAGTACCAAAGCCACGTCGACGCCAAAATCATCGTCACAGGCAAGCCTGCAATCAGCAACAAAATCGCGCGTCCGCCGGTTCGGTTGTTTGTCTCGGTCACGTTGTATCCCCCAACACGGCCTAATCGCCGCTACTCACGAGTCGATGCCGCAGCCATGTAGCGAGGTTGCTGCTTCGAAAAATAAAGGCCAGTCCCAGAGCCGCTGCCATAGTAAACCATTGCACAGCATATCCCCGATGTTTTGCAGGCGTCTGATTCACCACTGGCCACTCGGCGCTAAACGCCGTGGGCTCGGTCGGTAAAACGCGCACCTCATAAGGAAAAACAGCCCTGCCCAAAGTCTCGCGCATCGATTCTTCCCAACGCGCGAGGGTCAATTGCTGAACGACCGCTGGTCGCTGGACAGGAAATGCATTTTCACCCAAAAGGAAGGCTTCACCGGCGGACTGATAAATCCGACCATGAACTCGATGTTCACCTACGGGTAACTGAGGCGAAGGCGTTGTCATCCGTGAACGATCTCCCTCAATCCACCCGAGATTCAGCGGTGCAATCAGTGCCCCCGCGGACGCATCGCCAACCGATACAAAGGCAACCACTTCGTAACCAAAGCGACCATCACGCAGGCGATTATCGAGCAGCACATAGTTGTCTTCATTAAAAGTGGCCGTAAACACAACCTGGCGATCTGCAAGGTCCTGAGTGGGCAAACGCATAGTTGCAGCTAGCGACATCGGCGGCTCAAGCCGCCGCTCTTCCAAGCGCGCTATCAGCTCCGCCTTCTCGTCACCGCGCTCAAGCTGCCAGAACCCCAAACTGAGCAACGTCGGTAACAATAAAACCGTGGCTAATGTTGTTCGCCAATCAAGTTCAACGCGCAACTTCATTTTGGTTTGGTTACACTCCCCGCTCTTTGGCAGATGCGCTTCACCCCACATCGAGGTGTGCAATGCCGCTTAGTGTAAGGATTTTGCATGCTTAAAGGACTGATTGTCTTACTCATGATCGCTTTGGTGGTCACCCTAGGGTTTGGTCTCTACTTCTTGATGATTGATCGCGGTGACGCCAAAAAAACTAGACTGGTCAACTCGCTTCGTGTCCGAGTCGGTATCGCCGGCACACTGATGGCACTTATTGTGTACGGCGTTGCTACGGGGCAACTAGGTCACCAGAGTCCTTGGGATGCACGTCCCGCTGCTGAATCAGCAGAGTAAAAAAAAGGCGGGATAAACCCGCCCCTTTCCAATCGAACCGCTTTAACTTCAGATGATATATACGAAGATAAAGAGGAATACCCACACAACATCAACAAAGTGCCAGTACCAGCTAGATGCTGAGAAGCCGAAGTGATCGGTAGGTGTCATGTGCTTGTTGCGAACCGAGCGGATCAACTGAATCAGCAACATAGTCATTCCCATGGCGACGTGGAAGCCGTGGAATCCAGTCAGCATAAAGAACGTTGAGCCATAAATACCCGAGTTCAGTGTCAGACCGTATAACTCGTAAGCTTCATAGTATTCCGCTGCCTGCAAGAACAGGAAGATGATGGCCAGACCAACAGTCACTGCCAACCATGCTTCGAACTTCTTGATGTTACCCGCTGACAGACCGCGGTGTGCGAACTCACAAGTGACGCTCGACGTAAGCAGGATAATAGTGTTCCAGAGTGGCAACCATGCATACCAGTGATGCGCGTCTGCGAACGACATGGAGGTGTTCTGCGAGACGAACTCACCGTTGTTTGCGATGGGCTGGCTAAGCGCGCCACCAACCACTTCTTGCGGCGTGGTAACCGGCGGCCAGGTGTACTCAAAACCTTCCCAAAGCAGGAAGTTCATTCGTCCACCTTCACCTTCGCCTGCAAGCCATGGGCCGGCTAGCCAACGAACGTAAAGTAAGGCACCGAAGAAAGCGGCGAAGAACATCACCTCAGAGAAAATGAACCAGAACATACCCAGCACGTAGCTGTGGCTCAGCTGAGCACTGTTCATGCCCGCTTTGTTTTCTGTGATCGCTGTGCGGAACCAGTAAGTGAGTGTCGCGATAAACATCGCAAGCCCAGCGAACAAAACGTACTTGGCTGTACCGCCTGTATCGTGAGTGCCGCCGAAGGTCATCTCGTTCAGGACGAGGCCTCCACCGAACACGGTCAAGACAAGGCCGATGGTTGCTCTTACCGCGAGGCTAGAGCTCTCGGGTACGTAGTACTTTTCGTACTCTGTTGATGATTGGGCACTAGACATGTTTTTCTCCGTTATACCCCGTCCCCCCGGGGCCCCCTTTTAGTTTATCTCGAAGCGACCTTGTCGCGCATCAGCGCAGTCACATCGAACAATGTGTAAGACAGGGTGATCGTTTTGATATCGGCAGGAAGGTCCTGATCGACAATGAACTGCAGAGGCATCTCGGCCTCGCTATTGCCATCGAGAGGCTGCTGTTCGAAACAAAAGCACTCGGTCTTATGAAAATATTCAGCGGCACGCGAAGGCGAGACACTGGGGATTGCCTGAGCAATCATCGAATTGGTCGTCGGATTCGCGGCAAAAAATACCGTGTCGTTCGCCGCACCAGGATGCACGACCATTTCGGTCACATCGGGCGAAAATGCCCAAGGCATTCCGTCGTTGTTGGTTGCAACAAACTGAACCTTTACTGAGCGCGACTCGTCGACTTGGGCTACTACAGATGTGTAGGCTTCCGACGAGGTTTTCCCATTGATACCCAGGGCGTCGCACAACACATTGTAAAGCGGCACCATCACCACAAATACAAAGGCGAACATAGCAACAGCCACGGCGCCAAGTTTGGCTACCGTGTCTGTTGTTGGGTCTTGGCTCAGTCGCACGAGAAGCTAGATCCTAAAATTAGTGAGCAGGCTGCTCTTCGATTTTAGGTGGCGTCTCAAACGTGTGATAGGGCGGTGGTGAAGGCAGTGTCCACTCAAGACCCTCTGCTCCATCCCATACTTTTTCATCTGAAACACGCTTGCCCGCGACGATGGCAGCAATAACGTTGTATAGGAACAAGAGCTGCGACGCGCCGTAGATGAAAGCACCAATCGACGACATCATGTTGAAGTCAGCGAACTGCAACGCATAGTCGGGAATTCGGCGAGGCATGCCTGCGAGACCGACAAAATGCTGCGGGAAGAACGTTACGTTGAAGCCGATAAACGATACCCAAAAATGCACCTTACCCATGGTTTCGTTGTACATGCGGCCAGTCCACTTGGGTAGCCAGAAGTAGATCGCAGCTGTCATTGAGAATACCGCACCTGCCACCATCACATAGTGGAAGTGCGCAACAACGAAGTAGGTGTCGTGGTACTGGAAGTCAGCTGGTGCAATTGACAGCATCAATCCGGTGAAACCACCAATGGTGAACAACACCAAGAAGCCGATTGAAAACAGCATGGGTGTTTCGAAAGTCATAGCACCACGCCACATCGTTGTGACCCAGTTGAAGACCTTAACGCCCGTAGGTACCGCGATGAGCATTGTTGCGTACATGAAGAACAGCTCACCTGCCACAGGCATGCCGACTGTGTACATGTGGTGTGCCCATACGATGAACGACAGGAAGGCAATCGCCGCTGTCGCGTAGACCATCGACGCATAACCGAAGAGCGGCTTGCGTGAGAATGCAGGGATGATCTGCGAAATCACACCAAATGCAGGAAGGATGATGATGTATACCTCTGGGTGACCGAAGAACCAGAAGATGTGCTGGAACAAAACGGGGTCACCACCACCTGCGGCAGAGAAGAAACTCGTTCCGAAGTGGATATCCATGAGCATCATGGTTACTGCACCCGCCAAGACAGGCATAACAGCCACAAGCAGGAACGCTGTGATGAGCCATGTCCAAACAAACAGTGGCATCTTCATGTATGTCATGCCAGGGGCACGCATGTTCATGACCGTTGCGATGATGTTGATCGAACCCATGATGGATGACACACCCAAAATGTGGATCGCGAAGATGAAGAACGTCACCGAGGGTGGCGCGTAAGTCGTTGAGAGTGGCGCGTAGAACGTCCATCCGAACGCTGGAGCGCCGCCTTCCATAAGCAGCGTAGACGCCAGCATCAAGAATGCTGGGGGCAAAATCCAGAAGCTCCAGTTGTTCATTCGTGGCAAGGCCATATCTGGCGCCCCAATCATCATGGGGATCAGCCAGTTAGCGAGGCCTACGAACGACGGCATGATGGCACCAAATACCATCACCAGCCCGTGCAGTGTTGTCATCTGATTAAAGAAGCCAGGCTCGACAAGCTGCATGCCTGGCTGGAAAAGCTCAGCACGAATGACCATGGCGAATGCGCCGCCAAGGAGGAACATTGCAAACGAGAACCATAGGTACATGGTTCCGATATCTTTGTGGTTAGTTGTGTACAGCCAACGAGAGAGGCCTTTAGCTGGACCGTGGTGATGATCGCCCATTTGTATTTCCTCCAATTACCCTTCTTTGTAGCTCACGACGTCAGACGCCTGAACCACATCCCCAGTATTATTTCCAAACGCATTGCGCTGGTAAGTCGTAACCGCAGCCACGTCGACTTCTGACAGCTGCGCACCAAAGGCCTGCATTGCAGTGCCTGCGACGCCGTTCACAATGACGCTCAAGTGTGTATCAAGGCCGCCGGTTGCAATCGCGCTTCCAGCAATCGCATTACCAAGACCGCCTTCACCCGCAGCACCGTGGCAAGCCAAGCAGCTCGCGTTGTAAACGTCCTCGCCTCGTGCGTACAACTCATCAAAAGAGAGCTCTTGTGCGGCAAGTGCAGCATCCGCTGCAGCGGCGCCTTGCTTGGCAGCCATCCAACCGTCGAACTCGTCTCGGCTAACAGCATGAACGACTACAGGCATGAAACCGTGGTAAGCACCACATAACTCAGTGCACTGCCCACGGTAAACACCTTCTTGAAGAACGCGCGTCCACGCTTCGTTAATGAAGCCAGGAATCGCGTCGCGCTTAACCGCAATCTCGGGCACCCACCATGAGTGGATAACATCGTTCGCAGTAATTAAGAAACGTACCTTCGTGTCCACAGGGATAACGAGTGGCTCGTCAACCTCGAGGAGGTAATTCTCACCCTTGTCGTCGGTGTTGTAGATCTGCTCTTGCGATGTAGCAAGGTTTGAGAAGAACGAAACGTTCTCACCGTCGGCATCTAGGTACTCGTACTTCCACTTCCACTGGTAGCCCGTGATGAGAATGCTCATTTCAGCATCGTCGTTGTCATAGACTTCGAGCAGCGTTGAGGTTGCTGGCACAGCCATTCCGATGAGAATCAGGAAGGGCACAACAGTCCATGCGATTTCGACACCCGTGTGCTCGTGGAATTGAGCTGGCTCTACGCCTTTTGACTTTCGGTGTGCATAGATTGAGTAGAGCATGACGCCAAAAACGCCAATACCGATCACCACACAGATCCAGAAGATCAGCATGTGAAGGTCAAAAATCTCGACTCCGAGTTCAGTGATAACTGCGCCTGCATCAGATACGCCAGTCGACATGTTGACTTGGTTCTGTGCATTCGCGGATAGCGGCAAGAGTGCCGCCGCGGCTAGTGCGCGTGCGTTAAGCATCTTTTCTTCCCCATTTCAGCGTTGTGCTGGTCCCGCCCCCTATGGTTGGACCACGCTTTTTTTAGCGGCGCGATTATAGCGAAGTCAGATTGGATTCACAGCGCAAACACGTTAGTTAGACAAATACCGTGCATTTGTTAACAGGAATTTAGTCTTTCTGTGGCTCGGGGGTCATTAAACGGACAGGTTCAGCCGTCGTTTCGACTAAACGGGCACTTCCGCGAGTAACACGCGTGACCGGTTCTTGCGTCGCTGCCTGAGGGCGTTTCTCGGAAAATCCGCAGTCAACGCAAGATCGTTCATCGGTCTCCATATCGACCACGATACGATCCATTGCCTTGCAGCTTGGGCAGACAGCGCCCGCTATAAATCGCGGTCTTCGCGGTGCTTGCGGTTTAGCGTCGTTTGTCATGTCGCCTTTATTTTCCAGTGTTTACAGTTTGAATATGCACTTACCCTTGTGCCAATGTTACCAGCACAAACGGTCAAGGTAGGTTGAAATGGCAAGCGCGAACTACAACGGTCCCGACAATATTCGGTCATATCAAGGCAATACGCCCAAATTGGGTGAACGCGTCATGATCGACCCTTCAGCTGTCGTACTCGGGGATTTGGTCATGGGCGATGACGTCAGCGTCTGGCCTCAATGCGCGATACGGGCTGACATGCACAGTATTCGAATTGGAAGTCGCACCAACATTCAAGATGGCTCGATCTTACATATCACGCACGCAAGCGACTTTAACGGGGCAGGGTATCCACTCAGCATTGGTGATGACGTCACCGTTGGGCATAACGCGGTTCTTCACGGCTGCACGATCGGAAATCGCGTGCTCGTTGGCATCGGCTCAGTCGTGATGGACGGTGTGACGGTTGAAGATGAGGTGATGATCGGTGCCGGGAGCCTGGTAACACCGGGAAAAACGCTCAAGAGCGGATGGCTCTACGCGGGATCGCCCGCGAGGCCCGTCCGGGAGATTACCGACCGTGAGCGCGCATTTTTGCCGTACTCAGCAAAGAACTACGTCAAACTCAAAGATCAGTTTCTCGAAGAATCGACCGTTTAATTGCTAGGTCGCAACAACTCGAATACCCCACCAGTCTCTGGCCGCTGGCCTTGCCAGATTGCATAGCTATCGGCCGCCTGCTCTACCAACATGCCCAAGCCGTCTTGAACTCGGGTTAGCCCTTTAGCCCGCGCCCAAGCCATGAACGGTGTGTCTTGATCGCTGTAAATCAAATCGTATGCAGCGGTGGCGGCACTTATTTCGTTAATGGCTAAGTCGGGGAAGCTGCCGTCCCAACCGCTGCTTAAGCCGTTAATGATGAGATCCCAGTGTCTATTGGGAATATCGTCCAGCCCACCCGCACTCAAACTTCCTCGATTGCTAAACACGTCGGCCAGTTCAGAAGCGCGAGATTCCGTGCGGTTAGCGATGTGGATCGTGGTTGGATTGCGCTCGCAGAGCGGGCCCAAAATACCGCGCATGGCACCACCCGCACCTAGCAGAAGAATATTCCTCGCTTCTATTGCCCACCCTAGATTGTGCTCGAGGTCGCGCAATATGCCGCTACCGTCGGTAGTGTGAGCGCACACTCGCCCGTCGCTGTCTCGCCACAAGGTGTTCGCCGCCTTGGCGTCGACAGCTGCGTCGGTGTGAACTTCCGCGATCTCAAAGGCATCGCCTTTGAAGGGTGCTGTGACATTGAGGCCAATGCCGCCGGCTGAAAAAAACTCGGTAACAACCGCATTGAAGTCACCGGGCTCAACCAAGATCCGACTGTAATCAACCTCGTGATCTAGGCTGGCCGCGAACGCATGATGAATCTCAGGCGATTTGCTGTGAGCGATCGGGTTGCCCAGTACGGCAAAGCGCCTCATAGAATGCTCCAAAACCTTAACCAAACCTAAATAAGCCGACCCGGCTAAATTATACGGCGAGTTTATCCCAGCCAGTCTTTAGGCTTTAAATAATATTCGAGCAGCTTTTCTTCAGGCGTACCGGGTTCTGGCGTAAGGCCGTACTCCCAACGGACAAGTGGTGGGAGCGACATCAAAATCGCCTCAGTGCGGCCATTCGACTGCAGGCCAAACAAGGTGCCTCGGTCAAAGACCAAGTTAAATTCAACATAGCGGCCTCGGCGATAAAGCTGCCACTGCCGTTCGCGCTCACCATACTCGCGATCTTTATTATTCATTACGATCGGAACATAGGCTTTAGAGAAAGCATCTCCTACGGAGCGCATAAATCCGAACGTTTTATCAAAGCCCCACTCGTTGAGATCGTCATAAAAAAGACCGCCAACACCCCTTGGCTCGTTGCGGTGCGGCAAAAAGAAATACTCATCGCACCATTTTTTATAGCGTGAGTACACGTCGTCCCCATAGGGGTCACAGGCATCTTTGGCGGTTTGGTGCCAGTGAATAACGTCCTCATCTCTGCCGTAGTAGGGCGTCAAATCAAATCCGCCGCCCATCCACCAAACGGGATCATGCCCGGGCTTTTCCGCAACAAAGCATCGGACATTGGCATGCGATGTTGGGACGTAAGGATTTCTTGGGTGCATAACCAGTGAAACACCCATCGCTTTGAAGCTGCGCCCCGCCAACTCAGGTCTATGTTGCGTGGCACTTCCGGGCATCTGAGTGCCTTCTACGTATGAGAAATTAACACCGCCCTTTTCAAAAACTTTGCCATCGGCCAACACACGACTGATACCGCCGCCGCCTTCAGGGCGTTCCCAAGATTCAGTTGCAAACTCTGCTGACCCGTCTATTGCACTCAACTCATCACAAATTGATGCCTGTAGGCCTTTCAAGTACTGCTCAACCGCTGGCAAATCCATAGGGCTTCCTTCTTCTTGTCTGCCATTTACTCGGCGGAATGCTTAACGCATCACTTCGCCAGTTGTCGCGCGCTTTATCGTCGATGGTCGACCCTGCAGGTTTACTGACCCGGGCACCATGACAACGCCTGCACCGAAATACCTCACCACTTGGAATGCATGCTTTGCTGGCTGAGCACCCGCCCAATTAGCACTGGTCGTTACCACCGGACCGTCCAATTCGCGACATAACTTGGACAGTGCAGGTGCAGAGGTTACACGGATTGCCACCTCAGTGCTCTCTCCTGTTACCCATTGAGGGAAAAAATCTTTGTGCGGCACAAGCCAAGTCACAGGACCCGGCCAGGAATCCAGTAGCGCTTTTCGCTGCTTGGATGTCAGTCCATCCAAGAGCGGTGCGAAATCAGACACATCACCACTGGCAACGATAACGCCCTTTGAAATAGGTCGTTGTTTCATCGCACAAAGCTGCTCGACCGCATCTTGGTTCCACGGATCGCAAGACAAACCCCAAACTGCTTCTGCCGGGCAGGCGATAACGCCGCCCTCTTTAACGCAAGCTGCTGCATGCCTAATCCGAAGTGAGGCTGTCATTTAAAGATCCTTTTAATTTGGTACTTCTATCTACTGCTAGATTGCGACTATTTCATTGCGGCGTTAACACGCGGACCACTATTTTTTTTTGCACAATCCATGGCCCGGCGAGGCGCTCATGCGGTGCTGTCTATAAAGCGGAATAATAGCGTACTCAAACTGTCAGCGTTTGCAGTAGCCACTGCGATGGCGAGTCACCAGGTTAGAAATCTCGAGTGCGGTAAGGGCTTGGTGAATCTCGCGAATGTTTCGCCCCATCACCTCAGAGAGTGACTCCGCTGAGTGATATCCGTCACCCATTAGTTGCAAGAGCGTCTTTTGCTCATCGCTTAAATTTTGTCTGTGCGCAGAAGCTTCTTTCTGAGAGCTCAGGCCTCTATTGGGCGCTGAAAGCCCGTGGCGGCCACTTTTTGATCGAGAAGAATCAGCGGATTCAAACCCGGTATCCTGCAACTGCAACCTCGCACTTTGCGCCGTTGCACCTTGTGCATTCTGCTCTCCAAAACCCTCCAAGGCGCCTTGACTCGATCGGTAATTTTTAAGCACAGACTCGACGGGTATTGGCTTTGACCAGCAGCTCCCTTCGACAATATCGTGAGGATCAGTCGCAAGCAGTGCGCCCTCAAGTAAAAGCTTTAAGCATCCTTCACCTTGCTTGTGGTTTATCGACCAAGGCAGCGCATACACGTCGCGCCCCTGTTCCGCGGCAGCTGTCGCTGTGATTAACGTGCCACTAGGTACACCGGCCTCAATCACTACCGTTGCAATCGATAAGCCAGATATCGTTCGGTTTCGGCGTCGAAAGTGGTGTCGTTTGGGCGAACTGCCGGGAAGAAACTCTGTCACTACAGCCCCTGACTCCGCTACACCAAAGCTCAACTCTCGATTGGTCGATGGATAAACTGCATCGATTCCGGTGGCCATCACGGCGATGGTTCTTCCGCCTGCCGCCAGCGCCCCTTTGTGAGCAGCTGTATCAATGCCCTGAGCAAGACCACTGACAATCACGAAGCCCGCTGTGGCGAGCTCAAAGGCAAACCGCTCAGCAAGCTGTAGCCCATCGAGGGATGGACGTCGGCTACCAACAATGGCGATGGCGGGACAATCAAAACAACTGGGGTCACCAAGCCCAAACAAGAAAGAGGGTGCATCTTGGCATTCGGCTAGGAGCGGCGAGTATTGCGGCGCCGTTTGACCCAATAACCAAACGCTTTTTGGGAGCGGCGGGCTCTTTGCTTGAAGAATGCTTTGCCGCCATGGCTCTAATTCTGGTTTGGCAACCGCCTGCAAGACTGATTCAGGATTAGGCCATTGAGTCATGGCCGCAACAGAATCATTAATGCCCGCATTTTGGGTTATGTATTGTGCGTAACCGATCCAGCGCTCAGGCTGAACACCCTCGCATCCAAGCATTACCAACATCACTCATCCTTGAGTTATCTCTTGCTGCGTCCGTGCAGCCTATTTTCTTCAGGGGTTGACCAACCTATCTGCAACCGACAGCGGCTGGTTTGCATTGAGCACTAGACCAAAGCTTGCACGATCGTAAACAGCAAACAGCATCATGGTGCCGGCCGTCTCAGAAGGAAGCGTATAGCGTTTACCACTAATTTGATCCGTAACCGGTTCGCTTGCCTTGGCGATAGACAGAAGTGTTCCTACCGCTACGTCATCAACCTCACCAAAGGTCGTCGCGACGACGTCTAAGGCGCCTATTTGCGTCGCGCCACTCTCAAGCGACAACATGAAACCGGGTTCCAAATCGACTGTGGGAACCTGAGGCACAAACTCAGCAACCAGCTGTCGATCTTCTACCGGGAGTAGTACGTCACCAACACGTAGCTCCTCACGAGACGCCAATACGTCGAACTGGCTGGCCTGCTCATCGGACGATCCACGCTGTGACAAAACCACCCGGCCAACAGACGAAAGCAGAGTGCCGAGCATTTCGCCTGTCTCGGGATGCCTTATTTCTCTCGCCGGACGAACCACATCGAACTGTTGGTCCTCACCAACAAAGGTGCCAACGACGTAAACACGATCGCCCATCCCCGATATCAACCGCCCTCGATCACCGCTGATGATCCTCGGCATTGCTTCTAGGTCAAATTTTGTCGTAAACCGGTGACGGGCAATAAAGGGGTCAATTGCCTCTCGCGGGAGCGCATCGATTGCGGCGGGAAGCGGTTCGGCTCTGACGGATGGGCTTAGTCTTACGACGTCAGACGCCGCACCGTAAGACATGCCAGCCGTGAGATAGACGCCTGGTTTACCGGCATCCCATCGGAGGTACAGGGTATCCCCTGGGTATATGAGGTTGGGGTCCCTGACATCAGGGTTAACCTGCCACAGTTCGGGCCAGCGCCAAGGCTCGTTAAGAAACAGTGCTGAAATATCCCAAAGCGTATCGCCAGGCTCGACGACATAGGTATCCGGTGCGTTATCTGAAAGTCTCGGAATAGCCGACTGAGCCAGAGTCACCGTGGGTAATAAAAAAATGGCTGTGACAAACAGGTTGAGAACGAAGCGTACATTCCACCTAGGGGCACACAAACTAGTGTATGCGCGGTGAGCAAAGTGCTCCAAACACCGTGTGGTGGCTTCTTTTAGCTCAGATGATTTCAGCTCAGATAAAAGATGGCGTCCTACCATGTCCGTTCTCCGATCTGTCAGTTTTCCTCAGGCTCATCGTTCTTTGATGTCACTGATGAAAGAAAATTGGCGTATCTCTGCTTACCGGTATAATGGCAGTCTGCGCTGAGCTTGCTGCCAAAACAAGCACGAATAGGTGCAAAAGTCGGCTAATCCATCCATAAAGCGTTTGAGACCGAAGCATGGCCATTAGAAAAATTCTCGAATTCCCCGATCCACGACTGCGCACAAAAGCGGCACCGGTTGAAACCGTCGACCGCAGAATTCAAACGCTAGTAGAGGACATGTTCGAGACGATGTATGACGCAAACGGCATCGGTTTAGCTGCGTCTCAAATCGACGTTCACGAGCAAGTCATCGTCATTGATCTATCGAACGACCGTTCCACACCGCGAGTATTTATCAATCCAAACGTTGAGGTCATCGATGAGTCACTCGATGGCTTTGAGGAAGGCTGCCTATCTGTTCCGGGTTTTAGTGAATCGGTTGAGCGCCCAAAAGCGATTCGTGTCACTGCATTAGATCAGGACGGCACTGCCATCGATGAAACTGTCACGGGACTTCTCGCTGTCTGCCTCCAGCACGAAATGGATCATTTGCAAGGTAAGTTATTTGTCGATTACTTGAGTCCACTCAAGCGACAAAGGATCCGCCAACGGTTGGAAAAAGAGCAGCGACGCAGAGCCTAAGCCATGAGCCAATCACTGCGAATTGTCTTCGCGGGTACGCCCGCATTTGCAGCAGCACACCTCAAACAACTGGTCGAATCCAACCACGATGTCGTCGCTGTTTACACACAACCCGACCGGCCTTCAGGTCGCGGTAAGCAGCTTACCCCATCACCCGTAAAGCAGCTCGCTTTAGACCATGGTCTTTCCGTACTTCAACCACCGACGTTAAGGAATGAGGAAGCCACGTCAGAGCTTACGGCCTTTAATGCGGACGTGATGGTGGTCGTCGCTTACGGATTATTGCTACCAAAGGCGATATTGGAGACGCCGCGACTTGGTTGTATCAATGTGCACGCCTCGCTTTTGCCACGATGGCGGGGTGCGGCGCCGATTCACAGAGCGATCGAGGCAGGTGATGCCGTTACCGGGGTGACTATTATGGCAATGGACGAGGGACTGGATACCGGCCCGATGTTGTCTGAAGCCACAATTGATATTAGCGAGCAACACACCACTGAATCCTTAACCCAAGCGCTTGAAATTCTTGGCGGGAGTGCGCTGATCAAAACGCTTGAAGACTTGGAGTCGTCGCTAAAAGGTGCAACCGAGCAACCTGCTGATGGCGTCACTTATGCGCATAAGATAACCAAGGAAGAGGCTGCAATAGACTGGCATCTCTCCGCAACGGAAATCAGCCGTAAAGTGCGCGCACTATCACCGGCGCCGGGCTGCTTTGGTATTTATAACGACCAGCGCATCAAGATTTGGGAAGCCTGGGCAGACCCCACGGCCTCAAATACCGACAACCCGCCCGGAACCTTGTTTGCCCTCACCAAAACCGGCCTCGAAGTCGCCTGTGGCAGCGGTAATCTGGTCATCACGCGCCTTCAGTTGCCCAACAAAAAGCCCATGTCCTTACCAGACATCATGAACGGCCATAAAGATCGCTTTGTGCTTGGCGATCAATTCACGAGCAACAACAAATGACGCTTCGTCTATCGGCGACGTTATTGCTCGACAAGGTTCAGCAAGGAGGGTCGCTTAATGCGCTGTTTGAAAGCGCTCAAAACGAGGTTGGTGAGTCAGATCGGGCGTTTTTCAGGGAATTAGTCTACGGCTCTTTGCGGCTGTGGCCCATGTACAAAGGTGTCACTAGACAGCTCCTCGAAAAACCACTCAAACCCAAGGACAGTGCCCTCGAAGCCTTGCTTATCTTGGCGCTCTACGAACTCGACGAGTGTTCAACACCTTCCTACGCCTCCGTCTCAGCTGCTGTAGAAGTTTGCTCCTCGCTAAAGCGGGCATGGGCCGCCAAACTCATTAACGCGTGCTTGCGCCGTTACCAGAGAGAGAAGACAGTCTTGCTCGAGCAGCTGGGCGAGAGCGAACAGGCAGCACTACCTGGATGGCTCTACAAAGTTTTGAAGAAGCAGTATCCAGATCACTTACAAGGGGTAGCACAAGCAGGCCGTCACAAACCGCCGTTAACACTCAGAGTGAATGGTCAAAAATCATCGCGCGACGATTATCTAAAAGCGCTTTCGTCAGCAGGTATAGAGGCAATGCCTGTCGGCGCCTATGGTCTTACCTTGTCGTCGGCCGTGCCCGTCTCGCAGATTCCCGGTTTCTCCGAAGGCATTGCCAGCGTTCAGGACGAATCAGCACAGCTGGCAGGCACATTAATAGCAAGCGCATCAGCAGGGGCGGGCGCA
The DNA here is from genome assembly GCA_000227505.4 of gamma proteobacterium HIMB55. NCBI lineage: Bacteria > Pseudomonadati > Pseudomonadota > Gammaproteobacteria > Cellvibrionales > Halieaceae > gamma proteobacterium HIMB55. The sequence continues at coordinate 2,503,606 of AGIF02000001.1, read as the reverse complement.
CCTCTCGGAATTCGAGTTCTTGATGTTTGCTCCGCGCCCGGAAGCAAAGCTTGCCACCTTGCAGAGCTCGGGGCCGAAGTGACGGCGATGGATATATCAGCGTCGCGGCTCGCGCGCGTCGAAGAAAACGCCGAACGGCTGGGTTTATCCATAAAGACGTTAGTTGGTGATGGACGAGAACTCGGTGAACTGACAGCGGAAAACGCGTTTGATTTGGTACTGCTCGATGTTCCATGCTCTGCAACGGGCGTTATAAGGCGAAACCCAGACGTAAAAGTCATCCGCTTAAAGTCCGATATCAATCAGTTTGCCGAGCTGCAGCAGGCCCTCCTGGAATCCGCTTGGAAAAGAGTGCGGCCCAGTGGGCAGCTCTTATACATTACCTGCTCACTGCTGCCGGCGGAAAACGAGGACATCGTTAGCAACTTCTTGGCGGTCACTGCCGACGCCAAAGCAATCCCTCTTTCTGAATCGTTTGGTATTGCGAAAAGCGTCGGTAGACAGGCCTTGCCATCAGCCAGTGGCGGCGACGGCCTTTACTACTGCATGCTCGAAAAAATCGCCTGATCTGGAGTTCGCGGGAAATCGGAGTACCATTCGCGAGTAATGAGTTAGATCACCCGTTGTTCAAGGAACCGAGAGCGTCGTGAAGATCATTATTTTGGGAGCCGGGCAAGTTGGCGGCACGCTCACCGAACACCTCGCCGACGAACAGAATGATGTCACGGTCGTAGACAGCTCTGACTCTGCCCTGAGACAGCTGCAAGAACGACTAGATATCAGAACCGTCAAAGGTGACGCATCGAAACCAACCACTTTGGCGGACGCAGGCGCCGAAGACGCAGACATGCTGATTGCTGTTACCGATAGCGACGAAGTGAATATGCTGGCATGTACAATCGCCTACACGCTTTACCGCACGCCGACGAAGATCTGCCGTATTCGTGAAGTTGATTATCTGAACGAAGATAAAAAGCTCTTTCAATCAGGTGCTATCCCTGTCGATGTTTCGATCAGTCCCGAGCACCTTGTCACCGACGCTATTCATCAACTCATTCTCAACCCTGGCTCGCTTCAGGTACTTGATTTTGCCGGCGGGAAGATCCGGCTTGTTGCCGTAAGGGCGGTTGACGGTGGTCCGATTGTAGGGCGTGAGTTGCAAGAGATTCGAGAGCACATGCCAAGCGTTGATACGCGCGTGGCAGCAATCTTTCGAAAATCGCAAAGCGCCATCATCCCGGAAGGCTCAACCGTTGTGGAGCCCGATGATGAGGCCTTCTTCATTGCGGCCAGCGAAAACATTCGAGCGGTCACATCAGAGCTAAGAAAACTGGATGCACCCTATAAACGCGTCATGATTGCCGGCGGCGGAAAGATTGGTGCATCGCTCGCAAAACGACTCGAACAGGACTACCAAGTCAAAGTCCTCGAGCTCAACTACGATCGCTGTCGGCAACTGTCGGAGGAGCTTGAGGAGAGTATTGTGCTGAATGGAAGCGCGAATGACTCGAAGCTTTTACAACAGGAAAACATTGCCAATACCGATGTATTTTGCGCCCTCACCAATAACGGTGAGTCCAACATCATGATGTCGATGTTAGCCAAACGACTCGGTGCGAAAAAAGTGATCACATTGATCACTAACTCAGCTTACGCCGAACTAGTAGGCCAAGAAATCGACATCGCGATTTCTCCCCAACAGATCACCATTAGTAGTCTGCTCACTCACGTAAGGAAAGGTGATATCAGCGCTGTGCACTCGCTTCGCAGGGGTGCTGCCGAGGCGCTGGAAATGACCGCACATGGTGACCCCAAAACATCAAAAGTCGTAGGACGCCGACTCGATGAGCTCGATCTCCCACCCGGAGCAACCGTGGGTGCGATCCTCAGGGGCGACGAAGTCATCATTGCGCACCGACACGTGGTGGTCGAAGAAGATGACCATGTCATTTTGTTCCTAACTGATCCTTCGAAAATAAGCCTGGTTGAAAAACTGTTCGTTGTAGGTGGCAGCTTCATCTAATGAATATCGGCCTGTGTGTTCGTATCGTTGGCTTGCTCCTGATGCTATTCAGTCTTGGGACACTGCCGTCGATGACATTGGGATGGCTGCAGGAAGACGGTACGGCAACGATATTCGGTCAGGCCTTTGCGGCAACCGCAACCTCTGGGGTTTTCCTTTGGCTTGCAACACAACGCGTTAAATCAGAATTACAAATTCGTGATGGCTTCATGGTCACTGCGGCATTTTGGATCGTTCTGGGTATCTATGGTGCGCTGCCATTTTTGTTGAGCGACGCCGTAGACATTTCCGTGTTTGATGCCATTTTTGAGTCGGTTTCAGGTCTGACAACAACGGGGGCGACCGTGCTTGTGGGACTCGATCATATTCCGCAATCAATCTTGCTCTACCGCCAACTTCTTCAGTGGCTTGGCGGCATCGGTATCATTGTTTTAGCCGTAGCTGTTTTGCCGATGCTGGGGATTGGCGGGGTACAGCTCTATCGTGCGGAAAGCACCGGCCCCGCCAAAGACAGCAAACTAACGCCTCGCATTACGTCGACCGCAAAAGCGCTTTTCAGTATTTACTTAGGACTCACTGTGAGCTGCGCGCTGGCGTATTTCCTCGCGGGAATGACTGTCTTTGACGCGATTAGCCACGCGTTTTCAACCATCGCCATTGGTGGTTTTTCAACCCACGATGCGAGCATGGGCTACTTCAACAGCAATATTATTTTGCTCATTAGCAGTCTCTTTATGCTGATTAGCGCCGTTAATTTTGGGCTGCACTTTGTTGCTTTCTCCAAGCGCAGCCCAACGATTTACGGATACGACTCAGAAACGAAGTTCTTTTCCGGCATGGTACTGATCGCAGCCGTCGTTACCTGCGGAACCCTGATAGCTATGGACACGCTGGCCTTGGAAGAGGCATTGATTCACGGCCTGTTCCAAACAGTGTCTATTGCGACAACCACAGGGTACGCCAGTGACAACTTTTCCGCTTGGCCCTCGTTTTTGCCTATTTTCTTGCTGATGCTGAGCGTCATGGGCGCTTGTGCTGGCTCAACAGGCGGCGGTATGAAGGCGATGAGAATATTACTGATATTCCGACAGGGCCTTCGGGAGCTTCGACAACTCCTGCACCCAAATGCGGTCATTCCACTCAAGCTCGATCATCGACGTGTAAGACCAGAGGTCGTCAGTGCCGTCTGGAGTTTCTTCGCGGTGTATATGTTTTCTTCGTTCATCCTAGTACTCGCCATGCTAGGTACCGGGCTCGACTTTTTATCAGCGGTGAGCGCAGTGATGGCATCAATCAATAACCTAGGTCCTGGTTTGGGCTCGGTCGCTGCGAATTACGGTGCGGTGTCCGATGCAGGTAAGGTCATTCTGTGTGTCGCAATGCTCTTGGGACGACTAGAGATCTTTACGCTTCTAATTCTGTTCACCCCAACGTTTTGGCGGCCCTAAACGACGCAACTATGGGCTTTATTTTAAGCCGCGTGACTGTTTGATGAGGTCATAAGCTGTCGTTATGTTCTGAGAGCGTTCTGTTGCCAAATCGACCATTTCTTTGGGAACACCATTAGCACTGAGTTTGTCCGGGTGGTTCTCACTCATCAGTCGACGATAGGCTTTTTTGAGCTCACGATCGTCGACATCGGGTTTCACACCTAGGGCTTGATAGGCCTCTGCCAATTGGCTCCGCTGCGGCTGATATTGCTGGCGTTGTTGCTGGCGGTGGCCGCCAAAATTAGCCTGCGCTGCCACCATGCTCACGATTCGCTGCAGTGCGGCGTCAGAAATTCCCAAGGCACGCGCAACACGAGACAGCGCTTGCTGCTCTGCCGTATCGAGTCGTCCGTCTGCTAATGCCATGCTCACCAAAAACAGCATCAAGGTTTGGGAGGTGTTGGGCCGTAGCGCAACAATACGCCTGAAACGCGTCAACTCGGGCGCAGGGTCAAAACTCGTCTCGGCACCACGTTTAAATCGTTTAATGGCATTTTCGCGCTGAGAGGGCGTGAGTCTGAACTGCGTGAACAAAGCCTCCGCCTGAGCTATCTCTGTTTCCGATACACGACCATCTGCCTTCGCGATATAACCCATCATCACAAAGGTCGTATCAAAGAACTCCTGCTGCAGCTCATGCAGCCCGTCAGGGCCCGTCATTTTGATGGCTCGCAACAGGCCTGAGTCGAAGAGGTGGCCAACTAAGAACCCAACAAAGCCTCCGATAACCCCGAGGGCCGAAAACCCGATGAGTGTCCCTAGAATTTTCCCAAGGAAAACATTCATTTTTTGCCTCCTCGGCGTTTTACACCGGCGTAGTGATCGGCCAGCGAGCGCGGCAGTGTTCGAAATCGCTTGTACGACCACTGGTACTGTTCATCACGCCCAGTGAGTAGAGTCTCTATATCGCGATTCATTGCGCGTAACGCCACCTCTAAGTCATCACTGTAAATTGCGTCAGAGACAGGCTGATAGACCACCTCCCAGCCCCCTTTTACCCGAAAAACACCTGCAACAAGGGCCTTGGCGCCCGATTTAGAAAGTAAATTGGCGCACAAACTTGCCGTGAAGCAATCGACACCCATGAAGGGCACATTCAAGCCTGCAGACTCATGGTTCGGCACTTGGTCGGGCAAAATACCCGTCAAGCCGCCGCGCTTAAAATGGCGGATGAGCTGCACCAAGCCTTTCGGTGTCGTCGGAACATATTCGCCACCGGGGCGTCGCCGGTTAGCCAGCACCTCGTTACCGACACTCGGCAACTTAGGCGGTTCAAAGAGACCAAATAGGTCGCCCTGCGTTACAAGGTGATGCGGTAGCACCTCCCAATTTCCTATATGGGGGGCTAACACCAGAACCCCTCGTTGATCGGCCAGTGCGGCGTCAAAATACGCCTGACCAACCACACTAATCTTGGACATCACGTAGGCTGGAGAACGCCGCCAAACATGTCCCATTTCGCTGATCAGTGCGCCTTGCTCACAGATCGAGGCTTTTACAAGTGCCTCCTGTTCAAGGGAGTCCCGATCTTGATACGCCAATTCAATATTGCATCGAATGACACGAACTGTTGTCGAGTTAACGGCATACAAAAGACGGCCCAGAAAACGACCACAACTGCGAGCAAGCTCAAGTGGCATCAAGGCTGACAGACCTAAACTCACCTTGAGCACACCTGCGCCAAGACGGTCCTTAACTAAAAACTTCGCTGAATTGTGACTCTTTGACACCTGGATGCGCTTAATTGCCGTTGATTGTTCATATTATGCCAGTGCTGGCCACTGTATACTCGCGTCTTCGATGTACCGGGGTATTTACGTGAGTTCACCACTAACATTCCAGCAGCTAATTCTCGAGCTACAAGCGTTCTGGGGAGAAAATGGCTGTGTCATTCTTCAGCCACTGGACCTAGAGGTTGGCGCGGGTACCTTTCATCCTGCGACGTTTCTCAAAGCATTAGGTCCTGAGAACTGGAACTCTGCCTACGTCCAGCCTAGCCGACGGCCCCAAGACGGTCGCTACGGCGAAAACCCAAATCGCCTGCAACATTATTACCAGTTCCAGGTCGTGATGAAGCCATCACCCGCTGACTTTCAAGAGCTTTATCTCGGTAGTTTAAAACGCCTGGGCTTGGACCCTCTCGAGCACGATATTCGGTTTGTTGAGGATAACTGGGAGTCACCGACACTTGGCGCCTGGGGACTCGGTTGGGAAGTTTGGTTAAACGGAATGGAGGTGTCTCAGTTCACCTATTTTCAGCAGGCAGGTGGGCTCGAGTGCTTACCTGTCACGGGTGAAATTACCTACGGTATTGAACGACTGGCGATGTACATTCAGGACGTAAAGTCCGTCTATGACTTAGTCTGGTCGGAGACGCCCACAGGCGTCATCAAATACGGCGATGTGTTCCATCAAAACGAAGTGGAGATGTCGACGTTTAATTTTCAAGAAGCAGATGTCGATCATCTCTTTGCGCATTTTGACTTTTGTGAAAGCGAAGCGGAGCGACTTGTGGGGCTTGAACTACCGCTGCCCGCCTATGAGTTCGTCATGAAAGCCTCCCATACCTTCAACTTGCTTGATGCACGTCACGCGATCAGCGTCACTGAAAGACAGCGTTATATCCTCAGGGTGCGAACGATTGCTCGAGCAGCCGCAAAAGGCTACGTCGCAGCACGAGCAAAGCTTGGTTTCCCCCTAGCTGACGCAGACCTTGCCGAAGCCGCATTAGCGACACTGGCGAAGGAGGCTGCAGCGTGAGTACAGACACGGTTTTATTTGAGCTGGGCACAGAAGAGCTCCCTGCAGGTGAATACGTGGGCATGGCAGAAGCGCTTTGTACTGGGATTTGTGATGGCCTACAAAGCCATAGCCTGAGCCACGGCGAAGCGAAGGTATTGGCCACACCGAGGCGTTTAACCGTTATCGTTTATGACGTTACCATGAATGCTGCTGACACAGAGCAAGAAATATTGGGACCACCCATTGCGGCGGCAAAAACGAAAGAAGGGGAGTGGTCTCCCGCGGCGATCGGCTTCGCTAAGAAACAAGACGTTGCGGTAGACGCGCTTGATACAATCGCGACGGATAAAGGCGACCGGCTCGGCCTTGTAAAGCGCGTAACGGGTGCAGTATGTGCCGAGGTACTCCCAGACATTGTTAGCCACGCAGTAGCGCAGATTCCCGTATCAAAGCGGATGCGCTGGGGTAGAGAGCGGTATGAGTTCCTGCGGCCCGTTCAATGGCTGATGTTGCTATTGGGCAATGAGTCACTGGATATCTCACTTTTCGGGCTCAAATCAGGTCGAGTAACACGTGGACATCGCTTTCATGGGAAAAACGAGATCACTATACCAAGCCCCGAACGCTACCAAGCGATGCTGCGCGACGAATATGTGATTACCGATCATCAAGAGCGTAAGGCCATGATTCGTCAGCAGGTCGAAGCCTTGGTTTCTGGCGACGAGACGGCAGTCATCGACGATAGCCTACTTGATGAGGTTACTGGTTTGGTGGAATGGCCTGTCGCACTTCGCGGTGCTTTCGATGAAGCCTTTTTATCAGTGCCTCGACAAGCGCTTATCTCTTCGATGCGAGAGCATCAAAAATATTTCCACATCGAAGCCCGTAATGGCTCGCTAGTACCGGCCTTCATTACTATCTCCAATATCGAAAGCTCGAACCCACAGGCGGTTATTTACGGGAACGAAAAAGTAATCCGTCCCCGCTTGGCTGACGCTGCGTTTTTCTTCGAGACTGACAAGACAACCAGTCTCGCTGCTAAGTCGGAACGACTTGAAAGCGTTTTGTTCCAGCGTGACTTGGGAACCCTTGCGTCGAAACAGCGCCGAATTTCGCGCCTCGCCACTGCATTGTGTGAGGAGCTCGGCGCCAACGAGGCCACGGTCAGTACTGCAGGTGCGGTGCTCAAGGCGGACCTTGTATCCGACATGGTGGGGGAATTTCCTGAGCTTCAGGGTATTGCAGGAAGACATTACGCGCTTAACGATGGTCTTTCAGACGCGGTCGCAGACGCTATCGAACAGCATTACTGGCCTAAGTTCTCGGGCGACCAGCTACCTTCGTCACCCGAATCAGCCGCTGTTGCATTGGCCGACAGGCTCGACACACTGGTTGGCATCTTTGGTATAGGACAGAGCCCTACAGGCTCAAAAGATCCATTTGCTTTGCGACGTGCGTCGGTGGCAATTATCCGTCTATTGCTTGCCTTTGCACCTCATGCAGATATCAAGGCAGTGATTTCGGATGCTGTCGCCGGTTTTGAATCAGGTACGTTGGCATCTGAGACCGTCGACACGGTATTTGGCTACTTATTAGAGCGTTTACCTGCCCATTACGAGGATCTTGGGGTATCTGTTGAGATACTGCGAGCGGTTACTGCAGTAGGGACTCAAACCCTTGGAGATATTGATGGCCGAAGCCTAGCGCTACAGGGTTTTGCCGGTTCTGATGAAGCAATATCGCTTGCCGCGGCTAACAAACGCGTGGCTAACATCCTAGCGAAAACGGAAGAATCACTTGGGGATATCGATCCATCACGCTTTGACGATGCCGCCGAGTCAACGCTTTTCGAATCATTACAGCAGACGCAACAAACGCTTGATGAAGCGTTAGCCGTATCAGATTTCGCGGCCGCACTTAACGGCTTGGCAGGACTGCGGGGCGTGGTCGATAACTTTTTTGATCAAGTGCTTGTCAATGCAGAGGACGACGCAATTCGTCTCAATCGCTTAGCGTTACTGAAGAAGCTACGTGGGCAGTTCCTGCGCGTGGCTGATCTGGCAGTGTTGGCAAGATAACTTAGGTCACTCTCTTATGGGTTTTTGCGATGGGTTTTGAGGCGGTTGTTAGTTTACTTTTGGTCGTTGCTCTCATCGGCTTAACAGCGCATAACAACCGAAAGCACCACCGCTATAAGGAAAGCGTTAGCGAAGCGCTGACCCGTGGCGAAATTGCCAAAGAAGCGCTGGAAGGCCTAAAAGGCGAGATAGCGGCCTTGAATGAAAAGCTTTCGGCGTCGCTCGCACGAGAGGAAGGACTCAAGGCAACGCTTAACGTCAAAGAGACCGAGCACGCGGCAAAAATTGCGCTTCTCGAGGATGCCAAAAAAGTTCTTAAGCTAGAGTTCGAGAAAGCGGCACAAACCCTAGTTAGCCAAGGTGAAAAAACCTTGGCGTCGCGCAATCAAGAATCGCTAGATCAGCTACTCAAACCACTCTCCGAAAAAATAGATGGCTTCCAATCGCGAGTTAATCAGGTTCATACAGATTTGACCGGTCAAAACGCGGTGCTCAAAACCCAGATCAAACAGTTGCACGATATGGGTCAAGTGATGTCCTCGGAGGCGAGCAACCTTACGCAAGCGCTTAAGGGCGATAAAAAGCTCGTCGGAAACTGGGGAGAGGCGCAGTTGGAGCGAACGCTTGAGTTAGCCGGGCTACGAAGGGGAGAGCACTACGAAGCTCAGCAGGCCTTCAAGGGGGAGGACGGACAGCGGTTACTTCCGGATTTCGTGATTTTCCTTCCGCAGGACAAACATATCGTCATCGACAGTAAGGTGTCGCTGGTGGACTACGAGCGCGCCATCACAACAGATGATGAAGCCGTGCGTACACAGTCATTAGCGGCACACGCCAATGCAGTTAAACGACACATCGACCAGCTCTCTGATAAAGACTACGCAAACTTGGCGGGGCTACAGAGTCCAGACTTCGTTCTGATGTTTATGCCCGTAGAGCCCGCCTACATTGAGATAATGCGTGCAAATCGCGACCTCTTTAACTACGGCTATAAAAAGAACGTGATTTTGGTCTCACATACGACGTTGATGCCCATTCTAAGAACCGTTGCCAACCTTTGGATGGTGGAAAGGAGCAACGAGGAAGCACGCGAAATCAGCGATCGTGCTGGCGATATATTTAATGCGGTTTGCCTTGTTGCAGAGCGCATGGAAAGCGTGGGCAGCTCGCTGTCTCAAACCACACGGCGTTATAACGATGCAGTAAAGAGTTTGGTGGGTAGACAGGGGCTCCACGGCAAGGTTGATCGGTTTCAAACGCTGTCAACACGCGTATCTAAGTCCTTTCCTGACAACCTGGATGTTCTTCCCGAACAAACAGATGCTAACCAACTCTCCTTAGCTACTGATAAAACCAGCACTACTGACTCGGGTAGCTCAGAGTGAATCTCACAGGCTAGTAAGCCAAGCACCAGACTAGCTGGACGATACCTTGCGCTGAGGCGTGATCACTGGCTGGCTAACCAAATTGGATTTAGCAGTACTCACCTAGTAAAGCGTTTCTTGGACGCACTCGCTCCGTTGAAGTGCAATGTCTTCGGGGGATAAAGCGTTGCAAAGAGCTCTATTGTTACAGCCCCTTGAATTTCCATGCTGCCGCGATGACCTAGACGTCCAGATTAGCGACTGCCAGCGCATTGGTCTCAATAAACTCACGCCGTGGCTCAACATCATCGCCCATCAAAGTAACGAACATTTGATCTGCACGAATAGCATCTTCAATCGTGACCCGAAGCATTCTGCGTGCATCTGGATCCATTGTGGTTTCCCAAAGCTGGTCAGGATTCATCTCACCCAAACCTTTGTATCGCTGAATCGAACAGCCTCGCCGCGCTTCGTCGAGAAGCCAGCGCATAATCTTTGCGAAGTCGGATGACGCAAAGACTTTTTCGCCACGCTTTACATAACTTTCAGCGCTTACTGAATCCGCGAGAAGTGCACCTAAATCAGTGAGATCCCGGTACTCATTCGAGCTAAATAAGTTATGTCCCAGCACGATATCAGTGGCGACGCTGTGCGCAGTACGTCTTACTACGACGTAGTAATTTCCTCGTTCTGGATCACGCCGCAAGAGGCACTCATAGCTTGTATTGCTACCTGTTATTGATAGTAAGCGCTCACTTAACTCATTGGCAAAAGCCGCAACGGCAGCTTCATCAGCCATCGATTCGACATGCAATCGAGACGTGTAAACCAGCTCCCAGAGAATATCCGCCGAATAAACGCGGCTTAAGCGCTGGATAGTGTGTTCTGCGTGTTGATAGCGAGACACAATGTTTGCCAGGTCATCACCCGATAGGCCGTCACTGCTTTCATTTTTAAACAGCGTAGTATCGATGAGCGCAGCATTTGTTAGGTATTCGGCAAGGGCTTCTTCGTCTTTGAGATACTGACTCGTTTTACCTCGTGTCAATTTGTAAAGCGGTGGCTGTGCAATATAGACGTGGCCCCGGTCAACAAGCTCGCGCATTTGCCGGAAGAAAAATGTTAGCAACAGCGTACGGATATGCGATCCATCAACATCCGCGTCGGTCATGATGATAATGCGGTGGTATCGCAGCTTGTCGGGATCAAATTCATCCTTACCAATGCCACAGCCAAGCGCGGTAACAATGGTTCCCACCTCTGCCGAACCCAGCATTTTGTCGAAGCGCGCCTTTTCGACGTTCAGTATCTTCCCTTTGAGGGGCAAGATAGCCTGGAATTTTCGGTTTCTTCCTTGTTTTGCAGAACCACCCGCAGAATCTCCCTCTACCAGGTAGAGCTCGCAAAGTGACGGGTCTCGCTCCTGACAATCTGCCAACTTTCCGGGCAGACCAGCGATGTCCAGCGCCCCTTTGCGCCTTGTCATCTCGCGCGCTTTTCTCGCCGCTTCTCGCGCACGTGCTGCGTCGAGCATCTTGCCAACAATCAACTTCGCATCGTTGGGGTTTTCCAGAAGAAATTCACCAAAAGCAGCGCCCATTGCTTGCTCAACAATTGGCTTCACTTCACTTGAAACGAGCTTATCCTTGGTCTGCGACGAAAACTTTGGGTCTGGAACTTTGACTGAAACAATTGCTGTCAAACCCTCGCGAGCATCATCGCCCGTCGTGTTCACCTTTGCTTTCTTCGCAAGACCTTCTCGCTCAATGTAACCGTTAAGACCGCGTGTTAGCGCAGACCGAAAGCCAGCCAAGTGCGTTCCACCATCACGCTGAGGAATATTATTGGTGTAGCAGAAAATGCTTTCCTGGAATCCATCATTCCACTGCAACGCCACTTCCACACCCACGCCATCGTCACCTTGGGACTCGAAGTGGAACACCTTGTTAATCGGGGATTTGGCTTGGTTGAGGAAATCTACGAAGGCACTTAAGCCTCCGTCATAGCAATATGTTTCACTCTGTCCACTGCGCTCGTCCGATAACACGATCTTCACGCCAGAGTTCAAAAACGCGAGTTCACGCAAACGTTTGGCTAGCACATCGAAATGAAACTTGATATTGGAGAAGGTGTCCGCGGAAGGCTTGAACCGAACCGATGTACCAGACTCCTGCGTGTCACCGATGACAGCTAGAGGCGCATCGGGAACACCATGTCTATAAGTCTGTTCGTGCAACTTACCCTGACGACGAATGGTGAGGCACAACTCTTCAGACAGCGCATTCACAACAGATACGCCAACCCCATGAAGGCCGCCCGACACCTTGTACGTGTTGTCATCAAACTTACCGCCAGCGTGCAAAACCGTCATGATGACCTCTGCCGCGGAAACGCCCTCCTCGTGCTGTTCTGTCGGTATACCTCGCCCATCGTCACTAACACTTACGGACTCGTCTGGATGAATAACAATATCGATCTGGCTGCAGTGCCCAGCTAGCGCCTCATCGATTGAGTTATCAACAATCTCGAACACCATATGATGAAGGCCCGTGCCGTCATCGGTATCGCCGATGTACATGCCCGGACGCTTCCTTACAGCATCAAGGCCCTTCAAGACTTTAATGCTGGACGAGTCGTAATTGGTTTCTTCTGCGCCGGGTGTTGTGTCTTCCATGAGATCTCCTTTCACTCACCCCTATTATGCCACTTAATTCGCGTCTGTGATCGCCCCGTGTTCCACGTGGAACACATTTGACAGTGTGTTTTCGGTCCAAGCGGACGGGCCGGATGCGTCAACCATGGTTGCCAACACCTGAAACCCATCTGACACCATGTTTTTGAACAGGCCCGCCGCATTTTCAACATCCAGCTCTGCCGCAACATCATCAACAAGCAACACAGGAGAAACCCCCGTCTCTTGCTGCATTACCCGCGCCTGTGCAAGCCTGGTTGCGGCCATCAGGACTTTCATTTGACCTCGCGATAAAACCTCATGAGCGGGCGACCCCTCTACCAAAAAGATAACATCGCCCCTATGCGGCCCTACCTGCGTAAAGCCTCTTTGCCGATCGCTAATCGCGGCGCCTGCTAAGGCATCCGCCAACGACCGACCCTCAGCCCACCCACACCGCTGAACTAGTTGCCACCCCGGGAGGGATACCTGCATATCAACCAAAACATCCTTAAGCGCGTTGGATAGCGCCGCCACTGCGCGCGCTCGAGAAGAAACCAGGAACTCCCCCGCCTCCGCTAAATCACGAACCCACACCGAATCATCAACGCCACGCCGCTCACGCAAAAGGGCGTTCCGCTGCTTGAGTGCGTGCATGTAACGACGAGAGGTCTGCGCGAAGCTTTGTTCCACGTGGAACACAAAGGAATCTATAAACCTTCTTCGACCTTCAGGGCCTTCACGAACAACATTGAGTGTATCGGCGTTAATAACAACCAAAGGCATCGCCTTTGCAAGCTCTGACAGCGCTTTGACGGGCGCGCCACCGATCCGGGCCTCACCACTCCCACCACGGTTTCGGCGCACCCCTAAGACAATCTTAGCTGGATTGGTGGTATGACCTACCACCTGGACAGCCGCAGCGTCGCGCTTGATGACATTGTCAATGCGGTGTGTGGAGAACGGTTTTCCCGTCCCAAGAAGATGAATAGCATCCAGAATGCTGGTCTTACCAGCACCGTTATCGCCTGTAAACGCGGTCACCCCTTTCGATAGGGGCAACGACATTGAGGCGATGTTTCGAAAATTCTCAATCGATAGCTGATTAAGCAACGCTGTAGAACGCCTTAAAGGCGCATAGGCATTACAACATAGAGTGCTTCTGCCTCGCCGCTTACCGCCTCACCCTCTTCAATGAGTGCAGAGCTTGCTGAGTCGGACAAAGACATGCGGACTGTCGACCCTGACAGCACACCCATAACATCGAGCAAATAACTGACGTTGAATCCCACCTCGAGCGTATCGCCCGAGTAATCAACAGGCACAGATTCTTCCGCTTGTTCTTGTTCAGGGTTGTTTGCTGTGATCTCTAATGAGCCATCGGAGAGCGACAGACGCACCCCACGGTATTTCTCGTTAGAAAGGATGGCAGTCCGGGTAAACGCTTGCCGCAATTCCGAACGATCGCCGGAGACGGCTTTGTCTGGCGACTTAGGTAAGACTCTCTCGTATTCTGGAAACTTTCCATCAACAAGCTTAGATGTAAAAGTGAATTGATCCGTAGCAGCGCGGATATGATTCGAGCCAACTGTGAGCGTCACCGAGCCATCACCATCGAGTAGCCGCGCCAACTCTAAGATACCTTTTCTTGGCACAATCACAGACTTATCGTCTGCAGAAAGCTCGCCAGGCGCTGTACACAAAGCTAATCGGTGACCATCAGTTGCTACGAAACGCAAACGACCCGCCTTAATCTCAAGGTACATGCCGTTCAAATAATAGCGAACATCTTGCTGTGCCATAGCAAAGCCTGTGCGTTCAATCATTTGACGAACCAGCGACTGCGAAAGCTCAAGGTCTACCTCACCCTCACCCGCTTCAACCGTTGGGAACTCAGCTGCAGGTAGCGTTGACAGTGTGAAACGGCTTCGTCCCGCTTTGACGGTTACGCGGCCATCTTCAACGCTAAAACTGATATCAACGCCGTCAGGAAGGCTTTTGCAGATGTCTACCAGCTTGCGCGCTGGAACGGTGATATCACCGTCTGGCCCCGAGTTAACAACTTCAATACGGCCAACGAGCTCCACTTCGAGATCTGTTCCTGTCAAGGACAACCTATTACCTTCAAGGCTCAACAACACGTTGGATAGGATTGGAAGCGTCTGCCTACGCTCTACAACACCCGCAACCAAATTAAGTGGCTTGATAAGCGCATCCCTAGATACCGAAAATTTCATTCTTTTGTTCTCTCTTTTTCAGCAACCTGCTGCGAAATCACGTAGTGAGCAAACGTAGCAGGTTTTTGTAATCTTCCCCAATATCGGACGTGGTTTTTCTCAGCTCCGCTATCTTACGACATGCGTGCAACACTGTCGTGTGGTCACGACCACCAAATGCATCACCTATTTCAGGAAGACTGTGATTTGTCAGTTCTTTGGATAACGCCATTGCCACTTGTCTAGGTCTCGCAACCGACCTGTTTCTTCGTTTTGAGAGAAGGTCTGCCACTTTTACCTTGTAGTAATCCGCCGCGGTTCGCTTGATGTTATCAAGCGAAACCTGCTTGTCTTGAAGCGCTAGTAAATCTTTCAGGCTTTCCTTTATAAGCTCAATATCAAAAGGACGGCCCGTAAAGTTTGCGCTCGCAATAACACGCTTCAGGGCGCCTTCAAGCTCACGAACGTTTGATCGTATCCGCTGTGCAATGAAAAACGCCGCTTCATGGGAAATGGTAATCCCTGACTGCTCGGCCTTCTTCATAAGAATAGCGACACGCGTCTCGAGCTCGGGCGGTTCAACTGCGACGGTAAGGCCCCAGCCGAACCGGCTCTTTAATCGCTCTTCAACGCCATCAATCTCTTTGGGATAACGGTCACAGGTCAAAATCATCTGCTGGCCACCTTCGAGTAGCGCATTGAATGTATGGAAGAACTCTTCCTGACTGCGATCCTTGTTGGCGAAAAACTGAATGTCGTCGATTAGCAAGGCATCAACTGACCGGTAGAATCGCTTAAAGTCATTTATCGCGTTCAGCTGAAGCGCCTTCACCATGTCGGCCACAAACCGCTCGCTGTGTAAGTACACAATCTTAGCGTCGGGCTTGCGTTGTCTGAGCGCGTTGCCCACTGCGTGCATCAAGTGCGTCTTACCCAAACCTACACCGCCGTATAAGAATAGCGGGTTGTAAGCATCACCAGGGCTCTCCACAACTTGCTGTGCTGCCGCTAACGCGAGCTGGTTACTCTTGCCTTCAACAAAACTGCTAAATGTATAATTTTCAACGAGATTATGTTGGTGCGAAGGAACAACTGCCTTCGGGCGTGATGATGAAGCAGCCATGGGCGTATTGGTTTGCACGGCTGCTTCGCGATGCTGTGTTTCAACTTTTATACGTTGCGATGCTGTCGCGGGTAAACCAACGCTTTTGTCACCGCTACTCCGCTCGCCGGTTACCACGCTTACACTTATATTTTGGGCGTCTCCGCTAAGCAAAGCTAAGCATTCGCTTATAAGATGACTGTATTTATCCTCGACAAAATCCCGGATAAATCGATTCGGCGCACTCAGCACAAAAGCGGTTTGATCTTCGACAAGTGTCAGCGGCCTCACCCAAGTGTTGAATTGAACCTCTGGCACCTCGTGTTTCAGCTGAGCAAGGCACTCGTTCCAGAGACTCTGATTATTTGCAAAAGTCTGGTTTGTAGATGGTTGCTGCATTTTATTATGTTGTCTTTTTCTGTGGCTTCTATAGATCCTGGGCAGTAAAAGCCGCCCAAATTACATGTCACCTACACAATCATCGCGAAAAGATGCGGCTGCTTGAGCTGACGCGTAACCGAATGCTAGTTATCCACAAATTTATCTCCAGATCAAGAACAATTAATTATAAGCTTTTCAACAACTTATAATTTTTTTTGGAAAACTTCGAAATTAAAAAAAATCAACCCTCTAAAATTATCTTGTTGTGGATAACTTATGAATAACTTATGGGTTATTTGTTGCAAAGTCAGGTTGAAACACATCGAACTGTGTAGCGATTACGGTTTTATAAGATCTGGGATGTTAGTGCCTGCTCACAGAAAAATAATTTTTGAGTAAAGGACTGAACCGCTTATCCAGTGATTTGTGGCGAATTGCCTATTGCTAGTGAGGGCTGACCTACCTATACTCCGCCCCCCTAATTTCACGACTGTCTATTTAAGGCGCCTAGTATGAAGCGTACATTTCAACCCAGCGTTCTGAAGCGCAAGCGCAGCCACGGTTTCCGTGCACGCATGGCCACAAAAAATGGTCGCAAGGTTTTGGCGCGTCGCCGCGCGCGCGGACGTCTCCGTCTGTCTGCGTAATTCGTGATGGGCACCTCGCCCCAGAACTTTTCGTTCCAGAAAAACAAGAGACTCCTCGACAAACACGCTTTCAAGACCGTTTTTGATGGTCAACCCGTGAAGGCCGGAGTCTCTTCAGGAACAGCGCTTACTGTTCCATCCCCACACGCTGAGTCGCGGCTCGGTGTCATTGTTGCCAAAAAAAACGTTCGACGCGCCAATCAGAGAAATCGGGTGAAACGCGTGGTTCGAGAATACTTCCGGCTTAATCCTCTTCCCGAACCTACAGATCTAATATTCCTTGCTCGGCACGGCGTTGCAGACAAATCTAATGCTGAGTTGCGGGCTGATCTTGCGGTCATTTGGAAGAAACTATCGAAGAAGATAACGTTGGCAAAATGATATCCCTTATCAACCGCCTATTAGCGTCGCTAATTGTTGTGCCAATTAAGCTTTATCAACTTTGCATCAGTCCTTTTATTGGGAGTCGATGCCGCTTTTACCCAAGCTGTTCGTCATATGCAGTCGATGCGATCCGCTCGCATGGGCCTGTTAAAGGCAGCATTCTTGGCATAAAACGTATTTCACGCTGTCATCCATGGAGCGACGGCGGTTATGATCCTGTTCCGGACACTGCTGGCCAGCCAAGTAGAAACGACTAATACACCGAGGATTCAATGGACCCCGTACGCTTATTACTCATCAGTTCGACTGCTGTTCTCTCGCTGATGCTGCTGATCGAATGGAATCAATATTCAGACGACTACCACAAGAATCAAGCTGAGCGTTACGCGGCTGAGGTATTAAAGGCGCCATCAACATCGCCAACCTACGACAGCAGCAACGTTGATACGCCTGCTGCTCAAGGTCTTTCGGATATTCCCTCTGTCGTGTCTGCTGCGACACCCGTTCCCTCGAGCATTGATAAGACGGGTCTCGCCTATCTAGAAACTAACACCCTCAATATCGCAATTAGCACCGACGGTGGTGATGTTGTGGATGCCTCTTTACCCAGATTTCCAGTAAGACTCGATACACCGGATCAACCCTTCCTTTTGCTTGAATCGAGTGCTTTCCGAACCTATGTGGCACAAAGCGGGCTAATTGGTCCTGATGGAATTGATGCGAGTGGAAAGCGCGCGCAATACCTCTCTCTCGGCACCATCGTGAATGATGATAATAGTCGAACACTCTCGCTAGCTTGGACAGGAAATCGCGACGACAACCTACAGGTAATAAAAAGTTTCACCGCCGCAGATGACCGCTATTTCATTGACGTGGATTACACCATCACTAATTCTGGGTCATCTCCTGCGTCAATGACTTCATTCGCTCAACTAAAAAGAGACAACACGGAAGCGCCCGATGCCAATGTGGGCTTCGGCGTAAGCCCCTATTTGGGGGCAGCTCTCACGCAACCAGAGGAGCGCTACACAAAGCTCTCCTTCTCGGACCTTGCTGACGAGCCATTTGCGAAGAAGTTGCCAGCGGGATGGGTCGCTATTCTGCAACACTACTTCGTGTCGGCTTGGATACCTGCACAGAATCAATCGCATGACTTTTTTGCGAGCAAATTATCCAGTGGTGACAACGTCATCGGCTTCAAGAATCCGTCCGTTACCGTCCAGCCTGGGGAAACCACAACCATTTCACAACGGTTGTATGTTGGCCCAAAAGACCAGGTTGCACTCGCGGACATTGCTGAGAACCTTGACCTTGTTATCGACTACGGCTGGCTATGGTGGTTAGCGCAGCCCTTGTTTTGGCTACTTACGTTCATCCAAACCTTTGTCGTGAACTGGGGTGTTGCCATCATCATCCTCACAATCGTGGTGAAAGTTGCCTTCTTCAGATTGTCTGCTGCGAGCTACAAATCAATGGCGAAAATGCGCACTGTTCAGCCAAAGATTCAGAGCATTCGAGATCAGTACGCGGACGATAAAAACAAACAACAGCAAGCGATGATGGAGCTCTGGAAGAAAGAGAAAATTAATCCTATGGGTGGATGTTTGCCTATGCTCATTCAGATGCCCGTGTTCATCGCTTTATATTGGGTGCTACTCGAGTCAGTGGAATTAAGACACGCCCCCTTTATCCTCTGGATCGATGATCTATCGGCCATGGATCCCTATTTTGTATTGCCCATTCTTATGGGAATCAGCATGTATCTGATGCAGCGTCTGAACCCTGCTCCACCTGATCCTATGCAGGCGAAAATCATGCAGTACATGCCGATTGCATTTACTTTCCTCATGATGTGGTTCCCCGCAGGACTGGTTCTCTACTGGCTCTGCAATAACTTACTGTCCTTCGCTCAACAGTACGTTGTGACTCGACAGATCGAACAAGCAGCCCGCTAGGGTTGCCCTTATGTTCCCCCTTAGAGTCTCTCTAGCTTGGCAGGATTAGACACCGACACCATTGCCGCTGTTGCCACCGCAAGGGGCAACGGCCCGGTGGGTATCATTCGCTTGAGTGGCCCAGGAGCTCTAACCATTGCTCAAGCCATCACAGGTTCTGAGTTGAAAGCGAGGTTTGCGCACTACGCGTCATTTACTGATTCAACAGGCTCGACGCTAGACACCGGCATCGCTCTCTACTTTCCAGGACCAAACTCTTTCACAGGCGAAGATGTTGTCGAACTCCAAGGCCATGGCGGTCATATCGTTTTACAAACGATTTTGAATCGTTGCCTTAACCTAGGCGCTAGAAGTGCACGACCGGGCGAGTTCTCTGAGCGCGCATTTCTCAACGGAAAAATCGATTTACTGCAAGCAGAAGCCATCGCTGACCTCATTTCTGCTGAAAGCGAGACCGCAGCAAAACTTGCGAGCACATCGCTCAGCGGTTCCTTTTCGAATTACGTCAACACCCTCTCTGAGCGACTTAACGAGTTACGTGCACTTACCGAAGCATCAATCGATTTCCCAGAAGAAGATATCGATATTCTCGAGCGTCATTCCGTCATACAGCGACTCGAAGAATGCAAAGAAACGCTGTCAGCACTATTGGATGAGGTGTCTCAATCCCAACGCAAAACGCAGACATATACAGCGGTGCTGTATGGCGCTCCTAATGCGGGAAAAAGCAGCCTATTGAACGCCCTCGCGCACGATGATGTAGCGATTGTTACTCATCTAGCGGGAACAACTCGCGATACATTGAAGCAAAACATCAATATCGGAGAGCTAACGCTAGAAATCATCGATACCGCAGGTATCCGCGAAACTCAGGACGTCATCGAACAAGAAGGCGTAAAACGCGCTAAGGACAGTGCCTCCCTCGCTGACCTAGTCATTCATGTCATCGATGATGCGGCCAAGACTGCTGATGCCAGTCAGATTGAGTATCAGACAGAGGGCAACTTAGTCCTCAGAGTCCGCAACAAAATAGATCAATCTGGCAGATCAGCTGGTCATAGTGTCTCGAGCGGAAACATCACGGAAGTTGGGGTTAGCGCAAAAACCGGCGAAGGCTTATCAACCCTGACGGAGACGATTGAGACATTATTGCTCGGTGATGGCCACCAAAACAGCCAGTTCAGTGCACGGCAACGACACGTCGAGGCACTCGCTGACGCAAATAAGAAACTCAAAGATGCCTTGGCTGCATTCAATCTTCACAACGCTGCCGAATTACTGTCTGAAGACCTCAAGTTAGTACAAAGCTCGATAGACTCCCTCACCGGAAAAGTATCGAGTGACGACATTCTGGGGAAGATTTTCAGTTCCTTTTGTATCGGTAAATAAGAAGCTACCCACATTTTCCCCCCAAGTTTTCAACTGCGTGACATCGATTCGCTGCCCTAGCTGACTCTTGTTGATAAAGCTGTGCAGAACCTTGCCCACAAGTCTGTGAATGAATCTGTGTGTAATTCTTGCGAAGCAACACATGGGCAAGAAGATCAGATTTATCCAAAAATCATTAACGGCTTTTTAGTGAGAAATACGTCGCTTATCAGTCTACTTGTGCAATCGTTATAAGCCCGTCAACTAAGCGTTTACGACGGTTATACACAGATATCTCGGGCTCTAATAACTACAACAACAAAACATCTTCTTTTAAACATATATTTCTTAAATACTCTTATAAGCATAATCACATTTGACGCGTTAGAAAGCAGCAATCCTACAACCCAATATTGAGCAAACAACCACGTACGTTTAAATAACAGTACAAATCTAAGTACGACTTCTTTTTGGTGAGGCTAGTGCTCGGCCTAAGTGGTTTATATTTTGCGCGTATCAAGCCGCTTGATGAAAGCTAAGTGCTAAAGAACAACAACTTTTCGTTGTTCGACTTTTTTCATTGGTCAAAGCCAACTTTGACCAATGACACTGAACTTAAGTTATGGCGAAAATGTCCGTATAATCCTGCGCCCCATCGGAGGCGATGAAAAGTGACTACCGCTACTCGAATATATGACGTCGTTATTGTCGGCGGCGGACATGCCGGTACTGAAGCGGCATTGGCTTCTGCGCGTGCAGGATCGCGCACCCTGCTTATCACTCACTCCATAGATACCCTGGGCCAAATGTCATGCAATCCGGCTATCGGCGGGATTGGCAAATCGCACCTTGTTCGAGAAATTGACGCTCTAGGCGGCGCAATGGCACGAGCAACAGATCACGCTGGTATTCAGTTTCGTGTTCTTAACGCTCGGAAAGGTCCAGCCGTTCGGGCAACTCGAGCACAGGCTGATCGAGTTCTTTATAGAAACGCCATTCGGCAAATCTTGTTTGCCGAGAAAAATCTAACGATTTTTCAGGATGCAGTAGACGACATTGAACTTGATGGAACTTCTGTATCGGGGGTTCGTACAGCGACAGGTATTCGCTTCCAAACGAAAGCTTGTGTTCTGACAGCGGGAACGTTTCTGAACGGTAAAATTCATATCGGTCTTGAGAATCAGACGGGCGGCCGCATGGGTGATCCGGCTGTTACTACGTTGGCTGATCGTTTGCGCGAGCTCTGTCCAAGAACAGGACGATTAAAAACAGGAACACCGCCGAGAATCGACGGTAACAGTGTCGATTATTCTGGATTACAAGAGCAATGGGGTGACGAGCCACGGCCGGTGATGTCGCAACTTGGCTCGATGGATGAGCACCCAGAGCAAGTGTGTTGCTGGATTACGAAAACCAATGAAGCCACTCATGACATCATTCGCAGTGGTCTTGACCGCTCTCCGATGTTCAGCGGGGTAATCGAGGGTACGGGTCCAAGGTACTGTCCTAGCATCGAGGACAAAATTCACCGTTTTGCTGATAAAAACTCACATCAGATTTTTTTAGAACCAGAGGGGCTGACAACAACTGAGTTGTACCCCAATGGCATATCAACGTCACTTCCCTATGACATTCAAGACGCTATGGTGCGAACCATTCCGGGTCTTGAAAATGCTCACATAACGCGTCCCGGTTATGCGATCGAATATGATTATTTCGATCCCAGGGATTTGCAGCACGATCTTCAAACACGTCAGATTTCAGGTTTGTTTTTCGCAGGTCAGATCAATGGAACAACGGGTTATGAAGAAGCGGGAGCACAGGGGTTATTAGCCGGGTTGAACGCCTCTAGGTTCACGCGCGAGCTCGAGTCTTGGGAGCCGCGAAGGGATGAGGCATACATTGGTGTTTTGGTTGACGACTTAGTTACCTTAGGGACGTTAGAACCCTACCGAATGTTCACATCGCGCGCAGAGTATCGCCTGCAATTACGAGAGGACAATGCAGATGAGCGCCTGACAGAGTTAGGTCGTAATCTGGACTTAGTGACTGATGAGCATTGGGCTCAGTATGAAGCGAAGCGTGCGTTAATAAGCGAGGAATTAAATCGCCTCGATACAACCTTTATCCACCCAAATACAGAGCAGGCAGATTCACTAACTCCCAAACTAACTTCACCGCTTACTCGAGAGTACTCAATGGCAGATTTAGTTCGTCGGCCTGAGCTTGGTTATCGAGATGTTGCTGGTCTCAAAGGAGAGGCTGTTTGTGATTCGGCCACAGCTGATCACATTGAAACGCGAGTGAAATACGCTGGTTACATTGCTCGGCAGCAAGACGAAATCAATCGATTAAAACGCCATGAAAATACGGCGATTCCCAAAGGTTTTGATTTCACGCAGGTGAGTGGTTTATCGAATGAAATCTGTCAAAAGCTCGTGGATCATCAACCTGAAAACCTTGCACGAGCAGGCAGAATTCAGGGTGTTACTCCGTCTGCCTTGTCTTTACTTCTTGTCCACTTAAAGCGGGAGTCCCAACTTCCCAACGTTGCCAGCGCAAGTAATGGCTAGTGCTGAGAAAGATGTGTTGGCCGAGGGAATCTCTGTGCTTGGTGTGGAGCGGGTTAATGAGCAAGCGCTCAAAGAGTACGTAACACTGCTCAAAAAGTGGAATAAGCCTTTCAATCTAACGGCCGTAAGATCTGACCGAGATATGGTGGTAAAACATCTGTTGGATAGTCTCTCGGTCGCGCCCTACCTGTCGTCAGTAAAACGACTTTGCGATGTTGGCACCGGTGCTGGCTTGCCGGGAATACCGCTTGCAATTTATTTTCCAGACACGCAGTTTGTTCTCTTAGATAGTAACGGCAAAAAAACGCGTTTCTTGGAGCAAGTGAAGAGTCACTTAGGCTTGAATAACGTCGAGATCGTTCAAGCCCGTGTTGAGAGTTTTCAACCACAAGCGCTTTTTGACGGAGTGATTTCACGCGCATTTGCTGATTTGAACCGCATGTGTCGGGTAACACATCACCTGTTAGCTGACGGAGGCCTTTGGTTTGCGATGAAGTCGCAAACAGCTGAGAGTGAGATATCGGACTTGGACGCCACGCTCACTTTGCAACAGCGGATCGATTTAAATGTGCCATTTCTTAGCGATGCAAGAATGCTTGCCATCGTTAAAAAGGGCGAGAGCAAAGAATGAAAATAATAGCGATAGCAAATCAAAAAGGTGGCGTGGGGAAAACAACAACCAGCGTCAACTTAGCTGCGTCACTTGCACAGATGGGCAAGCGTGTGTTGCTAGTCGACATGGACCCACAGGGCAATGCGACCATGTCCTCGGGGATCGAAAAAAACAGCGTAGAGTTCTCGATTCTCGATTTATTACTCGAGGAAGGTGACCTAGAAAATTGTGCGACGCCCTCGCCAACGGGTGGCTTTGACGTCATCCCTGCTAATGGTGACTTAACGGCTGCCGAGGTTGAGTTGATTGATGTTGATGGAAAAGAAAAACGTCTGAAAGGCGGTTTGGCAAAGGGTGAGCATCGCTACGATTTTGTGCTCATCGATTGTCCCCCGTCACTTAACATGCTGACGGTTAACGCCATGGTTGCTTGTGACTCCATCCTTATCACAATGCAGTGCGAATACTTTGCATTAGAGGGCTTATCTGCGCTTCTCAATACCATTCGTAGAATCAATGAAACAGTGAATCCTGACCTCGAAATCGAAGGTATTTTACGAACCATGTACGACCCCAGAAACTCTTTAACAACCGAAGTTTCTGAGCAACTCTTTGGTCATTTTGGTGATCTGGTATATCGCACGGTCATTCCGCGTAATGTGCGCTTAGCCGAAGCTCCGAGTCATGGTGAACCAGGCATAATCTACGATCGGTACTCGCGAGGTGCTCGCGCCTACATGGCGTTAGCAGAGGAATTTTCGCGCCGACAATAAGTCGCTGTTAAGGTATTTCGTATGACGACGAAGAAAAGAAAGCTCAATCGTGGACTCGACGCTCTGTTAGGTACGGAACTTACGAGGCAGAAAACCGGTGAAACATCGACCTCGTCAACGACTACGCCTGTTGATGGTGAGTTAAGACAAATCCGACTCGAAAAATTACAGCGCGGTAAATATCAGCCCCGAATCGAGTTCGATGAGGCTGCGCTCAATGAGTTGGCTGAAAGCATCAAAGCACAAGGCGTAATGCAGCCCATTGTTGTTCGATCGATATCAGCGGATCAATTTGAAATCGTGGCGGGTGAGCGTCGCTGGCGAGCGAGTCAAATAGCAGGCTTGGATAGCATCCCTGCTTTGGTGAGAGACATCAGTGATGAAACAGCCATCGCGATGGCGCTCATCGAGAATATACAACGCGAAAACCTCAACCCTATGGAAGAGGCTCGAGCCTTGAAGCGTCTTCAGAGCGAATTTGATCTGAGCCAACAGGAAGTCGCAAACGCTGTCGGTAAATCACGCCCGGTTATTGCCAACCTTCTTCGTCTTTTGTCGTTGGAGTCGGGTGCCGCAGAGTTATTAGAATCGGGACAAATAGACGCAGGCCATGCAAAAGTTCTTCTTGCACTAGAAGGTAGCCAGCAAGTCATGGCAGCGCGAAAAGTTGCTGAAGCAAAATTATCAGTGAGACAAACAGAAGCGCTTGTGAAAGCACTGTTAAACCCGAGGGATTCTGACCTTGAGGTGAAAACCGACCCCGATATTGATCGACTCGAGCGCAAGCTCTCGGACCAGTTTGGTACAAAAGTCAGTATTGAAAATAAAAATGGGCGTGGACGACTCATCATTCAATACAGCAACCTTGACGTTCTAGACGGAATCCTCGGCCGTATCCAATAAAAGTTGGCATTTTGCTTTGTTGATGCCCCCTCCCAATTCGAATAGACTTGCGCGCGCTTGAGAACCCTTAGCTCTGGGAGTGCTTGGCGGTGGAGTACACGCGGAAAAAGCTGGCTCATCACCTAATACGCGCGCTGTCCTATACGAGCGTGGTGATTGGGGTTCTCGCAATAAGTGCATGGATGTTATCGAGCGTTAACGCTGCGATTGCGCTGTGTGCAGGGGCGGCCATCATTGCGGGGCCCCAAGTTTGGCTAGCAATGAGTATGTTCAGCCGTTTTGGTGCGCAAGCGCCGACGCTACTGGGAATAGCGAAATTCAGTCTCAGTGCATTGTTGTTTGGGGTTTGGTTTGCCAGAGCCCAAGATCCGCAGCCCGGGCCGCTATTCTTGGGTGCGATCGCGGTTTTGGTGTGCAGTCCGGTTTTTTATTACCTGGCCGCAAGAGAAGAGAATTGATTGATAAGACACGTGTATAAAGCGTGTTTTTGAACGGGGCAGCATTTAATGGCGGCAGCTGGTCAAGAGCAGACAGTTTCAGATTACATCGTTCACCACCTCACGAATCTTACCTACGGTAAGTTGCCTGAGGGCTTTGAGCGCTATGATGGTCAAACTGTAGGCGCTGGTGGTGAATGGACACTTGCACATGGCGCAGACGAAATTGCGGCCATGGGTTTTAACGCGCTTCACGTTGATTCATTGGCGTGGTCGATCGGTCTTGGTGTTATCTTCTGCGCACTGTTTCGTTGGGTAGCCGTTCGCGCTTCCGCAA
This sequence comes from gamma proteobacterium HIMB55, assembly GCA_000227505.4. Taxonomy (NCBI): domain Bacteria; kingdom Pseudomonadati; phylum Pseudomonadota; class Gammaproteobacteria; order Cellvibrionales; family Halieaceae; species gamma proteobacterium HIMB55. The sequence continues at coordinate 2,477,549 of AGIF02000001.1, read as the reverse complement.
CAACACCCTCAGGCTTCATTAATTTTATTGAAATGATTGTTGAGTTTATCGACAACCAGGTCAAAGACACATTCCACGGAAACAACAAATTAATCGCACCCCTCTCACTGACGATTTTTGTTTGGGTCTTCCTCATGAACTTGATGGATTTGATCCCAGTTGATCTGGTGCCTGAAGCACTGATGCTTGTAGGTGTTGAGTACCAAAAGATCGTTCCCTCTACCGACCCCAATATCACCATGGGCATGGCGATTGGTGTATTCATTTTGATGTTGTTCTACTCGATCAAGGTGAAGGGCTTCGGTTTTGTTCGTGAGCTGACGATGAACCCGTTCAATCACCCCGCGTTTATTCCGGTCAACCTTTTTATGGAAGTGGTTGGTTTGCTTGCGAAGCCTTTCTCATTAGGACTGCGCTTGTTCGGTAACATGTATGCCGGTGAAATGATCTTTATTCTTATTGCAGCGCTCTTCGGTGCTGGTGTTTTGTGGATGTTACCCGCGGCATTGCTTCAACTGGGCTGGGCGATCTTCCACATTCTAGTGATTACGCTTCAGGCGTTTATCTTCATGGTTCTTACCATCGTGTACCTCAGCATGGCGCACGAGGACCACTAATTTCTGACCTTCCATACTAAGACTCAATAGGAGACAACAATGGAAATGATCTACATCGCAGCTGCGATTATGATGGGCTTGGGCGGCATGGGTGCTGCTATCGGCGTAGGTATTTTGGGCGGCAAGCTCATCGAAGGTTCAGCGCGTCAGCCTGAACTCGCTTCACGTCTTCAAGGTACTTTCTTCCTAGGCGCGGGCCTGGTTGATGCGATCCCCATTATTGGTGTTGGTATCGCCATGTACCTCATCTTCGTGGTTGCAGGCTAAGAAACCTTTTTCCTCGCCGGCTTAGCCGGCGTGAGTAAAACCCACAGGAGTATACTGTGAATATTAATCTGACCATTATCGGACAGATCGTAGCCTTCATCGCGTTCGTTGCATTTTGTATGCGATACGTGTGGCCACCGATCTTAGCCGCTATGGAAGAGCGTCAACAAAAGATCGCCGACGGCCTGGCTGCAGCAGATCGTGCAAGTCACGATCTTGAGTTGGCACAGAAAGAAGCGGTAGATCGCTTGTCCGAAGCCAAGAAAGAAGCAGCGGCCATCGTTGATGCGGCAAATAAGCGCGCAGCGACCGTTGTTGATGAAGCAAAAGCAGCTGCCGTTGCAGAGGCTGATCGCGTCAAAGAGCTTGCTTCGGCTGAAGTTGAGCGTGAAAAGGCTCAAGCGAAAGAGCAGTTGCTGTCGCAGGTGAGCACACTTGCGATTGCTGGTGCAGAGAAAGTGCTGGGTGCAGAAATCGACGCCGATAAGCACGCTGCACTTCTAGAGCAGCTGGTTAAGGAGCAGTAAACGTGATCGAGCCAACAACATTGGCAAGACCTTACGCTCGCGCTGCCTTTCAGTACGCAGTCGACAATGGTGCTGTTGATTCATGGCACGGTGCCTTGGAAACCCTAGCGGCCGTTGTGGCTGATCCGACGGTAGCCGAGGTTTTGGACGATCCAGCAAGTACTGCTGCGCAACGTGCGGACACCGTGGCTGCAGTTTTGGGCGATGACATCCCCGCGGGTGTTGCTCAATTCGTCGCAGTGATGGCTGAAAACCACCGACTAATGCTAGCTGGTGAGGTTGCAGTCATTTTTGCCGAACTGAAATCAGCGCTTGATGCCGCAGCTAACGTAACCGTAACGAGCGCATTTGACGTTCCCGGCGCAACGTTAGATCAGCTGTCAGCATCACTGACAACGAAGCTCGGAAAAACGGTCGATATGACTGTGGAAACAGATCCCTCTCTCATTGGGGGAGCCATTATTAGAGCTGGCGATATGGTTATCGACGGCTCAGTTCGTGGGCGCTTGCACAAGCTTGCGACTACGTTGAAATCTTGACAGAGGAACCGGTCATGCAACAACTGAACCCGTCAGAAATCAGTGACATCATCAAGCAGCGTATTTCGCAGCTGGATGTTGCTTCACAGGCGACAAACGAAGGTACTATCGTCTCGGTAACGGACGGTATTATCCGAATCCACGGCCTTACTGAAGTTCAGTACGGCGAGATGATTGAGTTCGAGGGCAATGTATTTGGTCTTGCACTCAACCTAGAGCGCGACTCTGTGGGCGCGGTAGTTCTCGGTGATTACAAGCGGCTCGCTGAGGGTCAGACCTGTCGTTGTACTGGACGAATTCTCGAAGTACCCGTTGGTCCTGAGCTTCAGGGCCGCGTTGTCGATGCCTTGGGTAATCCAATCGATGGTAAGGGCGCTATTGAAGCGACCATGACTGATGCGATCGAAAAAATCGCTCCCGGTGTTATCGCACGTCAGTCGGTTGATCAGCCAGTGCAGATTGGTTTGAAAGCAATTGATGCGATGGTGCCAATTGGTCGAGGTCAGCGAGAGTTAATCATTGGTGACCGTCAGGTTGGTAAAACAGCGATTGCGGTTGATGCAATCATCAACCAAAAAGGTACAGGCATTAAGTGTATCTACGTTGCTGTTGGACAGAAGGCGTCGTCGGTTGCGTCGGTTGTGCGCAAGCTCGAAGAGCACGGTGCAATGGACCACACGATTGTTGTTGCGGCTAACGCTTCCGACCCTGCTGCGATGCAGTTCCTTGCACCGTTTGCTGGTTGCACCATGGGTGAGTACTACCGTGATCGCGGTGAAGACGCGCTTATTATTTACGATGATTTGTCGAAGCAAGCCGTTGCTTATCGCCAGATCTCACTGCTTCTTCGTCGTCCGCCCGGCCGTGAAGCTTATCCTGGTGATGTTTTCTACTTGCACTCGCGTCTCCTCGAGCGTGCTGCTCGTGTGAATGCGGATTACGTTGAAGCATTCACTAACGGCGAAGTTAAAGGCCAAACGGGCTCATTGACTGCATTGCCAGTTATTGAAACTCAGGCTGGAGACGTTTCTGCGTTCGTACCGACAAACGTAATTTCGATCACAGACGGTCAGATCTTCCTCGAAGCAGATATGTTCAACGCAGGTATTCGCCCAGCGATGAACGCGGGTATCTCAGTATCTCGAGTAGGCGGTGCCGCACAGACGAAGATCATCAAGAAGCTATCGGGCGGTATTCGAACAGCATTAGCACAGTACCGCGAACTTGCAGCGTTCTCGCAGTTTGCTTCTGACCTTGATGAAGCTACCAAGGCGCAGCTCGAGCACGGTGAGCGTGTCACAGAGCTTATGAAGCAGAAGCAATATGCACCGCAGTCGGTTGCTGAAATGGGCCTCTTGCTCTACGCCGCGAACGAAGGCTACTTGAAAGCAGTAGAAGTCGAGAAAGTTGCTGATTTTGAAGCTGCATTATTGTCTTACATGCACGCCGAGCACGGTGCGCTGATGCAGGAAATCGCAAACGACGGTAACTGGAACGACGATCGCGAGGCGGCGTTTAAATCTGGTTTAGATACCTTCGTTTCAACACAGACTTGGTAATTCGCCATGGCAGCTGGTAAGGAAATTCGCACTAAGATCTCGAGTATTCAAAGTACTCAGAAGATCACCAGTGCAATGGAAATGGTCGCCGCGAGTAAAATGCGCCGCGCGCAAGACCGCATGGAGGTGGGCAAGCCGTACGCCCGTCGCATGCGTGCTGTCATCGGACATATTGCAAACGCGTCGGCCGAATACCGCCATGCGTACATGCAGCAGCGTGATGTAAAGCGCGTAGGTTACGTCATCGTGTCCTCAGATCGTGGACTTTGCGGCGGTTTGAACATCAACCTGTTCAAGCGCGCGTTGCAATCGATGAAAGAGCATGCCGACGCAGGGCACGATGTTGATTTGTGCTTGATCGGTGGGAAAGCTCAGGCTTTCTTTGGCTCTGTTGGTGGCAACGTTGTCGCCAGTGTTCGAGATATTGGTGAAGAGCCTACAGTTGAGCAATTGATTGGTGCCGTTAAGCACATGCTCGACGCTTACGTGGGTGGCACGATCGATAAGCTCTACTTGGTTTCTAACGATTTCGTTAACACCATGACCCAGTCGCCTACAGTTGAGCAATTGCTGCCCTTGGAAGCTGATGCGCAAGAACAGTATGCGCACCATTGGGATTACATTTACGAGCCCGACGCTCGTGAGCTGCTCGATGGGCTTTTGGCGCGTTATATCGAAGCGTTGGTTTATCAGGCGGTTGTCGAAAACGGTGCTTGTGAGCAAGCAGCGCGAATGATCGCGATGAAGAATGCGACTGATAACGCGGGTGAGCTCATTGACGAACTTCAGTTGGTTTACAACAAGGCACGTCAGGCGGCGATCACACAAGAGCTTTCAGAAATTGTGGGCGGTGCGGCCGCTATTGGATAAGCGCGAGAGCGCAAACTTAGATTTATAGCAGCGCAATCAGTATGCGCTGCAAAATTGCACAGAGGACTCAAAAATGAGTAGTGGAAAGGTTGTACAGGTTATTGGCGCGGTTGTTGACGTTGAGTTCCCTCGCGACAGCGTACCTAAGGTATACGATGCCCTGACTATCACTGATAAAGGCTTAACACTCGAAGTTCAGCAGCAGCTAGGTGATGGCGTGGTACGCGCGATTGCAATGGGTTCTTCGGAAGGTGTGAGCCGTGGTCTTTCAGTCGATAACACCGGTGCGCCCATTTCAGTGCCCGTAGGAACTGAGACGCTTGGACGCATCATGGATGTTTTGGGTAACCCAATTGACGAGCGTGGTCCTATTGGTGAGAAAGAGCGCTCATCGATCCACCGCGCAGCGCCAACCTACGAGGAGCTCGCTGCTTCTGAGGAACTGCTCGAAACAGGCATTAAGGTAATCGACCTCGTATGCCCATTCGCTAAGGGCGGTAAGGTTGGTCTCTTTGGTGGTGCGGGTGTTGGTAAGACCGTAAACATGATGGAGCTCATCAACAATATCGCAACCGAGCACTCTGGCCTATCGGTTTTCGCGGGTGTGGGAGAGCGAACGCGTGAAGGAAACGACTTCTACTACGAGATGCAGGAATCAAAGGTAGTAAACGTCGAAAATCTGGACGAGTCGAAAGTGGCGATGGTGTACGGTCAGATGAACGAGCCACCCGGCAACCGTCTTCGCGTTGCATTGACGGGTTTGACGATGGCAGAAAAGTTCCGTGACGAAGGTCGAGACGTTCTACTGTTTGTCGATAACATCTACCGTTACACACTCGCGGGAACTGAGGTATCGGCACTTCTGGGTCGTATGCCATCAGCTGTGGGTTACCAGCCTACACTCGCTGAAGAAATGGGTGTTTTGCAGGAGCGTATTACTTCAACCAAGACAGGTTCGATTACATCGATCCAGGCGGTATATGTACCGGCGGATGACTTGACTGACCCTTCACCTGCAACCACCTTTGCGCACTTGGATTCTACGGTTGTACTAAGCCGTGATATCGCCGCTAAGGGTATCTACCCTGCGGTAGATCCGCTCGACTCGACCTCGCGCCAGCTCGATCCGTTGATCATTGGTACCGAGCATTACGAAGTTGCTCGTGGTGTCCAGTCAGTACTCCAGCGTTACAAAGAGTTGAAGGACATCATTGCAATTCTGGGTATGGACGAGCTGTCTGAAGAAGACAAGATGACTGTGGCACGTGCACGAAAGATTGAGCGTTTCTTGTCTCAGCCTTTCCACGTAGCTGAAGTCTTCACCGGCTCACCCGGTATCTATGTATCTCTGAAAGATACAATTACTGGCTTCAAGGGCATTTTGGCGGGTGAATACGATCACCTACCTGAGCAGGCGTTCTACATGGTGGGCTCTATCGAGCAGGCTGTAGAGAAAGCCGAGAAAATGAGCGCTTAATCGGAGGCGTAAATGGCACTGACCATTCACTGCGATATCGTTAGCGCAGAAGCTCAAATCTTTTCAGGCCTCGTCGAGCTGTTGGTTGCCAACGGCTCGGACGGTGAGCTTGGTATTACCTACGGCCACACACCGCTTTTAACGAACCTGACGCCGGGATCGGTCCGTGTAGTCACTCAAGGTGGTGCTGAAGAAGTTTATTACGTTTCTGGTGGCTATCTCGAAGTTCAAGGCGACGTTGTAACGATCTTGGCGAACACTGCTGTGCGAGGTGATGACCTCGATGAAGCGGCGGCTGAAGAAGCTCGAAAAGCAGCTGAAGAAGCACTCGCCAATCAAAGCAGTGAGCTGGACTATGGTCGCGCATCGGCACAGCTAGCCGAGGCAGCGGCTCAGCTTGCAACGCTGAGAAAGCTCAAAAACCGCGCGGGTCGCTAAGCCCGCGCCATTTCTTCTCCGGCTGAACGAAGGTTTCGTCGTCTTTGTCGCCAGTTCTTTTCTGAGACCTATTACAACTAGTAGTTGTCATAATGCTATGACATTCTCAGTCCCGTGCTTTGGACTCTAGTTAACTATGCTTGAAGTAATCGTGCTCGCCGCTGGTCGCGGTACGCGCATGCGTTCCTCATTACCCAAGGTGCTTCACACGCTCGCGGGTAAGCCCTTAATCAATCACGTGTTGGATACTGCGCGCAGCATCGATGCCGAAAAACTGCATGTTGTGGTTGGGCATGGCGCCGAGCAAGTGTCCAAAGTTATTTCAGCCGACGACGTTACTTCGTATGTCCAATCTGAGCAGTTGGGAACCGGCCATGCAACGCTAGCTGCCGCACCCCATTGCCAAACGGGCAGTACCGTTCTTGTTCTCTTTGGTGACGTGCCCTTACTGTCAGTAAGTACACTTGCGCGAGTGGTTGCCGCCGCCGAGTCGGGCCCCGTCTTGCTCGCCGCGTCGATGGATAACCCGCATGGCTATGGCCGAGTTATTCGAGATGGCACAGGTGCATTCGCTCGGGTAGTCGAGCAAAAAGATGCGAGCTCAGACGAGCTTCTAGTGTGCGAGGTGAATACAGGCGTGCTTGCCGCTAATTCTCAAGATCTGAACAACTGGTTGTCCCGAGTGAGCAATGACAATGCGCAGGGTGAGTATTATTTGCCTGATGTGCTGGGCTTAGCCGCGCAGGATGGCCATTCGGTGGAGGTAGTCGTGACAGATGACGAAATTGAAACGCAAGGCGTGAATGACCGAGTTCAGCTCGAAGCGCTCGAGCGGTCTTTGCAGCTTCGACAGGCTGAAGAACTGATGGCAAGTGGGGTGAGACTGTCGGACAAGCATCGTTTTGATTTACGCGGTCGCCTTGACTGTGGTGAAGATGTCTCGATTGACGTTAATGTGGTTATTGAAGGTGATGTTCAAATCGCTCGCGGTGCGGTTATCGAACCCAACTGTGTGCTGAAGGATTGCGCGATTGGCGAAGGGGCAATCATTCGCTCGTTCTCTCATATTGAGGGCGCGTCCGTTGGCGCTGATTGCCAAGTCGGTCCTTACGCTCGATTACGCCCCGGGGCCGAGTTATCTGCCAAAGCCAAGGTTGGCAATTTTGTTGAAGTTAAGAACAGTCACTTTGGTGAGGGCGCCAAGGCAAACCATCTTGCTTATGTTGGCGACGCTGAAGTGGGTGCAGGCTCAAATATCGGCGCCGGTACCATTACCTGCAATTATGATGGTGTTAACAAGCATCGGACTGAGTTAGGTGAAAATGTGTTTATTGGCTCTAACAGCACCTTGGTGGCGCCGCTTAATGTTGAAGACAACGGCTTTGTTGCTGCCGGCTCAACTGTGACCTCAAAAGTCGGGGAGTCAGAGCTTGCAGTAGGGCGCGCAAAGCAACGCAATATTCAAGGCTGGAAACGCCCGACAAAGCACAGCAAAGATTAATTGAAGAAAAGAGGTTTGATATGTGCGGCATAGTGGCAGCTGCTGCCAGACGAGAGGTTTCAGAAATCTTGCTCGAGGGTCTCAGACGACTCGAATACCGCGGTTATGATTCCGCTGGTATGTCGCTTATCGACAACGACTCGACGCTTCAGCTCCATAAGTACTCGGGTAAAGTGCAAGCACTAGAGGACGCAAACGCGCTGAATCCTATCGTTGGTTGTCGCGGTGTCGCGCATACACGATGGGCCACCCACGGCGAGCCCACTTCTGCGAACGCCCACCCTCACCTTGCGGGTGATCGGGTGGCTTTAGTCCACAACGGCATCATCGAGAATCACGCTGCGCTTCGCGAGGCGTTGATGTCAGAGGGCGTAGAATTTCAGTCACAGACCGACACTGAGGTCATTGTTCATCTCGTTCATAAAGCGCTTAATTCGGGCGCCTCACTCTTTGAGGCTGTTCGACAGACCATTGGTCAATTGGAAGGGGCCTACGCGATTGCTGTAGTGGATACCGAGCACGAGGACGAAGTTGTTGTTGCTCGAGAAGGCAGTCCACTCGTATTAGGCGTTGGCATTGGTGAAACCTTTGCTGGGTCAGACACGCTCGCCCTCCGTCAGGTAACAGACACCTTTGTTTACTTAGAGGATGGTGATCTAGCCGTACTTAGGCCATCGGGTTTTGATATCTTCAATGCGCATGGCGAGTCCATCGAGCGATCAAAAACGCGCCTCACTGGCAGCGATGGTCAAGCTGATCGTGGCGAATTTGAGCACTACATGCTCAAGGAGATTTATGAGCAACCTGATCGACTGAGAGAAACGCTTACTTTTGAATCGCTCGACGACAGTCTGTTTGGTGACAACGCAGCCGCGATATTTGATCAGGTGCAAGCCGTACAAATTATTGCTTGCGGCACGAGCTACCATGCTGGGCTGGTAGCGCGGCATTGGCTCGAGGCGTTGGCAGGTGTGCCTTGTCAGGTAGAGGTGGCGTCAGAATTTAGGTATCGGCGGTCGGTGGCACTACCCGGGACTCTAGTGGTAACAATTTCGCAGTCAGGTGAAACCGCCGACACCCTGGCGGCGATTAAGCACCTGCCAGATGATTACGCACTCGCCAAACTAGCGATCTGCAATGTTGATCACAGTGCGATTGTTCGTGCGAGCGATCTTGTTTTCTTAACCAAGGCCGGGCCTGAGATTGGTGTTGCCTCGACAAAAGCATTCACCACCCAGCTAGCAGCTCTCATGGTGCTAATGGCCTGTATCGCCCGTCGCCAATCTAAGAACATGCTCGACGAAGCCTTAGTGAGGCAAGCAATTGCCGAGATACCGTCTGCTGTTGAAGCGACGATTGCGCAGGACGCCAAGATCAAAACGCCCGCGGCGCACTTTATTCAACGTGACCACGCTTTATTCCTCGGCCGGGGTGTCTATCATCCGATTGCCAAGGAAGGCGCCCTCAAACTCAAAGAGATCTCCTATATCCATGCGGAGGCTTACCCTGCGGGCGAATTGAAGCACGGACCGCTGGCTTTGGTAGATGACAAGATGCCTGTCGTCGCTGTCGCACCAAAGGACGATTTGCTCGACAAGTTGAAATCAAACCTTGAGGAAGTAAGAGCACGTGGCGGTCAGCTGTTCGTGTTTGCCGATCAAGCCGTCGCTTATGAAAGCGGGCCTGGTGTTACGGTTATCGATGTACCGTCGGTATCCGAACTCGCGGGCCCCATTGTCTACACGGTTGTTTTACAGCTGTTGTCGTACCACGTTGCCGTTGCTAAAGGCACGGATGTTGATAAGCCTCGTAACCTCGCCAAGTCAGTCACGGTTGAGTAATCCTTTACGAAGCCTTAGTTATAGTTCGAAGCGATAGATTGTTATTCGCGTGGATTCATGCGGCTTCATCCACAGAACCAGCGGTCAACTATGGGGTGTTTCGATGGAAACATTTGGAATTCTTGGATTCGTATTTGGACTCTTAGCATTTCTGCGAACAGAAAAGCTCATTAAGAATCTGAAACAGCAGGGTGTTTTGGATGAGAACTACAAAGCCGATTGATCACGGGCTGTGATCTAAAAGGCGCGAGTAAATCTGAAGCGGGGGAACTAGGCATGAAGAAAAAATTAATGATTAGCCAGTCGATCTTTTGGGCAGCAGCCATATTGGTGGTGGCCATCGTCGAAGACCTGCAAAATGTCGTGCCAATTTTGGCCGTATTGGCCACCGTTGCCTTGGGCAGTCTTAACAACGTTTATAAGAAGTTAACTTAGACTGCTCTTTCAAAAGCGAGTACGAAAGTAAAAGCGCCGTGTATACACCCACACTTTTTAAGGAAGACGATCTTCAAAAGATCGCCGACTTAGTCAGAGCCTACCCGCTTGGCTTAGTCATCTCCTCGGAGGTAAATGCCTCTAAAGAAACAGTCCCTCCCGACTTACTGGCGAAGAATGCTTTTCCCATAGCGTCGCCACTCCCTTTCTTCTTTAGCAATGATGGCGATCGAGTGATCCTGCGATCGCACATGGCCAAAGCCAATCCCCACTGGAAGCAGTTGGCGTTGGTCGAAGAGTGCTTGGTTGTTTTTCAAGGCGAAAATAATTACGTCACACCATCATGGTATCCCTCAAAAGAAGAACATCACCGCGTGGTACCTACCTGGAACTATGAGATCGTGCAGATGCGAGGAAAGCCTGTACTGCACGAGTCTCCCGAGTGGCTGTATAAACAAGTTAGTCACGCGACCAATACGCTCGAGAATGACCGAATACAGCCATGGCAAGTAACGGATGCGCCTGAGCTGTTTGTTGACGCTCAACTGCGAGGAATCGTCGGTTTAGAGGTCGTCGTTACTGATATTCAGGGTAAGTGGAAAATGAGCCAGAACAAGAACGCCAATGATTTTGAGGGTGTAAAACGTGGTTTGGGCGACCCTTCCGACCCCCATCAAAATGTTAAATTAGCCGAGAAGCTTTAGTCAGCACTTGCCTATGGGACAGTTTCTGGTGTGGTGCAGATGGTTGCCGTCTTTCTAGCAGTCTTTCTTGATGCAAGTTTTGACACTACAGGCCGTTTTTTCTCAGGTATACTCGCCGGTTTCCATTTTCTGGCGCACCATACTAAGCGCGCTAAGTGAGGAAGCTCATGGCTAACGCCGTCGGAATCATCATGGGATCACGCTCCGATTGGGGGGTGATGGAGAACGCAGCAAAGGTGCTCGATGAGCTGGGTGTGTCGTATGAGGCAAAAGTTGTCTCTGCGCACCGAACACCCGATCGTCTCTACGAATACGCACGATCTGCAAGAGACCGAGGATTGAAAGCGATCATTGCGGGCGCTGGTGGTGCGGCTCATCTCCCTGGAATGGCTGCGGCAATGACACCGGTTCCGGTCTTGGGCGTTCCTGTTGATGCAACCGTTTTGCAGGGTGTTGATGCGCTGATGTCGATTGTGCAAATGCCTAAGGGCGTCCCAGTAGCGACCTTCGCCGTAGGCACTCCCGGTGCGATCAATGCTGCGCTGTTCGCTGCGGCGATGCTGGCTAATGAGGATGCGGCGATTCGTGAGGCACTAGATCGTTACCGCGAGGCGCAATCTGCGGGTGTGCCGATCAATCCGTTCGACTAAGAGCGAAGGTTCATGTCAAAACGTCTCGGAATTATAGGCTGTGGTCAGTTAAGCCAGATGCTTGGAGAGGCGGCTAATCGCCTTGGCTTTAGCGTGGCCTACATGTGTGTAGACGAGACGCCTGTTGTCGCAGGCCTTGGTCCCATTTATTACCCCGATCAACTCGATGAGTTTCTAGATCAATGTGATGCGATTACCGTTGAGCGCGAAAGTTTGCCTGATGACATGCTCCGTCGGGCTGAGCAAGTAGGCTTGTCACCGAACTACGATGCGCTCGTGGTGCTCCGTGAGCGCGATACGCAAAAGGCGATGTTAGATAAGCTCGATATCCCAACCTCGCCCTGGTCATTGGTTTCATCGAAGGATCAGCTGGCGAGCGCCATCGATAAATTGCCCGGCCAGTATGCTCGCTGCAAGCGTACCTTGGGTGGTTACGACGGTGGTGGGCAGTGGCGAGTTGATCGTGAATCTCTCGATGTGATCCCCGAAGATGCTTACCCCGTTATCGCCGAATCAGAGATCGCGATCGATCTCGAGTACGCCATTATTATTGGTCGTGACGCTCAGGGTGAAACAGCCTGCTATCCAATGACTGAGAATGTCATGCGTGACGGCATTTTGATCGGTAGCTTTGTTCCGTCGGGGATCGACGATGATAAAGCCGCTCTTGCCATTGAATACGCGAATCGACTTGTCAAAGCGATGAATTACGTGGGCGTTTTAGCCATCGAGTTTTTCCTCACGGAGGGTGAACTGATCGTTAATGAAATCGCGCCTCGGGTTCACAACACGGGCCATTGGACGATTGGTGCCGTAGGCGCAGACCAATTTACACAACACGTTGCCTGTGTCATGGGTGAATCTGTCAGAGAGCCAGTATTCACCGAAGCCGCTTCAATGGTGAATCTTCTCGATGACGCGCTTCCAGCGAAAATGCCTCAGGGCCCTATTCGAACGTTGGTACAGACCTACGGAAAAGGTATCCGCAAAGGCAGGAAGCTAGGGCACATGACTCTTATCGGGCCTGATGCCTCTGAGATTAGACGTGAGGCAGCGCTGTTGATTTCAGAGCTTCACGACGCCTAAGCTCAGTATGCTGAAGCCCTCCAGCGACACATAGGGGACGTGTTTATAGACATGGATACGACGTTACTACTCACCACTGGCTTCATGTCGCTTTCGTACTTAGCCGTCGCCTTCGTCATCACCCCGGTGAACGCGCGTTATTTGCTCGCAGGCTATAACACCATGAGTGAGGAGAAGCGGCGAGCCTTCGACATTGACGGCTATCTAACAAATTTCTTTAAACCCTTTTTCAAAAAGCTCGCCCTCTTTCCGCCCTTGTCACTGCTAGCCCTGACGGCGTTTCTTGAGTCGAAGGAAGCGATAATCCTGTGGTCGATTATCCAAAGTTTGCCTTTTGTATGGTTCCTATGGAGGTCGTATGCCTTCCAGCGTTAATCTATTCCCAGAACCCATTCATACACAGAGTTTTTCGTTAGAAGGCGTCGCTGAATCTGACTTCGAATCGCTGTACGCAGTCGCATCCGACCCACTGATTTGGGAGCAGCATCCAGAGTCAAACCGTTGGCAGAGGGATGTTTTCAGCGTGTTTTTCGCGAACGGACTGGCTAACGATCTTGGCTGCTTTGTTATTCGTGAGCGCCTTACACAGGAGGTTGTCGGTTCTACCCGGTATTACGGATATGACGAAACGGATCGATGCGTCCGCATTGGTTTTACGTTTCTCGCCCGGAAACATTGGGGTACCTCTGCGAACAGAGAGATCAAAGACGGAATGTTGGAACGGGCTTTTAAACTCTGTGAATCGGTTCTCTTCGATATAGGCCCCGAAAATAGGCGCTCAATAACTGCTGTTGAGAAACTCGGTGGTGTTTACAGTCACACTGAGTCACCGACAAAGGCAGTTTATGTTTTAAAGTCGAGCCAATGGGCGCCTGTTGGCTGAATGCAGTAAGCCGGCCATTCTGTGACTAGTCGTAGGGGGAAGCTCTTTTGCAACCATCTCCAACAAAGATCAACTTCAATCAAAAGCTAACTCTTTTCGAGGAACAATGGAGCCCTAAAGTCATTGCTGAAATGAATGACTATCAATTTAAGTTGGTGCGACTCCAAGGGGAGTTTGTCTGGCACCAGCACGAAGACACTGATGAGACGTTTATTGTGCTTGAAGGTCAGTTAACCATTGATCTGGAGTCAGGCCCTGTCGTTCTAAGTGCTGGAGAGATGTTAGTCATTCCCAAGGGTATGCGTCACCGCCCACACGCTGCCTCCGAAGCGAAAGTACTGTTAGTGGAACCTGCGGGTGTCGTCAACACCGGCGATGCGAAGTCTGAGCTCACCGCACCTCAAGACGTTTGGATTTAAAACTTAGGGTGATGCAGAGCAAGAGGCCTATCTAATGCCGCGATGGTTGAATCTCGTTTTGGCTGTGCCACTCCTATACGCGGGTTTCGTACAGTCCTTTTGGGGGAATGACCCTTATTTGGGTTGGGCAATCACCGCAATCGCAGGCGGCATCATTGCCGATCCGATCTTTCACTATGCACAGCGACTGGGGATTTCAAAAAGCCGTCGGCAAGGCGTCGTGATTTTTCTTTTTTTCTTGATTATGTGGGTGTCGCTTGGCGTGGGTGAGCTACCGGAAAAGACGGAGATGATGCTCGATCGGTTTCCGGAACCTTGGATTACCGGGATTTAGTTGACCGTTTTTCGTAAACGCGCGTTTTTGAATTCATCAGCCTTGAGCTGCGCGACAATGGTATTGCCGGTTGCTTCGCTGTCTATTCCTACAATTTGCACCCGGTAAAAGAGTTCGCCCGAGCGCGATTCAACAGCTACTTTTGCATCGAGCCCTTGGTCATTGAGCGTTGAAATAACCTCGTCAGCGCGCTGACCACTGTCGTAGGTATCAACGAAAACAAACCAGTTGTCGCGCATGGGTAAAGATCGCAGCCGAATGGGCTGTTTAGGCACGGTCTGTCTTGCAGTTGGTTTTGGGGCGGTTGGCTGTGCTTGCTTGGCAACTTGTTTTTTGGCGGGTGCAGCCGTCTTGGCGGGCATCTGAGAGACTTTCTCGCCGTCTTTGCCCACCCAAAAAGGTCCGTCCTTGAGTGTTTGAGCCATCGACTTCGACGCGGCTGTTGCGCTTGCTTTCGAGGCATAGCCAGTGGCTCTTACCCGATAATAGGTTTGCCCATTCACGTTGGCACTCGCAATCGAGAGATTGATATTGCGAAACTTTGTGCGCAACAAAGCTAAGCGTTCATTCGCAACCGCTTGGCTCTTGTGGCTCTCGAGGTTGACGAACCAGATGCCGCCCGTCTGGCTGGGTGGTGCAGTGGTTTCCACCTCCATTTGTGGGCTCGGTGATGCTGCAGGCGTTGCTGATTCTGCTTTGGTCGAGGCCGATATCGCGCGTTCCGCTCGCTCCGCCTCGCGGTTCTTGAGGGCCTCGTTTTCGTCAAAAAGCTGGTTGTTTTGCTGCTGCAGTGCAGCGATTTGTTGCTGAAGGGCTTTGTTGTCAGCCATTAAACCGCTGTCTTGGTTGGTTTGTTGGTTTTCTGCGCGCTTCATCGATCTAATGGTGTCTTTAAGTTCAGCAATCTCCGCTTTTGCAGTCTCCTGAGCGTCGAGCCACAGTCCGCCCATGCCCCCCGCGATAACGAACCCAGCGATAGCAACCGCCCAGGGCAACTTCGAGCTGCTTGATTTTTCGGCTTGAGCTTCGCCGTGGTCGGTGAGAATTGCGTCAGCGTCTGAAGTCGATGATGGCTCGGATTCGGGTGCCTCACCCGCTAAAGGCTCCTCACCCGCTGCGGGCTCCTGACCAGCAGAAGGCTCTGCATCACTCGAGCGTTCAGATTCAGGGGGAACCTCGAAGTCATCGTCCTCAAGCCAGTCCGTGCTCTCGTCAATTTCTTCAGCCTCGGATGATGACTTTGGTTTCATCCCGTCAGCCCACTCAGAGGGTGGCGTGAGTACGCGTTTCTTGTCGTCGTCTTTGTCGTCCATGCTGTGACCTCCCAAACCCCATTAAAGAGTAGCAGAAAGGTGGGCTGATGGCGTTGAGAGTGACGTTGTAAATCCCGGTTTCTAGTACACTGTGACAATGGACGTATCAGACATTCTCGATGGCTTAAACGAAGCTCAACGATCGGCAGTTGCTGCGGAGCGCGGCAATCAATTAGTGCTTGCAGGTGCAGGCTCGGGTAAGACTCGAGTTCTGGTTCACCGGATTGCTTGGCTAATTCGCGCGGAGGGCGTTTCGCCCTACGCCGTAATGGCCGTGACGTTCACCAATAAAGCCGCGAAGGAGATGCGAGGCCGTATTGAGGAAATGCTGGGGAGACCGACTCATGGGCTTTGGATTGGCACCTTTCATGGCCTTGCTCACCGGTTACTTCAAACGCATTGGGCAGAAGCAGGCCTGCCGCAAAATTTCCAAATTCTTGATAGTGACGATCAGCTTCGATTGGTGAAACGCGTTTGTCGAGAACTGGGCCTAGACGACGCAAAGTGGCCACCAAAGCAAGCACAGTGGTTTATCAACGGGCAAAAAGATGAGGGGCTGCGAGCGAAGCACATCGACCCGCCAATGGGCGATCTTTACACGCGAACCATGGTGCGCATCTACGAAGCCTATGAGGAGGCCTGTCAGCGTGGTGGTCTGGTCGATTTTGCTGAGCTCTTACTCCGAGCGCACGAACTCTGGTTGCGATCTCCCGAAACGCTCAAACATTATCAAGAGCGCTTCAATATTTTGTTAGTCGACGAGTTTCAGGATACGAACTCGATTCAATACGCTTGGCTTCGCGTACTGGCCGGCGAGGCAATACCGGTTGTTGCCGTCGGCGATGATGACCAGTCGATCTACGGTTGGCGCGGTGCGAAGATCGAGAACATCCAGCGTTTTACCCATGACTTCAAAGATACGCAGACCGTCAGGCTTGAGCAGAACTATCGCTCTACCAAAACGATTTTGGATGCAGCTAACGGCGTCATTGGCCATAACTCGGGACGTCTTGGTAAAGATCTGTGGACTGATGGCGACGACGGCGAGCCCATCAAGCTTTACGCGGGCTTTAATGAGCAGGACGAGGCTCGCTTTATTGTTGAGCAAATTCAGTCATGGACCGATGAGGGAAATACGCGCCGGTCGAGCGCTATTTTGTATCGCTCGAATGCGCAGTCGCGGGTTATTGAAGAGGCGTTGATCCGTGTGGGTTTGCCCTATCGAATCTACGGTGGTCAACGCTTTTATGAGCGTCTCGAAATTCGAAACGCGCTCGCCTATCTGAGATTGATGATCGGTCGCGGTGACGACCCAGCGCTCGAGCGTGTCATAAACACGCCAACCCGTGGCATTGGCAGTAAAACCATTGATGAGCTTCGCGCTGTGGCGCGTGAAAACGGTATCTCCATGTGGCAAGCCATTGGTTTGGTGCAGGAGCGAGGCTTGCTTGCGGCCAGAGCTCGCTCGTCATTGGCGGGTTTCGCTGCGCTCATAAACGAACTTGATAGCGAGACACTAGAGCTTCCGCTCGAGGAAATGGTGGAGCACATTATTCATCGAACGGGGCTTATTGATTTCCATAAAGCCGAGAAAGGTGAGCGCGGTCAGGCGCGTGTTGAGAACCTCGAGGAATTGGTTTCCGCGGCTAAAACCTTCAGGGCCGAGGACGACACCCTCTCTCCTTTACAGCAATTTTTGGACAGTGCTGCCCTCGACGCGGGTGATAGTCAAGCGGATCCTTACGAGGACAGTGTGCAAATGATGACATTGCACTCCGCAAAGGGTCTTGAATTCCCACTCGTGATTCTCGCCGGGCTGGAGGAAAACCTTTTCCCGCACCGTATGTCTGTCGAAGAACCTGGTCGCTTAGAAGAGGAGCGCCGGCTGGCTTACGTCGGGATTACGCGCGCGCAACAAAAACTCCTAATTACTTACGCTGAGAGTCGTCGTTTACACGGCAGTGAGACCTACAACACCCCTTCGAGGTTTGTTCGAGAAATACCTGCTGATTTAATTGAAGAGGTCAGACTTCATGGCGGTCTGACCCGCCCCTTAGTAGACAGACTCCAACAGCCCGCGGCGAGCTCGAATGATTCGGGATTACGTCTGGGGCAGCACGTCCTTCATCCAATGTTCGGTGAAGGTATGGTTTTGAATATAGAAGGTCGCGGTGCGAATGCGCGCATCGAGGTAAACTTCGCCGAGGGAAGTAAATGGCTGGTTTTGCAATACGCGAACCTGCAAGCACTGTGAGGCGTTCATGAAAGAGAGAACTGTTCTACCGATAGCCGTCGTTGGTCTACTACTCTTGTGGGTTGGCACCTTGGGCCTTTGGGTGCTTGATTCGCAGCAAAAAGACCCTGTGGCAGTCGACGGCTCCCAAGTATTGAGTACCGAGCAAATCAAATGGAAATTGGTGACCACCTGGCCCAAAGGATTGCCCGGTTTAGGTTCCGCCCCTGAAAATTTTGCGCGTCGCGTCGAGGAAATGAGCAACGGGAGACTGAGCGTTCGAGTCTACGGAGCCGGCGAAGTTGTGCCCCCTTTCGAAGTCTTTGACGCTGTTTCACAGGGTGTAGCTGAAATGGGACACGGCGCTTCGTACTACTGGAAGGGGAAGATTCCTTCCGCTGTGTTCTACACCGCAGTTCCCTTTGGTATGACGGCGCAGGAAATGAATGGCTGGTTGCACTACGGCGGTGGCCTGGAACTTTGGCGTGAGCTGTATGCACCTTTTGGTGTGCGACCGTTTGCGGGTGGGTCTACTGGTGTTCAGATGGCGGGCTGGTTTAACCGCGAGCTCAAGTCGGCCGAAGACCTCAAGGGCTTAAAAATGCGTATTCCAGGTCTCGCCGGTGAGGTTTTTACAGCGTCTGGCGGGACCTCTGTCCGATTGGCTGGTGGCGAGATTTACACGTCTATGCAGACGGGTGTCATCGACGCTGTCGAATGGGTAGGGCCCTATAACGATCGTACCTTAGGTCTCATGGAAGTTGCTGAGTATTACTACTATCCAGGTTGGCATGAGCCTGGCGCCATGCTCGAATTCACCGTGAATCAAGAAGCCTTCGACCGCTTACCTGCGGACTTACAAGCCATCGTTGAAGGCGCTGCGAGAGCGACGAATCAAGATATGCTGGATGAATTTACTGCGCGCAATAATTCGTCGCCGACTAGCCTATTAGACGAGTACGAGACGAAGCTTCGCCCGTTGCCGGATGATGTGATGGATATTTTGCACAGTAATGCGGTTATCGCGCTCGATAAGCTCAAGGAAGATGACCCGATGGCGGCAAAGATTTCTGCGTCTTATGAGGACTTTCTCGATGGTGTGCGCACCTATCACGAAATCTCAGAGCGCGCGTACTTGAACGCGAGAGACCGAGTGCTACCGCCGATCTCGTTTACTGACCAATAGTCCGGGTTCGCTTCGCGTTGTCTATTGCGACGTAAATAAACTCACCCTCAGTCACTTTGATGGGTTCTCCGTCATGTTGGGAGTTGATCCATACCTCGATTAGGACACGGACAGAGCTGCGACCAATATCCAGAATATCGCAGTAACAGCTGACGACGGCACCCACGTGAACGGGGGTTAGAAAAGACATTCCTTGCACGGCAACGGTCGCAACCCGACCTCTTGCAACCTCCGCTGCCGCCACGCCACCCGCTATGTCCATTTGAGACAGCAACCAGCCGCCGAAGATATCCCCATTGGCATTGGTGTCCGCAGGCATAGCAACTGTTTGCAGTGCAAGTTCACCCTGGGGCCTTGGGTTTTCATCAATGGGGTTCATCGCTGTCTCCGGAAATGGCGTTCGTGACTTAAGGTCTCATGTCACATTTACTGTTGCTGTAGCACCTTAGATCAACGCCCCATCATGCTGGGCAGCCAAGTGACAATATCTGGAACCAACCAGAGCGCAGCGAGCAACGCTAGCTGAAGTAGTACGAAGGGAACGACGCCACGGTATATGTCGCTCGTTGCCACCGATTCATCAGCAACTCCACGTAAGTAAAAAAGTGCAAAACCAAAAGGAGGTGTCAGGAATGAGGTCTGTAGGTTCACCGCGATCATCACACCCAACCAAACTGGGTCAAAGCCCATAGATAGCAAAATGGGCGCAACAATCGGAACCACGACAAAGGTGATTTCGATGAAATCGAGAATAAAACCCAGCAGGAACATGACTAGCATTACGATAAGTAGCGCCACGTGCGGTCCACCACCCAAGCTTTCAAAGAAAGCCTCGATAATCTCATCACCGCCAAAGCCTCTAAAGACCAGAGAAAAGAGTGCTGCTCCAATCAAAATCAAGAAGACCATACTTGTGGTCTCCATGGTGGAGCGCGCGATTTCTTTGATGACGGTCGGACTGAGTGCAGATTTGTAGGCCGCTAAGATCATTGCGCCTACAGCACCAACACCCGCGGCCTCGGTTGGCGTCGCTGCCCCTAAGATGATTGAACCAAGCACGATGGTTATCAGGGCAAGTGGAGGAATAATCGCGCCTATAACACTCGTATCTGCAGCTCCAGCCGTGTCCTCTGGTGGCGGACAACTTGCAGGATTGCGCCAGCCCACAAAGAGCAAATAACTGAGATAAAGGCTGACCAGCACGATACCGGGCACGAGAGAGCCTACGAAGAGATCACCAACCGAGACAGTTTGTGTATTGATGATGCCGCTTTGAAGCTGCGCCTGCTGATAGGCCGTCGACATAATGTCACCAAGCAGAACAAGCGCAATTGATGGCGGGATGATTTGGCCAAGAGTACCGGTCGCACAAATGAGTCCGGTCGCAAGCTTTGGGTCGTATCCGGCGCGCAACATAGAAGGCAGCGCAAGAACACCCATCGTCACGACGGTCGCGCCTACAATCCCGGTGCTAGCCGCCAAGAGCGCGCCCACTATGATGACCGCCATGCCTAATCCACCGGTCCGATTGCCCAAGGCATTCGCCATTGCCGTGAGTAGTTCTTCAGCAATCTTTGCGCGTTCGAGCGTTACACCCATTAATATAAATAAGGGGACAGCTACCAGCGTCTCGTTAGTTATCGTGCCGAAGATTCGGCCCGACAAAGCGGCGACGAAGCTGGCATCGAAATGACCTGCAATAACGCCGAGCGAGGCGAAAAGCAATGCTGTGCCACCCAAGGTAAGTGCTACAGGAAAACCAAAAAGCAGCAGAACACAGACGCTTGCAAAGAGAGCAAGCGCTAACTCACCTTCAATCACTTGTGGGCACCTCGCACAACTCAACTAGACCACTGATGATTGCACTGATCGCTTGTAACAACAGAAGTACGGCCATAGCGGGTATCAGAGTTTTTAAAAGGAACACTGCAGGGATACCACCAGGCTCGGGTGAAGACTCCAAGATTGACCAGCTCTCAGCGACATAGCCCCAAGAGCCAAAGATGATTAAGAGGCAAATAGGTATCGTGAATAACGTGTGCCCAAGCGTATTCACCCAGGTTTGCTGGCGTGGACTAAAATTCCTATAAAAGACGTCAACGCGTACGTGTTTGTCTGAGAGCAAGGTGGGCGCAGCACCCAGCATGAAAAGAGTGCCATGCAGGTAAAGCACTGATTCCTGAGCAGCAATGGCACCTTGCTCAAACCCATACCGGAGAATCACAACACAAGTGGTGACAAGCGCCATCGCGATACTCGCATATGCAACACCACTGCCAATTGCGCGATTAGTGTGGTTGATGGTCTGCGCAAAAGTTGCCCAGTAGTTCACTGTGTTAACCCGTTTCTCAAGACGACGTTGAAGGTTATCATCGAGTGAACAGCAATTGCAGAGAGAATCATCGTGCTTACTGTACTGTCACCCGCGAAAACACTTGATTACGAAACGGCACCAATTACTCAGTCATCTACCGTGCCGAGGTTCATGGATCAGTCGGCGCTTCTTGTCGAGGACGCGAGGGGCCTTAACCCTGACGACATTCGCAGCTTGATGGGCGTAAGCGAGCAGATTGCCCACTTAAATCACGAGCGGTTCATGAACTGGCAAGCCGAGTCTACGTCTGACAACGCTAAGCAAGCCGTTCTTGCCTTTAAGGGCGATGTTTACACTGGCTTGCAAGCAGAGACGCTGTCTGAAGAGGGTCTCGCTTTTGCGCAGGATCGACTGCGTATTCTCTCGGGGCTGTACGGTCTTTTGCGCCCGCTTGATCTCATGCAGCCCTACCGTCTTGAGATGGGGTTAAAGTTCGCAAACCAACGCGGTAAAAACCTTTATGAATTTTGGGGTGCGCAGTTAACGGACACATTGAATGACGATTTAGCCAATGCGAACACAGACGTCTTGATCAACCTTGCTTCGAACGAGTACTTCAAAGCAGTGAAGCCTAAACTGCTCAACGCAGACGTCATTACGCCGCAGTTCAAGGATTTAAAGAACGGTCAGTACAAGATGATCTCATTCTTTGCGAAGAAGGCACGCGGCATAATGGCGAGGTACATCATCGATAACCACATTACTGAACCTGAAGCATTAAAATCATTTGCCGAGGCTGGTTACTACTACAGCGAAGCAGAGTCGAAGGGTGATCAATGGGTTTTCTTGCGTGATGAAGCGCCGTCTTAAGCGCTCTGCTGCTTAAAGGGGAGTAGTGTCGCCGCCTCATCGCGATATCGGCGAACCTGATCGCAGTCTCGCCGGCAAAAATCAGCTACAGCATCCTTGAGTCTTGGCTCACCAATCCAATGATTTGAATAAGTCAGCGTTGGTTCAAAGCCCCGCTGAATCTTATGCTCGCCTTGAGCGCCAGGATCGAAACGCGAGAGTCCCTTTTCTATGCAATATTCGATACCGCGGTAGTAGCAAGCCTCAAAATGCAGGAAATCGAATTCTTTTAAACAGCCCCAATACCGCCCGTAAAGGGTGTTGTTATCAACAAAATAAAGGGCTGCGGCAACAGGGTTTTCGCCTTCATGTGCGATGACCATGACGGTGTCTTCACCCAGTGACGGACAGACCTCAGTAAAGAAACCACCGGTTAAGTAGCCCTCGTGGCCACTGCGCTTCAAATAGGTTGTTTGATAGCAGTAGTAGAAGAACGCCCAGTCATCCTCTGAGATCTCAGACCCTGTTTTGGTATATAACCGGAGGTTCTGTGCGGCCATGGCTGCCCGCTCTTTTTTGAGTGCTTTGCGCTTTCGGCTATTAAATTCACTCAAAAAATCATCGAAGCAGGAATAGCCACGGTTAAACCAATGAAACTGTGTGGTCATTCGTTGAACCAAGCCGAGATCAGCTAATTCGCGTGACGCTTCTTCCTCCGGAAATAGGATATGCCAGCTCGATATTTTCTCTGACTCACACCAGTGGGTGACAGCGCCAACAAAGCTGGGTAGCGCGTGCTTAGCGTTTTCCTTGGTCCAAATCCTTGGACCGCTGGCCGGCGTGAAAGGAACAGCGGTCACAAGCTTGGGGTAGTACTCAAGACCACTTCGATGCCAAGCATCCGCCCACGACCAATCAAACACGTATTCACCGTAGCTATGGCTCTTGAGGAATCCAGGTGCCATTGCCAGCGGCGCATTACCCTCGCTTAACATGAGGTGGCAGTTTTGCCAGCCTGAGTTACCGCTAGTGCTGCCCGACGATTCCAGTCCTTCCAAAAATCCGTGCTTTAGAAAGGGATAGCCCGATGAAAATGCCTGTGCCCATGCATCAGAGGGGAGGTCTGTTACATTCGGAAAAATTTGAAGTTCCACGCGGCTACCGGTTTGTTTGCATCAATGCTTATACGGGATGTACAGCAAAGTGTCCTAGCAAACCTGCAGCCACGATGAGGCCAATCCATTTGCTTTCGTTAAATGCTTGGAAACATCTTTCGCGTGATCGATCTCCAATAAGTTGTTGGTGGCGCAAAAATAGACTGGCAACCAGGGCTATGGAGAGGTAATAAATGGCGCCAAGATCGAAGCTGATACCCGTCGCTACAAAGCAAATCAAGCAAAATAGCTGCAGTAACAAGATGATTCGCGTATCCGCCTCGCCGAAGAGGATGGCAGTGGATTTGATGCCAACTTCAAGGTCATCCTCGCGATCCACCATTGCGTACTGTGTATCGTAGACAACCACCCACAACAGATTTGCCGCAAATAACCACCAAAGGCCTATGGGCAACTGGTTTTGTGCTGCGGCAAAGGCCATCGGAATACTCCAGGAGAAAGCCGCTCCCAGCACAACTTGTGGCAAGTGGGTTATCCGCTTCATAAAGGGATAAATGATTGTCAGCATGGCACCGATGACTGAAAGCTGAACTGTCAGCCAATTAATCTGGACGACTAACCAAAGTGCAATGGCGAGGAGTAAAACCAGCAAACTCATCGCTTCAAACACCGATATCTCGCCTGTGACCAACGGTCTGTCGCGTGTTCGTTCAACGAATCCGTCTAGGTTTCGGTCGGTTAAGTCGTTGGTCGTGCAGCCTGCTGAACGCATAATAAAGGCGCCGACGACAAAAGTGATAAAAAGAAACAGAGTTGGGAAGCCTGATGAGGCAATAATCAGTCCCCAGAGCGCTGGTGCTAAGAGCAAGTACGTACCGATCGGCTTGTCAAAACGCATAACGCGTAGCAAAGCAGCGAACTTTCCGGATGTGAGCGCAGTCATGATGTAAAGCCTATACCAATAGCGACGAATGGTAGCTGTAAAAAGCGACTGCAAGAAGCTGTTGGTAGTGATTAAGAACTACGATCGTCATTAAACATGTGCAAAAGCCTCGAGCGTGCGCGTCCAGCGCTGCTCAATTTTATCTGCGCGAGCTGAGTCTGTACTCACGATATTCGAAGCCATGGCTTGCGCCTCCTCCAATAAATAGTCGTGCTCGGGTAATTGAGCAACGCGAAACGAGGAAACGCCGGTTTGTCGCGTGCCCAATACCTCGCCAGGTCCTCTGATCTCAAGGTCTTTTTCCGCTAAAACAAAACCATCCTGAGACTCGCGCATAACCGTCAGCCTATCGCGAGCGGTTTGACTGAGCGGTGATTGATACATCAGCAAGCAATGGCTCTCCACGGCTCCGCGCCCCACTCGACCTCGCAGTTGATGAAGCTGGGCGAGCCCAAATCGCTCGGCGTTCTCAATGATCATTAGGCTGGCGTTGGGAACGTCGACGCCCACTTCGATAACTGTTGTGGCCACCAAAATATCTAAGTCGCCATTAGCAAAAGCGGCCATTATTGCCGCCTTCTCTTGACTAGAAATACGACCATGAAGAAGTCCAATTCGTAGATTGGGAAGCGCCTCGGTTAGTTGTTCTGCCGTAACTTCTGCAGCGTTGGCGTCCAGCGCTTCGCTCTCTTCAATCAGTGCGCACACCCAGTAGGCTTGTCGGCCTTGTTGGCAGGCGTTTCCAACACGCTCGATAACGCTTTGCCGGCGCTCGTTATCGATCAGCACGGTTGTTATGGGCTTGCGACCCGGAGGTAGCTCGTCGATCGTCGAACAGTCCAAATCAGCATAGGCCACCATCGAGAGCGTTCTGGGAATGGGTGTAGCGGTCATCGTGAGCTGGTGCGGGGTGATTTCGTTTAACCCTCGTTGTGTGAGTGAGAGCCGTTGATTGACGCCAAAACGGTGTTGCTCGTCGACAAGTACGAGCCCCAAGGAGTTGAAGGCAACCGTTTCCTGAAATAAGGCATGTGTGCCAATAACGATATCCACCGCACCCGCTTCGATACTTTCAAGCGCTGTTTTTCGCGCTTTGCCCTTTATTTGTCCGGTGAGCCAGAGAACCTTTATTCCCAAAGGCTCGAACCACTTCTGAAAGCCAGAAAAATGCTGTTCGGAAAGCAGCTCCGTCGGTGCCATCAAGGCAACTTGATGTCCTGCCTCAACCATATGTGACGCCGTTAAAGCAGCGACAAGCGTTTTCCCGGAGCCAACATCACCTTGTAGTAGACGCAGCATCGGCGTCGATTTGCAAAGATCGGCCAAGATCTCTGAGCAGACCCTCGTCTGAGCCGCCGTTAGCTCAAAGGGGAGATCAGCCGTAATAGCCGAAGCAAGCGTCCCCTTTGACTTTACAGATATGGCTATTTTTTGATGTGTTCGCGCACGTCGCGACAGCAGTGATATCTGATGTGCAACAAGCTCTTCCAGTGCCAAACGCAGTTGTGCGGGGTGTTTGCCAGCAATAATGGCTGAGATATTAGCCTTGGGCGGTGGTCGGTGCAGAAACTTGATCGACTCTGCAATCGATGGGCTGTCACTAGGAAGGTCTGTAAGGAGGTCTTCGGGTGGGTTCTGGGTCAGATAGGTGAGGGCTTGCTGCGTCAAGTTGCGCATGGTGGATTGACCCATACCCTCAGTAACCGGATAGACTGGCGTCAACGCCTCTTCCAGTTGTGGTTCGCGTTCGCCAACGGCGTATTCAGGATGCGCAAATTCGGGGGCACCTCCCACGAGCCGCGGCTGCCCAAAGAGTGTGATGGTGTCGCCGACTTTCAGCTGAAGTGCTTGGGCACGACGGAAATGGAAGAAACGTAACGTTACTAATCCGGTACCGTCATCTACTTTTACAATCAGGGTGGGTCTGCGGCCTTTGGCAATACCTGAGGCGCGTATTGTGCCTCTGACTACTGCATCGATTCCCTCTCTCAGTTCACCTATGCATGTAAGCCGAGTTTTGTCTTGGTACCTGAGCGGAAAGTGAAACAGTAAATCCTCAACCGACTTAAGTCCCATGGACTCAAGCTTGCTGAAAACTTTTGGGCCAACGCCTTTGAATTGTCGGAGTGGCAGTTGAAGAATATTGTTCGACACAGTGAGCTTCGGTTACCTTGCCTTCTGATAATAGCGGGACGAAGGTACACAGGTGAAGACTCCAACAGTAATGTTCATAGGTTTTGGCGATCTCGCTAAACGTGCCCTGCCTCACCTTTTGGAAATCGCTGACGTGATCGGTGTGTCGCGTCGTCCTGAGCACTTACCCGGCGCATTGAGCCACGGCGTTTATGGCGACTATGGACCGCTCGACGGCCTGGCAAAAGCCGCTGAAATTAAACCCGACTACCTAATTTTTACGCCGGTGCCCGCTAGTCGTGATATCGCAGGTTATCAGCAGGGCTATGCAAGAGCTGCGGAGAATATTGCTGGAGCAAGCTTGTTGAGCAATGCTCGAAGAGCCATCTTCGTATCCTCAACGCGGGTCTATGCAGAGCGATCTGGCGGCTGGGTGAATGAGGATTCGGCGTTGGCGGCGGGAGATCCATTTGTCGATGCGTTGCTTGCAGGAGAGGCGTGCTTTCGACGCCACGCGATCACCACAGTAGTCCGGCCAAGTGGTCTTTACGACGGCGCGAATCCGATTATGTTGCGCCCGATACTCGAGGGCCTGTCCTCACGGGTCGGCAGCGGCTTTACCAACCGGATTCATAGAGACGACGCAGCGAGTGTCATTGCTGAGCTGATAAAACGTGATCTTCAGGGTCAGCGGCTGCCCGCGACGCTTAACCTAAACGACAATACTCCGGTGACGACAGGGGAGCTGGAGGCTTGGTGTTTTCACGAGCTTGGTCGCGAGCCAGTCGGGCAACGAGATAACCAGCCACGCGCTAACAGGCGAGTCAGTAACGCCAAGCCACAAGCATTAGGTTTTTCGCTTCGATACCCGAGCTTCCGTGAGGGCTACAGAGAAGCGTTAAGCAAAGCACTCACGCAGCCTGGCGCTTAGTTGCTCATCAAAGCGGCGCTCTTTTGCAAAAACGGGCGTTGAAAAATCGAGTGATCAAATAGCGAGAATGGCTTCGATCTCAACCTGCACGCCTTTGGGGAGAGCGGCTACTTGCACACAGGCGCGCGCCGGATAGGGCTCATTAAAGACCTCGGCCATCACACCGTTGACGACTTGGAAGTTATCTAAGTCGGTGAGTGAAATGTTGATTTTTACTGAGTTATCCAGACTACCGCCAGCGGCTTCTGCAATCGCCTGTAAGTTTGCAAAAACTTGTCGAGTTTCTGCTTCGATGCCGCCAGCAACAATTTCCATCGTTTCGGGGTCTAGAGGGATTTGACCCGATATCCAGACGGTGTTGCCCACTTTTACCGCTTGAGAGTAAGGGCCAATGGCCGATGGGGCGGCTGCTGTGCTGATAACTGCGCGATTGTTCATGGTTTTACCTGTGGTGATCAAGCTGTGATGTGATTAGCGTCGACTGCAACGAACGACTTTGCGGACACCTTCCATAACGCGAATCCGTTTCATGACGCGAGCCAGGTGAACCCGGCTGTTGAGCTGTAGTTCGATAATGATATTTGAGAAGTGCACCGACTCATCTTGCGCGGAGATCCGCTCAATATTTAGGCCAATGGCGCTAAGCTTTGTTGCTAGAGTGGCGATCATGCCGCGCTGATTCGCCATTTCAATTCTCAAAGCAACGGGGTAGGTGCCCTCGATCTGATCGTCCCATCGCAACGGCATTAGGCGTTCTGGCTGCTCGCGTAAATCGTCGAGGTTTCGACAGTTCTCACGGTGCACAACCAAACCACGGTCGGGGCTAAGGAAACCCTCAATGGGATCGCCCGGTAGTGGACAGCAGCACTTAGCATAGACCAGAACATAGCCCTCGGTGCCTTTGATCTCCATCGCGCTCTGGTCGTTTTCTAAAGATGCGCCCGACTGGCCCAGTAACACTGCTGCGACAACTTGTGGCAACTGATTACCTAGCGCTAAGTCAGTGAGAATAGTCTCATAGTCGGATCCTGGGTAATGCTCTTCAACGCGAGCTTTGATGGCGCTGTTGTCGATAACGTCATCGGGCGAGAGTGCGGCCACAGCTTTGGTTAATAGTTTTTGCCCCAGCGCGACCGAGTCCTCATGCTGCTGTTGTTTCAGGAAATGTCGAATCTGAGACCGCGCACGTGCAGTCACGACGAAGTTAAGCCATGAGGGCGTTGGCCTGCCTGCCGGTGAAGTAACGATCTCTACACTCACGCCGCTTTCAAGTGGTTCTGACAGTGGTGCCAATTGGTTATTGATTCGGCAAGCGACGCACCGATTGCCGACATCAGTGTGAACTGCATAAGCGAAATCAACGGCACAGGCCCCTTTGGGAAGCTCCATAATTTCGCCACGAGGTGTAAAGACATAAACCTCGTCTGGGAAAAGGTCGACTTTGACACTCTCGATAAATTCGAGTGAGTTACCCGCCGTTTGTTGCATCTCAAGCAGACCTTTAACCCACTCGCGAGCGCGCATTTGTGGAATATTGGCGGTGTCCTGACTGCTTTTATAAAGCCAGTGAGCAGCAATACCGTTGTTGGCCATATCTTCCATGTCGCGAGTGCGAATCTGGATTTCAATCGGCACACCGTGCATGCCTCTAAGCACGGTATGAAGTGATTGATAGCCATTTGCCTTGGGGATGGCGATGTAATCTTTAAATTCGCCCGGTACGGGCTTGTACAGTGAATGAACGACACCTAGTGCGCGGTAGCAAGCATCTACATCGTCGACAATGACGCGAAAAGCGAAGATATCCATGATGTCGGAAAAGGACTTTCGCTTTTCTCGCATTTTTGAATAAATGCTATACAAGTGTTTTTCGCGCCCAATGACCTTGCCTTCGATGTGGTCGCGCGTGAGCGCTTGCTCGAGTTGCTCCGTAATGTCCTCAATGAGCTGCTTACGACGACCGCGCGCGGCTTCGCGCGCCGCCTCGATTCGTCTTGCTCGCATCGGATACAGCGTTCGAAGGCCGAGATCCTCAAACTCCATGCGCACTTCGTTCATACCGAGACGGGTTGCTATCGGCGCATAAATATCGAGTGTTTCGTTGGCGATGCGTTTTTTGGCCTCGGGTTTGAGTGCGCCCAAAGTCCTCATGTTGTGCAGTCGATCTGCGAGCTTCACGAGGATGACGCGAATATCTCGCGCCATGGCCAGCGCCATTTTTTGGAAGTTCTCGGCCTGCTTTATCTCTGCACTATCAAATTCGACGTGGGTGAGCTTACTCACACCATCGACCAGATCGGCTACTTCTTCACCGAACTGCGTTCGTATGTCTTCCTTGGAAACCCCTGTGTCTTCAATGACATCATGCAGCAGCGCCGCCATGATGCTTTCGTGGTCCATATGCATCCGTGCCAACACGGTGGCGACCGCTAAAGGGTGCGTTACATAGGGCTCACCCGTGCGTCGCGCCTGACCATAGTGAGCCTGCTCAGCGTAGTAGTACGCGCGCTTGATGGTGCTCACCTGCTCTGAAGGCAAGTAGGTATTCAGCACATCCTCAAAGCCAGTCAAGGACTGCCGTTGATTGTGCGTTGGAAGGAGTTGGGGTCGTGAGGTTGTTTGGAGCCGCAACCGGCGAGATACGTCGGTGAGTGAGGCTCCTAATGCTTGCAGCGGCGTTGACACGAGTCCTAGCTTTTAGGCCTTGGCCGGGCTGCTTAGAGTACGGGTGTCTCGAAGCTCGCAGCGAACTCTTCTTCCGCTTCGAGCTCGTGCTCGCGCGCCATCACGTCGGGTGTGATCAAACCCTCAGCTATTTCGCGAAGTGCTAGAACGGTTGCCTTGTCTGAATCGACTTCTACGAGCGCATCTTTACCGCCCGTGCTCAGCTGTCGAGCGCGCTTGGCGGCCAATAGTACGAGCTCAAATCGGTTATCGACGTTGTCTAGGCAATCTTCAACGGTTACGCGTGCCATGCGGACTTCCTGAAATTAAATGGGCGCGCAGTATATCGGCTGCACGCAGTAGTTGTCGATACTTGGTCTTGCGCTGTTACCCCAGTAAATCATCAATGACCGAGGTCAAGCGCAATGACTGGTGGTGCTGAGTCAATCTTTGGCTTTTGATAATAGTCTGCAGCTCGTTGAGCGCGGTTTCAAACTGGTCGTTTAAGACAACATAGTCCGCGTCACCATAGTGCGAGATCTCATCTCGCGCTGACTGCATTCGTCTCTCGATAATACTCTCGTCATCCTGGCCCCGCCCGGTTAGGCGCTGGCGTAATGCGGCTGTGGAGGGCGGTAGAATAAATATAGCCACAGCGTTCGGCATTTGTTGCTTCACTTGAGCAGCGCCTTGCCAGTCGATTTCCAAAATGACATCCATGCCTTGATTCAGCTGCTCGATTACACCCTGCTTACTGGTGCCATAAAAGTTATCGAATACCTGTGCCCACTCGAAAAAGCCACCTCGCTCTTTGAGATCATTGAATTCAGCGATTGATACAAAGTGGTAGTTAATGCCGTTGATTTCGCCCGGACGCTTAGCCCGTGTCGTGTGGGAAACTGAGACTGCGAGGTCGTCGTTACCGTCAACAAGTGCCTTGACGAGCGATGTCTTTCCCGCACCACTCGGGGCTGAGACTACGTAGAGTTGTCCGCTGAATTTTTCTGTCTCACTCAAGATTTTGTACCTGCTCTCGCATCTGTTCTATCAGTACTTTCAGTTCTACTGCGGTGTTGGTCGTGGTTAGCGAAGCTGCTTTAGAGCCGAGCGTATTTGCCTCTCGATTCAGCTCCTGCATTAGAAAATCGAGGCGTCTACCGCAGGGTTCATTGCTCTGAAGAGATTCGTATATTGCCTCAATGTGTGCCTCAAGTCGGTCGAGTTCCTCAGCGATATCGGACTTATTAGCGAGATAGGCCAGTTCTTCTTCGAGTCGCTTCTCATCGTGGTCAACATTAAGCGCAATAATTCGCTCGCGGAGTTTGGTCTGGTGTGCGGTATTGAGCTTTGGGAGCTCCCCACGATAGGCGGCAACTATTTTTGAGATCGCGACACATCGCTCTCTCAGCATCGTTTCGAGACGCGCGCCTTCAGATTTGCGATGGGCAACTAATGCGCTCAGCAAATCGGGCACGCAGTTCATACAGCTGGCAACAAGACGTTCAGTATCGGTTTTTTCGCTCACCCAGACGCCTGGTATCTGCAACACATCGAGTGCCGACGGTGCCTCTACATAAGGCAATGTGTTTCGAACAGTTTCTAGCGCTTTTTCAAGCTCTAAAAGCTTCTCCGCGTTGACTCGCGCTTCAGGTGCACTGTCGTCACGTTCAAGTCGGATAGCCAGCTCGACTTTACCTCTCGACAAAGCGTTGTTAATCGCCTGCCTGATTTGCGGTTCAGTTGTCTTCAGCGCTTCGGGAAGTTTCAGTGTTATGTCCAGGAAGCGGCTGTTGACAGATTTGCACTCAAATGACAGCTTCCACTCGCCCAAGGTGGTGGTGTGATTGGCGAAGCCTGTCATGCTTTGTGCCATGTAATACTCCAGCGTTTAACAAAGTGATAAGTCTATCAAGTAGACTGATCGGGAACATCTATTGCGATAGACCCCCTCAAGAAAAAGGTAAGAAATGACAGCAACTTCATGTGAGAGACCCAGTGGCCGACGACCCGATCAAATGCGAGAAGTATCATTTGAACTGGGATTTACTAAGCAGGCAGCGGGGAGTGTTCTCGCGTCCTTCGGTGATACGCGCGTTTTGTGCACTGCCTCTATTAGCGAGGGGGTTCCAGGGTTTTTGCGTGGTAAAGGACAGGGCTGGTTGACGGCCGAGTACGGCATGCTACCCGGCTCCACGAATTCCCGAGTCGATAGAGAAGCTGTCCGGGGAAAGCAAAGCGGACGCACTGTTGAGATTCAGCGGCTAATCGGCCGATCGCTGCGCGCAAGCATTGACTTAAAAAAACTGGGTGAGCGAACGATCACCATTGACTGTGATGTGCTTCAGGCCGACGGGGGCACTCGGACAACTGCTATCACTGGCGCGAGTGTTGCAGTGGTTTCTGCTCTCAATGCCCTGCAGCGTGCAGGCGAGTTAAAAACCGACCCACTTAAGAGCATGGTGTCTGCGGTGTCGGTGGGAATGTGGCAAGGCACGCCAGTCTTAGATCTTGATTACCCTGAGGACTCAACCGCTGACAGCGATATGAATATTGTTATGTTAGCTGATGGAGGTCTAATAGAGGTGCAGGGTACAGCGGAAGAGCAGGTGTTCAGTCGGAGCGAATTGAACGCATTGTTAGATCTTGCAGAGGCTGCAGGCACTGAGCTGCATGCAGCTCAAGTAGCTGCACTTGCCTCTTCATAGGGTGAAATCGTAGTCGATAATCACGGGAGCGTGACTGGAGAAGGCCTCCTCGCTCTCGACATAAGCAGCTGTAACGCTCTCGGCTAAACCATCCGAGATAATGTGGGTATCCGTCCGCAGGCCTGGCTTGTCATCGCCCTCAGGCCACCACGCGAAGTCATCTTCCTCATGATCGACTTGTCGGAAGGCATCGGTATACCCAGCTCTGTATAGCGAACCTAGCCAGTCTCGTTCCTCGCTGCTGAAGCCGGGGATATCGAGTCGGTTGCCTGATTCTTCTGCGTCTCTGGGTTGCCAGGCGAGTTCCCAACCACCGCAGAGAATAAATTCACGCTTTTTGTTACGCACTTTCTGCAGGTGGCCGCTCAACTGGTTAAGAAAATGCATCTTTTGTGCGGCGTTTTCTGACCTCGATGAAGGCACCAAAATACTGCCTACACTGCATTCAGCGTAATCTGCTTGGATATACAAGCCCAGTGGATCGTAGTCCATAAAACCCAAGCCAAACATAATCGCTTTTGGCATCTCGCGACAGTAAATAGCCACGCCATTGATTCGGTGATTATCGTAGTTATCAGCAAAATACGCGTGATAATCGCTTGGAAAAAAATCATTCGAGGTGAGCGAGTATTCAGAGCAGCGGGTGTCTTGTAAGCAGACAACGTCGGCACCTTGTTGAAATACCCATGGCACGAGCCCATCTTCACGAGCGCGCTCGAGGCCATCTACCACAAGTGACAACACCTTCATTTCTGTTTCCCAATTACCGACAGAGGTATACTACGTCAGTTGGTTCGTGACTTAAAACTTCCGGACACCGCTAGGTTAAATCTTTACCATTTTATATTTGCGTTTGAGTGGAGCGTTTTGATGCAGGAATCAGAAAGCAAACATCAGTTTATCGAGCTGGCAATTCGTTTTGGGGCGCTAAAGTTTGGTGAATTTACGCTGAAATCTGGCCGCGTCAGTCCTTACTTTTTCAACGCAGGCGTCTTTTCAACAGGTGAGGCGATGGCGACTTTGGGTGCATGTTACGCCCAAGCAGCATTGCCAATGTTGGACAACCTAGATGGCCTTTTTGGTCCAGCCTATAAAGGTATCCCATTGGCGACTGCGGCCGGGATTGCACTGCAAAGAGGCCACGGCAAAGACCTTGCGATCACCTTTGATAGGAAAGAGCCAAAAACACACGGCGAGGGAGGAATCTTGCTGGGCGCTCCGCTGGATGGCGATATTCTGATTGTTGATGATGTGATTACAGCCGGGACAGCGATTCGTCATTCTGTCGATCTCATCAGAGAACATGGCGCAAATCCGGTGGGTGTTGTCATCGGCCTTGATCGTTGCGAGCGCGGTGTGGGGGAGCAATCGGCTGTCGAGGAGGTTCAAGCCACACTCGGCTTGACGGTGACGTCGGTCATTAACATGCACGACATTATCGATTGGCTTGGCTCCCAATCCGGCCTGGAGGCTAGTTTGGAGAAGATGAATGCTTACCGTGAGCAATATGGTGTCTAAGCGACTTGCTTTGGTATTGGCGCTAGTCAGTTGCTCGATTGCCACTGCCGATAACTTATACCGTTACAAGAACAACGAGGGCGGTACTGTTGTAGATTGGCATGTGCCTGCCAAATTCGCCGGTCGGGGTTATGAGGTATTAAATTCGCAAGGCGAAGTTATCGAAGTTGTTCCACGCCAGCTCAGTAGCTCCGAGTTAAATGACAAAGATCTTGTCGAGCGGCTAAAGCGAGGCGCAGAGGCGGAGCGCGCACGACTGGCCGAGTGGGATCGTTTTTTGCTGTTGCGCTACAGCACTGTTGAGGATATTGATGCAGCCCGTGATCGGGCATTGCGTGAACTTAAAATTCGGCTGTCGATTTTGGCAAGCAATCAGCGGGTAGCCAGAGGTCGACTAGAAACTGCGCTTAGCCGACTTGCCGACGTTGAACGTCGTGGCGAGACAGCACCAGAGCAGGATTTAGCTGCGATTGATACCCTGAGGTCAGAGATCGCGTCTTTAGGACGTTCTATTGAAGAGCGCGAGGGCCAAGTTTCTGCTGTGACCGAGGATTACAATCGCGACCGAGACCGATTTACTCAGTTGCAAGACGTGGTTGTATTACGCAGATCGCTTAGCCGAGATCGGGCAGTTCGTGAGAAGTAGTCGCCTTTAATGGGCGTTCTATTGCGCTAGGCTATTGACCTTTGGGCACCTCGACACCAATTGCGGCGGTTGCAATTGACCACTGATCTTCCCAGCCATCTGTGGGTGATTGGGAAAAATTTGACCGCACGAATTGGGCAACTCTTCCTTCCGCGGTCGCCAGCAACATGTTTGCCGCGGTGTTAACCGGTATCGCTGTTCTCCAGCCTTCTTCCAGTTCAGCCATTCGCAAACACTGGCGCAATTGAGTCTCAATGCGATCGTAAACCCGACTAACGCGGTCACGAAGTCGCTCGTGTTCGCCCATCAGCGCATCCCCACTAAGAATACGGGTGATGCCTGGGTTACGGTCACAAAAAATCAAATACAGGGTAAGGATGCTTTTACAGCGCGCTAGTTGCTTGGTTTCTTCGCTGAGAATTTGAGTGATACGTGTAAAAAGCGTGTCTTCGACGAAATCGATCAACGATTCGTACATCCGCGTTTTCGACGGGAAGTGGCGGTACAGAGCGGCCTCGGATACACCCAGGTTGCTCGCCAATTTTGCGGTAGTGATCTTGCTTCCTGGGCTCGACTCCAACATCTCTGCCAGTGTTTGAAGGATTTGCTCTTTTCGACCGCTTTGTTTCTTGGGCATTGTGTCCGCCAGTGCGTATGTGGAATTGCGATTATGGGCGCTCAACCGTACCCATCGTCTTGTTTGTGATCAAGGTGCCAATGCCCTCATCGCTAAAGATTTCTAGCAAAGTAGCGTGGGGTACTCGTCCATCGATGATGTGAGCACTGGTGACGCCCGCTCTCACGGCGTCCATGGCACATCGCACCTTCGGGAGCATACCGCCCGTGATTACCTTATCGTTAATGAGTTCGTCCACGCGCTGCGTAGTGAGTCCGGTTAGCGTTTTTCCGTCACCATCCAAAAGGCCCGTGACATTAGTCAGCAACATCAGTTTCTCTGCTTGCAGCACTTCTGCCAGCTTACCCGCGACAAGGTCGGCATTGATGTTGTAGGTAAGGCCATCAGCGCCCCCGGCTACCGGCGCGATGACAGGGATGTAGTCACTGTTTGCGAGCATGGTCAGGATGTCCGTATCGACACTCTCTACTTCCCCGACCAGACCAATATCCTCGGCACCCTCCTGGCGCAAGTGCCCAGTGAGCGCCCTAGCTCTTATTAGCTCGCCATCCTTACCGGTGATGCCCACCGCGCGGCCACCGTTTCGATGAATACTATCGACAATTTCTTTATTGACTGAGGCACCGAGCACCATCTCGACAACGTCTACGGTTTCCTCATCGGTCACTCGCATTCCGCCGATAAATCTCGATTCAATCCCTAGTCGATTAAGCAGCTGCCCAATCTGTGGGCCTCCTCCGTGGACAACGATGGGATTCATACCCACCAACTTCATGAGGACAACATCACGAGCAAAGCTCTCGTGAAGCTCGGGATCGGTCATAGCATTGCCGCCGAACTTAATCACCACTGTTTTACCGGTAAATCGCTGGATATAGGGCAGCGATTCCGTGAGGACTCGAGCAAACTGCTCTGCGTCCGTTCTGTTTAATGACATAGCCTAGGGGCTCCTAAAGGTCATCACGTAAGTGAAGAAAATGAAATCTTAAGCTCAGGGTAACCGCGCAATAGAAGATCGGTAATAAGGCCCTCGAGCCGGGCAAGACAGTCATCGTCGTCACCCTCAATTCTCAATGTTGGCTTATTAGTTAATGCAGCATCATCGATGTGCACCCAGCTATCCGCAAAGTCCACGCGTATGCCATTCTCTCGTGAAACGCGAGCACCTGCAAAATTGGCCTCTTCCGCGAGAAGTGCCCATAGAGCAGCGTGCAAAGGACTGTTATCACCAAGTGGCAATACCTTGAGCGATGTCTCCGGCAGCGAGGCAATTAAGTCTGTTAGTGCGCCTTCGTTGCTGACGATCTCTGTGAGCCTCGCGGCTGCGTAGATTGCATCATCCGACCCAAACCACCGGTCGCGCAGATAAAAAGCACCATCGCAATCCCCTCCGATGATCGCTCCAGTATCAGCTATCTCGCGCTGAAGAGAATGGGGTATGGCGTTGACCATCTTTGAGGCCCCGCCACAAGAGGTGATGAACGAGGGCAGCGAGCGTGAACTCTTATTACCCACAATGACATCACTGCCTGGATGTCGTGCGAGTGCGTCTTGGCTCAGAAGCATAAAGATATGGTCGTCGCGCATGCGATTCGCGTGCTCGTCTAGGACGGTGAGCCGCGAAGCTTGACTGTTGAATATGAAGCTGAGGCTCGCCTCATGATCAGTAACGAGTGATTGTGCTTCTTGGGTAGTAAAGCCAGGATCAAGCCGAATAGTGCGAACTTCGCAGGATGTCTTTTCCAAGCTCTCCTGGGCGATGGCCAATGTCACCGGGTTATCGCATAAGACGTTTACTCGGAGCTCTTCAGCCATTGCCATATCAGCGGAGAGGCGATCGCAATAATCGTCGATCAGTTCGAGTTTGATGCTTCGTCCGTTAGATGAGGTTGCAATGGGCTCGTTCGACAAGGCCGTTACTTTTTGCCAAAAACTCTCTTCAGCCCACTGGCGGTTGTAAACAGCTCCAACCGTTAGCGTTCCATCTTCATCTCGCTGGATTATTAGGGCTGCGCCTGATGAAGTTCCATTGTGTGTTGCCATGTGTGCCACTGGTTGCGGTACTAACCCGATATCAATGACGTCAACGCCTTCCGATAGCAGTGCTTTAATGAAAGATGTTTTTGCACGCGCCTCTGCTTCCCCGCCAAGGAAGGACACCACAAAGGACCTTACTGAAGAGCGTGCTGTGAGGCCCGCGATACCCAAAGCCATTTTCTTGAGAGCATCGAGCTCTCCTGCCTCTCCCTCAGCATCTGTAATCCCAATCCATGACCCATTCCAAATCGACCACTCGCTCGCAACGGGTGCAGTTGCTGTTAGGTCTGCGAGCTCTGTTTCGTCTTCCGATCCGACTGGGGTTTGGCTAGCCCGACTTTCAACGGTGGTTGCCTCTGAGCGTCGCATTCGACTTCTATTGTTGGACGCGAGCTGCCTTAACGTGAAAGCAAGCGGCGATAGTTCGGCGTGCTTTAGGATGACGGTCTCGCGAGAATCCGCGGTTTCGAGGATGCTTTTCACATCACCCTCCAGGTCGGTGCGTCTCTGCACAAACAAAACCCAGTAGCTGGCGCCAAGGCCAGCAAGTATTAGGGGCCAAAACAAAAACGAGAGTGCGGGTGCCTTAGGCATTTTTGATGCGTCGACACTAAGACCCAAGACATAGGGTGTTCCTTTGACGTCCCGACTGGTTGTGGCACTTAAATTGGAAATGTTGTCGCTGTCTGACGGGTTGATTTGGATGCTCGGTGAGTCGGCAAAGGTCTGCCACAACGCGAACTTGCCGACAGGGGCCTTACTGACCCACCGCTCTAAAATAGATTCATCCAGCGAGACGATCGCAACACCTTGATTATTCGGACGGGTAAAACGAGCAACGGCTACGAGCTTATGCGTCTCTCCCTGCGTGACTACCTCAAGCCCGGTGTTGCCGCTTTCAAAGGTTTTGCGCACGCGGTCGAGCAAAACTAGAGAGGTAAGCCCGTAGTCTGTTGGGTCGAGGCTCGCAACACCCATATCGCTCAGCGGAATGAGCTGTAATTCAGTGCCGCCGGGGATGAGATGAACGATTGATTCCGGTGTTCTCGCGTTCAAATCTTTGGCCAGCGCTTTCTCCAGTCCATTGGTTATGGCCGCAACCTCGGATTCGATAAGTGTCGTACGTTGCTCAAGTGCATTATTCGCCTGGGCTTGGAAAAGTGAGTCCTCCTCCGAAGATGACAGACCAGTACTCAAATAAATCAGTGCGAAGATTGGGGGTAAAAAAGCAAGCGCGATGCCTACGAGAGAAGTAAACCCCAAACCTTTACCAGCGGCTGAAATATGACCTTCTGGCGGGGCTGATGAGGTGCTCATTTTTCTGCCAGATGAATTGCGAGCTCGGAGATAATCGTTTCTGCAAGAACACGTTTGGACGACATAGCCATCGCCATCTCACTGTCTGCACTAATAAGCGTCCCCGCATTACTATCGCTATTAAAACCGATCGCTTCATCACTTACGTCGTTCGCAAAAATGAAATCCAGGTTTTTTCGCTGTAGCTTGTCACGTGCATAGGCCGTCACATCGTTCGTTTCTGCGGCAAAGCCGACCACAAGCTTAGGTCTCGCATCTGAGGTCGCTATCGTGGCGATGATGTCTGGATTAGAAACCAATTTCAGTTCCATGCTCTCGGATCCAGCGCGCTTTATTTTTTGCGTTGCTACTGTTTCAGGCTTGAAGTCGACAACGGCGGCGGCACCGATAAAGATATCTGCTCCATCTCCCGCGGCTATGCTCGCCTCGAGCATTTCTTCTGTGGTTTCCACCTGAACGACTTCAACACCTGGCGCGGCCTCACAATGGACCGGTCCCGAAATGAGCGTCGTGCGAGCACCTGCATTTAAAGCGGCTTCAGCTAATGCATACCCCATTTTGCCGGAGCTTCGGTTGCTCAGGTATCGGACAGGACATAGCGGCTCTCGCGTGGGGCCTGCCGTAATGACGACGTGACGCCCTGCAAGCTGACCGTTTGAGAAGCTGCTGATGAGTGATTCAACAATCTCGCTTGGTTCAAGTAAGCGACCAGCGCCAATATCACCACAGGCTTGGCTGCCTGAATCTGGGCCTAGAATCCCTATTCCACGCTCTCGAAGAACGCCAATATTCTCTTGGGTTGCCGCTTTCGCCCACATCTCTTGATTCATTGCGGGTGCGACAAATATAGGTGCTGGGGTCGCTAGGACGCATGCGCCCAAAAGATCATCGGCTCTGCCTTGCACAAGCCGAGCGATAGAGTCTGCACTAGCCGGCGCAACGACAATCGAATCTGCCCAGCGTGCGAGTTCGATATGGCCCATCGCTGCTTCTGCTTCGGTATCGAGTAGTCCGGTATGAACAGGATTGCCCGAGAGCGCCTGCATTGTCAGTGGCGTAATAAACTCGCAGGCACCCTCTGTCATGACCACTCGCACATTAGCTCCCTCACGAATCAAGTCACGAGTGATTTCAGCAGCCTTGTACGCGGCAATACTACCGGTTATACCAATGATGAAATTACGATTTAAAAGTCGTGTCATTTGCCCAATGCAAGGGAGAAACTTGATGCCAAAGGTAGCATCCACTCGCGATGAATCCTACTGGTCTGGACTGGTAGTACTTCCCACAGGCCAACGTTTTAGAGGGCTTGATGCAATTTCAACGGAAAATTGTTTGTGACTACGAACTGCGCCACTGCCCTTTGTCGTGGGCCAATGAATCGATAGATGGCCTATGGGTGAATTTTGAGAAATGACCATGTGCGTATTTTACTCATCGCTGATCTTCTGAGCATTTCTGTATCTGCTGCGGAAACGTTGTTGCGTAGCTGCCCATCTTCCGTTTCGCTTCGCGGTTTTTTTCGGAGGCTGTCCGAGGGTGAGCTCAGCCATCCGGTAGTCACTAAAACAGGGCGCCTAAGACTTAAAGCTTTGCTTCACCTACAAACTCTTATGGCAGAGCAGTGCTTGGAAGGCGATCAGGATGGAATACAGTGGGCCGAGCTTCAGCGTTATGTTGTTGAAGCGCTGGATGGGCGGGTTTGGGAGACATTTATGGCAGTGTTTGTAGGCCCTAGGAACGAGTTTATTGCCAGTGAGACCCTATTCGTCGGCTCGATTGACCGCGCGTACGTAGATCCACGGGTCGTTTTAACGCGCGCTTTGTCGCACCAGGCAGCCTCGATCGTGGTGGCGCACAACCACCCGTCCGGTTCGCTTATTCCAAGTGCAGCTGACATCGAGACGACACGGAAGTTGGCAAGATGTCTCAAGCTCGTCGATATTGCACTGGCAGATCACTTAATCGTCGCTTCGG
Source organism: gamma proteobacterium HIMB55 (assembly GCA_000227505.4). NCBI lineage: Bacteria > Pseudomonadati > Pseudomonadota > Gammaproteobacteria > Cellvibrionales > Halieaceae > gamma proteobacterium HIMB55. The sequence continues at coordinate 2,436,884 of AGIF02000001.1, read as the reverse complement.
GGCGTTGCGAAAGCCTCAGAAACTTAGGATTTGTGTAACTCTTCGTGTTGCTTAAGCTCAAGGCCTTTGGTATCTTGCCGCTCCTTTTTTTGGTGGACAGACAGATGTCGCGAGTATGTCAAGTTACAGGTAAGCGCCCAATGACGGGCAATAATGTCTCGCATGCGAAGAATCGCACTCGCAGACGCTTCCTGCCTAACCTTCACAATCACCGTTTTTGGGTCGAGTCGGAGAAGCGTTTTGTGTCTCTGCGTGTATCACCCAAGGGTATGAGAATCATCGATAAGCGTGGAATCGAAACAGTTCTTTCTGAGCTTCGTGCCCGCGGCGAAAAGGTTTGAGGAGTAGTTAGCGATGCGTGAAAAAGTTCGAATGAATTCAACGGCGGGCACAGGCCACTTCTACACGACTGACAAGAACAAGCGTACAACGCCTGATAAGTTGGAAATGAAGAAGTACGATCCTGTTGCGCGTAAGCATGTGATCTACAAAGAAGGTAAGATCAAGTAAGTGCAAAGCAGTTCGAAAACCCCGGCATTGCCGGGGTTTTTTTTGCCTGCCAGCTATGTTTTTTGTAGCGCTGCCGGATTCGCTGAAGGACGTTTTAGGACATGTATTTTCCAAAGCAGATTTCACGATAAGTGATGTGAAAAAGATGTGGAGAGAGAAATAGGTGCCAGAGCTACCAGAAGTAGAAACAACACGACGAGGCATTGAGCCTCACGTTGTTGGGCGCAAGGTGACGTCGGTTATGGTTCGTGACCGAAGGTTGCGATGGCCTATTTCCAGTGATTTGGAACAGCGACTACAGGGCGCAAGAGTGCTTGCGACCCGGCGCCGCGCTAAATACCTGCTCATTGATTTTCAAGATGGAAGTCTTCTTGTTCACTTAGGCATGTCTGGTTCACTGCGGCTTGTTACGGAAAAGGAAGAACCGCGCAAGCACGACCATGTAGACATAGGGCTCGATAGTGGTTTTTTGCTCCGGTACCACGATCCAAGACGGTTCGGCAGCATGCACTGGCTGGATGATGCCTCGCATATGCTCCTTGATCACCTCGGCCCCGAACCGCTCTCGACCGATTTTTCCGCTGATTATTTGTATGGAACATCGCGAAAGCGCTCGGCGCCAATAAAGCATTTCATCATGGATGCGAAAGTGGTTGTTGGCGTAGGGAATATCTATGCAAATGAGGCGCTCTTTATGGCGGGAATAAGGCCGGATCGTGCTGCAAATAAAATCAGTAAAGCCCGCTACGAGTTACTGGTAGATGCCATCAAACAGGTGTTGGCGACGGCTATCGAGGTGGGTGGCACAACGTTGCGGGATTTTGTGGGCGGTGACGGAAAAGCAGGGTACTTCGCCCAGAGCTTGCAGGTTTATGGCCGTGTGGGAGAGTCCTGTAAGCGCTGCAAAGATCAAACGCTTAGAGAGATACGGCAGTCCAATCGTTCAACGGTCTTTTGTCCTAGCTGCCAGCGTTAGCCGAAAATTTTGCTTTTAGCGCCTCGAGTACAACGGGTGTTACGAAGTCTTCGACGTCGCCGTTCATCGAAGCGATCTCACGAACCAACGTTGATGAAATATACGACAGGTCGTTTGTGGGTGTGAGGAAGATACTCTCAAAGTTGGGGTTCATGGCGCGATTCATATTGGCAAGTTGATATTCGAATTCGAAATCTGCCGTCGTACGAATTCCTCTAAGCACACAATTTGAGCCTTGATCTTCAACGAAACGAATCGACAGGCCAGAAAAACCCTTTACCTCGATATTATCGAGGTGAGCAAAAGATCGCTCTGCGAGATCAATACGCTCCTCGGTTGAGAAAAGCGGTTGTTTTTTTGCGCTATCTGCTACGCCGATAACGACTCGGTCGAACAAGCTGGCTGCCCGCTCGACAAGGTCTACGTGCCCTTTGTGGATAGGGTCAAACGTTCCAGGGTAAACAATCGTATCGTTACGCATAACAGCTGCTCTCACTCTCTTCGGGCCGAGACTACACAACCCAAATCTTGAGGACAAATCGAACTAACGTAGTTGCGCCAGCTTGAAAGAGACGTCGCCTGCCTGTTTATCTTTAATAATGTCGAGGGCTTCGTTCCGCCAGGGGGCGTTCTTTGCGGTCTCAATGTAAATCAATGAGTCAGACTTTAGTAAGGGACTTTTCAGGAGCCAGTCGAGACATGCTTCCAGTGCAGGTCCTTTGAAGGGTGGATCCAGGAATACGATATCGAACGTGTCCGCAACATCTATCGGCTTGCTCGCATCGGCGAATAAGAATTCACTCTTAGCCGTGGCGTATAGTAATTCACAGTTGGCTTGAATTTGCTTTAGCACAGCGGTGTTTTGATCGACAAAGCAGCAGTGGCTGGCGCCTCTTGATAGGGCTTCAAAGCCCAGAGCGCCCGAGCCCGCAAACATATCCAGACATCTTGAGCCCGCAATGTGTCCCGCTAACCAGTTAAAGAGGGTTTCTCGGACGCGATCTGCGGTGGGACGCAGTCCATCGGCATCTGGAAAGCTCAACTTCCTTCCACGCCACTGCCCGCCAATAATCCTCACTTGGTTCGCGGAATGCCGCGCTCGACTTTTGCTCATGATGCAGGCACCTGATGGTAAACTCCCATAGCATAGCGCCGATCACGTGCGCGGCGATGATAGGAAGCTCAAATAATATGAAGTGGTTTGGACGGAAGCAGAAGGAAGAGACGCAAGAATCGTCTGATCTGACTGCCAAAGACGAGGCAGTAAAAGACCGGGAGTCTGAGCAGACATCATGGTTTGGCCGCTTGACGGCGGGCCTTGGCAGGACGAGTCAATCACTCATGTCGGGTCTAGAGTCAGCGCTTGGTGTGCGGGCTACGATAGACGACGATGTTATAGAAGCGCTCGAGACCGAGTTGTTGATGGCCGACGTTGGTGTTGCCACAACGCAAGTCATTATGGACCGCTTGATAGCAGCGCATCCTCGTAACACAGCTGTTGATACCGAGGCGGTCATGACCACCCTAAAGCGCCTCCTTGTCGAGACGTTGGCGGCTGACGCTACTGATCTTCAAGAACCCGACGAGGGTCCATTGGTTATCTTAGTAGTTGGCGTAAATGGGGCGGGTAAAACCACAACGATTGGCAAATTAGCGCACCGTTATCAGTCTCAGGGAAGGTCGGTAATGCTCGCGGCTGGGGATACTTTCAGGGCCGCGGCGGTCGAGCAGTTGCAAACCTGGGGCGAGAGAAACAATGTACCCGTGGTAGCGCAGCATACGGGCGCAGACAGTGCATCAGTATTATTTGATGCCCTGAGCGCGGCAAAAGCGCGCAATGTTGACGTACTCCTCGCAGATACAGCGGGACGATTGAATAACAAAGCGCATCTGATGACGGAGCTGGAGAAAATCGTTCGCGTCATCAAAAAGGCAGATTCATCTGCGCCTCACGAGACACTACTGGTGCTAGACGCAGGCACGGGACAAAACGCGGTGGCACAGGCAAAGGAATTTGACGCCTGCGTGGGTGTCACTGGCATTGCGTTGACTAAGCTTGATGGCACAGCAAAGGGTGGTGTGGTTTTCGCCATTGGTGAACAGATCAAGCGGCCGATTCGCTTTATCGGTATTGGAGAAGGCGTGGAGGATCTGCGTCCATTCGATGCTGATGAGTTCGTCGATGCGTTGTTTAACCCCGTTGGATAACTGAGCATGGATCTCGTCTTTGACCGGGTGGGGAAACGGTTTGATCAGCGCGACGCGCTTATCGATCTAAGCTTTAATATGGCGAGTGGGGAGATGGCCTTTCTCACCGGGCACTCGGGTGCTGGCAAGAGTACGTTACTGAGGCTTTTACTCCTACTTGATCGCGCTTCCTCGGGCGAGGTTTCCGTGAACGGCAGACCACTTTCGAAAATCCGAGAGTCGGGTGTCGCGGCATACCGACGAGATTTTGGTGTGGTTTTCCAAGATCATAAGCTGCTGTTCGATCGTTCCGTCTTTCACAATGTGGCGCTG